>JBPCIP010000145.1:0-13383 GCA_051006195.1 Pyrinomonadaceae bacterium
GCACGCCTCGACTTCGCGGGCGGGGTATTGACCCCGCCCTTGACCAGAGGGAACATCGTTCCCTCTGGACTCCCATCTTTTCTATTCGGCGACCCCGCAGCAAGCTGACGGGGAATTTAAGATTCAAACTCATCCTATTCGTTTTGCCAGCGGAAGCGTTCGCCGTCGCGCCCGTTCCAGGGGACGCCGCGCATGTGGTAGCCGCCCTCTTCCCAGAAGCCCGCCTTGTCTTCGGCGAGAAAGCGCAAGCCTTTGATCCACTTCGCCGACTTCCACGCGTAGAGTTGCGGAATGATGAGCCGGACGGGGCCGCCGTGTTCGGGCGGGATCGCCTCGCCGTCATGTGACCACGCGATGAGCGAGTCTTCGGCGAGGAAATATTCGATGGGGACGTTCGCCGTCCAGCCGTAATCGTAAGCGAGCGCAGACACATACTTCGCTTCGGATTTGACGCGGACCAGCTTTGCCAGTTCGCGCGCCGAGACGCCGCCCCACACGTTGTCGAGCCGCGACCAGCGCGTCACGCAATGAAAGTCCGCGTAAACTTTGACGGCGGGCAAGGCCGTAAATTCTTCGAGCGACCAGCTTCGCGCCTCCTCCGCCAACCCTTCAACTTCAAACTTCCAGTTGGCGAGATCGATATCGGGCGTGCCGTGTGCATCCAGCACAGGCCACTTGCGCGTGCGCGACTGTCCCGGCGGGATGCGATTCGTGCGCCGCGTGTCCGGGCTGATGATCACGTCCGGCTCTGCAATTGCCTCCGGCGCACGCGGCTCTTCCTTTTGGTAATACCCGTCGCGCAGCAAATTGCTCAGGAATCCCATAACCTCTCCAAATACTGTCCGTCGCCCGCTGTCAGTTGTTCAATCCCGCCTTTAGTAGCTCACATGATTATCACAAACAACGGACAACTGACGACGGACAACTGACTATTTCTTTGTTGACCTCTCCGCCAGATTCATCAACTCTTCCGGCATCCATTTGCCGACGCCTTTGGCGAGCGGGTCTTTGATGCCGACGCTGCGGTCATGCCATTCGTCGGCGACTCCCGCGTGGCCGCGCTCGCGCTCATAGCGGTCGGTCTGGTCGAGGCTGAGCGCGATGCCGTCGGCGATGCCGTTCCAGTCTTGTTGTTGAATGCCGCGCAGGACGAGCGAGAGACCGGCGGACCAGTCCTCTTCTGGCGCACGCGCGTCCTGTTCGGGGATCGTCAGATTGTAGACGGGCGGAAACTCCGCCCCCCGGTACTCGCGGACGATTTGCGCCTTCAAATCTTTGATCGACAAATCCGGTTGCTCGCGCCGGATCGCCTGCGCGCGGCGGAAGATGTCCGCCACGCTTGCTGGTTGCTGTGGTTGTGCCATCGTGTCTCCAGTCCTCTGAGGTTTTGAGCTTAAATTACACGCCTGCCGCCGGAATCACAACCATCGAAAGACCGCTCCGCGCCGTCTCGCATCCTTGGTCTTTCAAATACTCGCGCACATTCCACCAACCCGCGCGCCTTGTGTTATCGTTCGCGTTTTACTTATCACCGATGCGAGGTTTGAATTGTGGCTGAGACGATTCCGGTTGATGGGGCGGTGGCTCCGCATGATAAGCCGATGGGTTTCCCCGTCTGTCCGGTGTGCGGGCGCGAGCCGAAAGATGGGTTGACGCCGCTCGAAGCGCTCGACGAATGGATGCGCGGGGTGGTGACGGCCAACGCTCCGGCGGGGCAGTTGGTCGGGGTGGTATGCCTGCGTTGCGTCAAGATGTTCGAGCGGGCGCGCGTCCAATTGGAAACGGATGCGGCGATCTACGAACAGGGCGGGCGCGTGCTGCCGACGCCGCTGCGTCTCGGCGCGGACGACCGCTTTGCGGGGCGCGGCGTGACGATTGCTTTTCTCGATTCGGGTTTTTACGGGCACCCCGATCTGACGACGCCCGACAACCGCATCCTCGCCTATCACAGCATCGTGCCCGGCCCCAAACCGTCTCTGGAGACGAGCGACCCGGCGAGCTGGCACGGGATGATGACCTCGGTGGTGGCGGCGGGCAACGGCTCGCTCTCAAATGGCTTCTACCGCAGCATTGCTCCGCAAGCGAACGTCGTCCTGATTAAACTTGCCACTTCTGGTCGCATCAGCGAGCGGAACATTCAGGACGGCATCGAATGGGCGCTCGCGCACCGCGCGCAGTACAACATTCGCGTCATCAACATCTCGGCGGGCGGCGACGAAGAAGAGTCGTATTTAAACAACTCGCTGTCGCAGACAGTCGAGCGCGCCGTGCGTGAAGGCGTGGTCGTCGTCTGCGCTGCCGGCAACGCCGGACACATGCCGGGTCATCCGGTGTTGCCGCCCGCGAGCTCGCCCGCTGCAATCGCCGTCGGCGGCCTAGACGATCAGAACTCGCTTGACCGCGCGCGGCGCGGCATGTACCGCTCGTCTTACGGCCCGACGATTGACGGTTTGCAAAAGCCGGAGATCATCGCGCCCGGCATCTGGGTTCCTGCGCCGATCCTCCCGCACACGTCCACCGCCGACCAGGCCGAACTCTACTCCACGCTCGACAAAGCCTTGGATGAGGAATTGCCCGGCATCATCGAAGCGCATGCTGACGTGGATGAAGACCTCTACAGCGCGCGCGATTTGCGCCCCTCGCTGCTGCGCCATCTCATCACCATCAAATTCCGCGAAGCCGACGTGATCAGCGAAGACTACAAGTACGTGGACGGGACTTCATTCGCCGCGCCGATTGTCTCTTCGATCATCGCCTGTATGCTCGAAGCCAATCCGCGACTTAAGCCGCAACAGGTCAAGCGCGTCTTGATCGAAACGGCGGAACGACTCCCCGGCATCGAAATAGACCGGCAGGGCTGGGGCGTCGTCGCCCCGCGCCGCGCCGTCGCGCTCGCGCTCATGCTGAAATCAATTTAACTATGAGCTTACCCTGTATTCCTAAGTGAACTATGTCTACCACTCCAAAGCACCGGCATAATAAAAGCGGCGCGTGGCCTCGCCCCAGCGCGCCGCCCTCTTCTCACAATCTCGTGGGTTATAAGATCGCGCCCGTTCCTCCACAGGCGCGGAGGCGAACCCATTAGCGCTCGCCTCCGCGCCTCATACCGCAATTTTGTCCGGAATTCAATCTATTTGCGGCAAGTAGAATGCGCTAAGCTGTAATGGCCTGCGGCTGGTCAGCGAAGACACTGGAGATGGCGTTTGGCTGGACACTGACCAAGCCGGCGATCTCAGGCACGGCTTCGATGGTGATGTTCCGCAGGTTCTGATCGCTGGTGAGCGTCACCTGTTTAATTGTCCCGCCGCCCGGCAAGAGTTCAATATTCACCTGCTTCTCCGACCATGCGATTTTGGGTTGAGGGGCGGCAGCGTCCACGACCATCCATTACGCGGACGCGCCCTATGGGATGAGCAGCATTCACCCTTCGCGCTCATCCCATATATTGTCGTCTTATTGAAGTAGCTGATTGATGGTCCCGACCAGTAAGCCTATATCTTCCAGCTTTCCCAGAAACGCATTCGCACCAGCGCGCCGCGCTTCAAGTTCGTTCTCACTGGCCGAGAGCATGATGATCGGCGTTTCGCGGCGATGCGGTAAGTGTCGTGCGTAGTGCGCGAGTTCAAGGCCGTTGACGTTCGGCAGTTCGTTGTCGAGGATGATCACGTCGTAGTGGGCATGGCTCGTCAGCCGGTCGAGGGCGAGCGCGCCGTCGGCGCACATCTCCACCCGCCAGCCTTCCATCGTCAACATCTCTTTCACGCCGTTGGCGACTAAGTCATTATCTTCGACGTGTAAAATGGAGAGCGGCTTGATAGTTTTCCCTGCGCCGGGTTCGGAGCGGGAGCGGCGGGTACGGGTGCGGGCGATGCTTTGCCTTCTCGGCTCCGGCGGCGTGCGTAAGGGGAGCAGGTCTTTGTGACGGCCTTCTTTCAGTAGTGTATTGAGAGACTGATGCGCGAGACCGAGCAGAGCAGCCGCTCGCGTGATGACGCCGCGCGCATCCTTGAACGCGCGCTTAATCAGGAAGGCTTCGTATCGCTCGACCTCGCCCCAGAAGGAAATATCATCCCAGTTGGTAGGGGGGATAAATTTTTCAGTTTGCTCTGTCACGGGCTGCGTAAATTGCGGGGTGATGACGTAGAGCACGCGGCGCGCACAATCGTTCAGGCGCGTGATGATACCCGGATGCTGCGAGGTTCTCAGGAACTCCGCCGCCCGCTCGAAGAGTGCGCTCAGGTCGGCGGGAGCGAACCACTCGCCCAGTTCTTCGATTAAGGTGAGCACCGCTTGTCCCGCGCCCTCGAGGTTGCCGGACTGCTCCGCCACGATAATGGCGCGCTCAAGGGTCAGGCGGGCATGTTGAAAATCACCTGTCCGCGCCAGTGCCGTGCCGTGTGTCGTGAGTGCTTCCGCCAATAGTCGTTGCTCGCCGCCCGTTTCGAGTGCGCGCACCGCTTCGCGGACAATACGCTCGGCTTCGACGTTTTTATCTTCGGCCAGAAACACGCGGGCGTGGGTCTCATCCACCTGCGCGAGGTGAGCCGCGTTCTTCAAGTCCACGAATAACCGGCGCGCACGGATCAGGTGGTCGTGGGCTTCACTAAATCGTCCCGTGTCGAAGCAAAACGTCCCCAGATTGCTTTCAACACACGCGCGATAGCGGCGGTGCCCCGCCTGCTCGAAGTGGAAACTGGCGGCGGTGTATTCAAGGATAGCTCGATCCGTATAATCTTCCCGGTGCTCTGCCGCGCCAAGAATTCCCAGTATGGTGGCTACTTCATTATGAAACTTACCTTTGAGCGCGTGATTGTCGCTGGCCTCGACGTGAGGCGCGTTTTCGTTATGGATACGTAGGGCGTCGCTGTAGCGGGTCGCATCTTTCTCAACGCCTGCGCTTCGTAAGAGAGCAAGCGCCCTTAAATCGCTCTCAATATCTCCAAGTCGATCCAGTGCGTCCTTTAACACCACACGCGCTTCGTCAAGCGCGCCTTCGCGCCAATAACAACATCCGAGATCGATTAACGCTTCCGCTACTTTCTTCGTATCGTATAACGTCTCGAAGATGGAGATGCTTTGGGTGATTAGATTTTTTGCTCTCTCCTGTGCGCCTTCTACCTGTCTGGTGCTCCCCACCCACCCCCAAAGCACGCCGACGCGCAACAGCACTTCGGCCTGCGTATGAGTGTCCAGTCCTGATACCTGCGGGTGCTCGTTCATGTGCAGCCAGAGTTCGCCCAGCGCATCCTGCGCCGCGTCGTAGTTTCCGGCTTCTTCCAACTTCTTGGCGAGTTCACAGCGCAGCCATGCGCGTTCGCTGCAACTGAGGGTTGAATCGTTGATTTGTCGAAGTAGTTCTGTTTCTAAATCCATGTGAGGATTACCTTTCCATATGCTTGCTGTGTACACAGCAAGCAGACGCGAAAAGGCGCATCTTAACCAATCCTAATGTTAAGATGCGCCGTGTTGTATCCATCGGGTTGGGGCGGCGTGCGAACGCCGGCCACACCTGTTAGCTTTTAACTTCCGTCCAACTCACAACAAATGTCAGGAGAAAACATGAAAAATTTACGGCAAACCTGCGCCACTATCGTGCTCACTCTCACGTTCACCCTTCCCGCGTTTGCGGATGGGTACATAACAACAATGAAAACTGATCCGCCGCCACCCGCGCCAACGGTTGCAGCAGACGGGTTCATCAGCACAGGTAAAGCCGGAGAACCGGCGGACACGGTGACGGAGATCGCGTTAAGCCTGCTGCAAAGCGTTATCGCGCTTTTCTAAATCGAACCACACAACGATGGGACATGGTAGGGGCAACCCTTGTGGTTGCCCGCCTATTGGCGGCGAAAACACGGGCAGGGACAAGCCCTGCCCCTACCATCATCTGTCGTTCGTGTCCCAATGTCACATGTTTTGATTTAGTCCGGCAATTATGCAAATGACTTGTGGGCTGCCGTGAGGATCACGGGCGGCACGGTTGTTGTGTGTCCGCGCGGGCACTATACAACAGAAGTTGCATAGATGTTAAGTATTTTGTTCGCGCGGCCACCGTTCGCTACGACCTTCCCGTCTGCTTGCTGTGGAAACAGCAAGCCTGCACGAAAAGCGCATCCTGATCGAGACGGCGGAGCGTTTGCCCGGCATCAAGATCGACCGGCAGGGCTGGGGCGTCGTCGCGCCGCGCCGCGCCGTCGCGCTCGCGCTCATGCTGAAATCAATTTAATGCCCAGCGCCCGCAAATTCGCTCTCGACTGACGATAAGGTTGGCGACAAAATCAAAGGGGCTGGCGCGTGCCGGCCCCTTTAGCTTTCATTGACAGAGAAATCTCCTGGCTCTCGTCAGCGCGCACCCGGCGTCGTGCGGCGGCGGCTCGCCGCGCGCGCCGCTTTGCCTGAAGTGCGCTTGTCCGTTTTACCCATAACAGTTGGCGACGAAATCACGGCCTCCGTGTTGACGAAGAAGCGGAAGCTGCCGCCCCCCTCGACGCCGAGCAGGAGTTGCACGTCGAGCGTCGCTCCATCGGCCAGCGCGCCGCCGGGCAAGTTCACTGTAACCTAACCCCATGAATAAATTCAGGGGCTTTGTCCCTGCTAATCGGAGGTACTCGGTAGCGCAACACGCACCAACCTTAAAACGACCTCAGACGCGAGACTCCTGCTTACTTTTTCCGGGTCATTTCCGCAAACCCGGAAGCAGATTGTGTTGGGTTACGTCGGGGAAGCTACCCCGTACCACCGTCTCACGACGGGAGAGCAACAATCGCATCGCTCACTTGCCAAGCTGCGTTGCGGCAAGTGTCCCTTGCGGAACTGGATCACTCGATGCGTGCGGATTGTTCGGGAACACACTGTCTCACGACGGGATTGCTTAATATAAACGACGAAGCGCACTTGATTTCCACTGTCCGCGCTTCCTCCCCACGAATAAATTCGGGGGCATCCGCTCCCTTTAGCGAAAGGTTTTTTGGTGAACGTCGAATTGAGGCCGCCGCCGTTTGCGCTTTGCGCGGGAGGCTGTTCGACGAGCGTGCCGAGCACCGTCACCACCCCGTCGCTCGTGGTCACTTCCACGTCCGAAGAATCTACCGCGCGCAAATCGGCTTGATTCTCCCCCGCGCCCGGACTCCCCTTCGTGGTGATAGACACGATGCGGAAGCGTAGCGCGGTGACGGGCGCGCCCGTCATGTTCCGCACGCGGCGGCGGAAGGAGAGCGTGCCCTGGCTTCCGTGCGCGACAGGCGTGCCGCTGCGCAGGCGATTGGGCGGCGCGCTGGAACCGGCCTGAGGTTCGATGAGCAGGTTCTTCACGGTCGCGTTGCGCTGGATGTGGCTCCCCAAATTCTCCGGCCCCGGCGCACCTAAAACCGCAGGCGCGCTCGCCAACGACTCAGGAGCGGTCGAGACGAGCACGAAGTCCGCGGCGTTGTCGCCCGTGTCCTGTGGCCGGCCCGTCGTGAGCTTGCGCACGTAGATGTACTCGACGCGCTCGGTGACGGCGACGAGCGCCGCGCTTTCGAGATAGGGCGACGGTGTGCTGCCGAAGCCGACCGCGTCCACCACGCCGTTCGTCGTGTTGAAGAGCGCGATGCCGGAACCGACGGGGATGTCCGCGCCGTTGTAAGTTTGATCAGGCGCGGCGTATGTGTTGAGGCTGTAGCCGTCTGAATTGGCGACGAGGAAGTGTCCGCGCGCGGGGATGACGGTCGCGGGCGCGATGGTGATCGAGAACCCGCTCGCCGTGTCAAGCACGAAGCCGCTGATGTCGAAAGGCTGATCGCTGTTGTTGTAGAGTTCGATGAACTCGTTGCGGTCGCCGGTGTCGAACCCATCCGCTGCGGCGGTCGTCGGCCCGCCGCAGCGCAACTCGCTGATGAGCATCGTGGTGCCGCCCGCCGAAGGCGCGGCGTTCGGGGTGGCGGCGAAGTCCTGACCGCCCGCGTCCGTGCCGTTGAGCACGACGTTGCGGCTTGGCGGCGCGAACGTGTAGTTCATCCTCGACGGTGTAACGTTGTAATCGCCCGTCGCGAGGTTGGCGAAGGAGTAATTTCCATTCGCGTCCGTCAAAGTGTTCGCCACAGTCGTCGCGCCGCTCGTCAAGGTGATCGTGACGTTGGAGAGCGGTGCGCCGTTGGCAGCGAGCGTGACGCGGCCTGAGATAGCGGCGGGCGTCGTGCCGTCCGCCGCGACGCCGATCAGGTTGCCCTGCACGAGGGCGCTGCCCGTGAAGGTGCTGAAGCCGCCGAGTTGGAGGCCGGGGCCGGGTACGGTCGGGAGGCCGTTGCCGGAGATAACGTTGCGCGCTCCCGCCGCCGTGCCGCCGATGACGTTGCCGAAGTTGGAAATAATAAGACCCGCTGTGGTGTTCGGGATGGCGGACTGCCCCGTCGCGTCGGTGCCAATAAGATTGCCCTGGATGGTGTTGTTGCTGCCGCCGTTGCTGAAGTTGTTGCCGATGCCGATGCCGACGGCGGTGCCGGAGATGAGGTTGCCCTCGCCGGGGTTTATGCCGCCGATAAAGTTGCCGTTGCCGGAGAGCGAGATGCCGCCGGCGTTGCCGGAGTTGAGCGCCGCCGTGCCCGCCGCGTTCGTGCCGAGGTAGTTGTTCCGGATGACGTTCCCGCCGGTGACGAGCCGGATACCGTTAAAGACGACGTTGCGCTGCGCCGGACTTGCGCCGCCGACGAAGTTGGTGCGCTGAATGTCGGAGCCTTCGGGGACAGAGCTGCGCGAAGATTCTGCGCGCTGCCATGGCCGCACAGAAAAACATTGACCCGGCGCGTCACGCCTACTTCGCGGCAAAGCGGCTCGCCAGCCTCGGCGAAAACGAAGGGGCGCTCGCGCAGTTGGACCACGCCCACCGCTCTCACAGCTTCTTCATGCTCTACATCAAGGTCGAGCCTGCGTTCGACGCGCTGCGCGCCGACGCGCGTTTCCAGGAACTGCTCCGGCGCATGAATCTCCCCGCCGATTAACTTACCGCGCCGCGCGGTGTGCCACACACACACCCATCGAGAAGTCCACCCAACCGGCGAAAGCACCTACGCGAGCCGGGAAGGTGGGCGCAGCAGGCGCGACGGGCGTCGATTTTTGCGCTGGCGGCGATATGGAGAAAGGGGGCAACGCGGGCCGAGCGATGAGGGTCATATCAACGTCACGGCTGTGCCGACGCAAGTTACGCGATTACGCGAAAACTTCCAAGACGCCGTCCGTGTTTATCGTGGCGGCATCTTCTGCGGATGAGTCGGCGAGGCGGCGGCGCGCGAAGCGGTGGACATGCCCGTTTATTCTGTGCCACAATTCCCGCTCAATTAACATCTGAATCAAGATCAATTTTGAGAGGAACTTTATGGTAGATAATGAGAACGCAGTGAACGCGACGGCGGAGGCAGCGCCGTCGCAAGCGGGCGGCGAGGCTGGCGAGGCCAACAACAATGCGGAGACGATGCCCGCCGAGACCACAGACGATGCCGCTGCTGCTGCTGCCCCGGAAGACATCAGCTATCACGCCGTGGAAAAAGACGGGCAGGTGACGGCCATCTGGGAAATGCAGGGGCGCAAACACCACCGCACCATCGACCCGCGCTCACGTCAGGGACAAGAAATCCTCCGCCTCTACACCGCCGAACACGAACACCAATAATGGTGAATAGTAAATGGTGGGAAGCGGTTTCCGTTTACTAACCACCATTTATTATTCACTATTTACCATTTACTGACTTCCGCCTCGATGTTGTCGATGAGTTGATCGGCGAGAGATTGCATCGCCTGTTGGCTGGCCCAGGCGACGTGGGGCGTAACGAGCAGATTCGGCAAGTCGAGTTCAAGCAGCGCGTGGCCTTCGCGCGGCGGCTCGCGGCTCAAGACATCGACGCCCGCGCCCTCGATAACGCCCGCCCGCAACGCTTCAACTAAAGCCGCCTCATCCACCACGCCGCCCCGCGCGCAATTAATCAACAATGCCTCCGGCTTCATCAAGGCAAATTCCGCCGCGCCGATGAGATGGCGCGTCTCGTCAGATAGCGGGGTGTGCAGCGTGAGAATGTCGCTTGCGCGCAAGACCTCCGCAAACGGCGTGCGCCCTGCGCGCGTCTCGTGCGCAGCTTTGCGTTCGGCGATGATCACGTTCATGCCGAAGGCGAGCGCGAGTTTACCCACCGCTTGACCGAGCGCGCCGTAGCCGATGATGCCGAGCGTGCTTTCGTGCAGATCGCGGATCGGGTGCGAGAGCAGACAGAACCCCGTCGCGTGCTGCCACGCGCCCGCGCGCATATGTTCCCGGTAGTTGATCAAGTTGCGGCGCAAGGCGAGCATCAACATGAAGACGTGTTCGGGAACGGCGTGCGTCCCATAGCCACGCACATTCGTGACGGCGACGCCGCGCTCGCGGCAACTCTTGAGATCGATGTTGTCCGTGCCCGTCGCCGCCACCGCGATCAGACGCAGGGCGGGCAACTCGGCGAGTTCCGCCCTGCCGATCTTGACTTTGTTGACGACGGCGATGCTCGCCCCGCGCAATCGCTCGACGACCTCAGCGGGGTGCGTCTCCGCATACTCGCGCCACTCGTGCGCAAACGCGGGCGGCCTGATCTCCGCGCGTAGTGTGTCGCGATCCAGAAAAACAATTTGTTGCATAATTGGTTTCAGCCGCGAAAGGGGTCAACGCAGGAAAGGCACAAGCAGCCGCACGAGCGCAACGATGACGACGACGCCGACTACGTCGAGCAACAGGCCGTAGCGGATCATGCGACCGAGCGGGACGTAACCGGAGCCGTAGACGATAGCGTTGCAGGGCGTCGAAACCGGAAGCATGAAGCCGAGGCTCGCGCCCATCGTCGCGCCGAGCGCGGGTTCGAGCGGGTCTGCGCCCGCCGCCCGTGCAATCGCAATCACGACGGGCACGACCATGTTGGCCGAAGCCGTGTTTGAAGTCGCTTCGGAAGTCAGAGTTGCTACGAGCGTCGAAGCGAAGAGCAGGCCGAGGCCGCCGCTGATGGGCAGGTATCCCGTCAACCCGCGCCCGACCGCTTCGGCCAGACCCGTCTGAAACGACAGCACGCCAAGCGCGAACCCGCCGCCGTAGAGCAACACCACGCCCCAATCGATCTTCACCGCTTCGTCCCATGTGATCGCGCGCTCGCCCCGCCCGTCGCCCGGCAACAAAAAGAGCAGCGTCGCGCCCACGACCGCCGCCACCGCTTCGGGCACGCTCCGGTTCACCGCTTGATAGATCGCGCTCCGGTCGCCTGCTACGAGCGCGATGATTCCCGGCACGACCCAGAGCGCGACGGTCGCGAGGAAGGCGATCAAAGTTGACCGCTGCCCGCGCGTCCACGCGCCGAGCCGCGCGCGTTCGCGCACGAGCATCTCGCGGCTGCCTTCGATCTCACTGACGCCCGCCGGGCACAACGCGTTCAGATAAAAACTGAGATAGAGAAAGAGAATGATGACGACCGGCGTTCCGATCATCGCCCACTTGAAGAAGGGAAATTCGACGCCGAGAAGTTGGCGGATGAAGCCGAGACCGATGACATTGGGCGGCGTGCCGATGGGCGTGGCGAGTCCGCCGATGGAGGCGGCGAACGCGGTCATCAACATCAAGCCCGTCGCGTAGCGACGATTGATTTTGCTTCCGCCCTCCTGCTCGTTGTCGAAGAGAAAAGCGAGGATCGCCATGCCGATGGCGAACATCATGGCGGTCGTCGCCGTATTGGAAATCCACGCCGACATGAAAGCCGTCACCGCGCCGAACGCGAAAAGTATCCTTCCGGGTCGCGCCCCGACCCACTTGAGCGACAACACGCCGAAGGCGAGCCGGCGGTCCAGCCGGTGTAAAAAGATCGCCCGCGCGAGGATGAACGACCCGATGAAAAGAAACATCAGCGGGTCGGCGAACGGCGCAAACACATCTTTTGCCGGGGCGACGCGCAACACCACGCAGGCCGCCGCGCCGAGGAGCGCCGTCGTGGGCAACGGCAGCGCCTCCGTCACCCACAACACCACCACTGCCGCCATCACCGCCGCCAGCCGGTGCGCCTCCGGCTTGAGCGCGGGCATCGGCAGCAATAACAACACGATGAACACGGCGGGCGCGAGCAACAGTCCAGCCGCGCGCCGCACGCGCTCGAACCGCGCCTCGCCTTCGGTGATTTGTTCGACGACGTTGAGTGTTCTGTCCACTGGTAAAGACTGTGAATGAATTCTTAGAGTGTTACTGCGAAGAATCTTACCCGTTCGACTGTCCCGCCAAAGTTGCGGAGGCTAACTCTTTGGCTTCTCTCGATAAGGCATTATCAACCCGCTGTTCCCGATAAAAGTCCAGAGCGACCCGCGCATCAGCCGCCGCGCCCGTCACATCCCCTAAGACGGCTTTGAGCCTTGCACGGACAACATAGGCTTCTGACCGCACATGAGCGGGAGCGTGTTGCTCAATATATGTCCACTGCTTATCAAGGAAATCTTTAGCTGATTTGTCACCCTCAGCCTTCGCAAGTCCCACGGCATAATCTACGTATCCTTCTGCTAATAATGAGCCAATGCCCATCCTTTCCAGAGTTTGATTTGCTGTTTCAATTAGCCGAAGCCCTTCTTCCACACTTCAAGTAGAATTTTAATCCTTCCTATTTCTCCTTGTGTCCCAGCCTTGCTGATTTCATAGCCATTGTCTTCCTGGATTTTATGAATGTCTTCAAAAATGGCTAAAGCCGTCTGGTATTGACCCTGTTCCGCATGCACCTCTCCGATGTGGTAACGGGTTATTGTTATGTTTTGTGTTAAATCACTTTCTTCGAAAATCTTAAGAGCTTGCTCGAAAAAAATTAACGCCTGAGCATAGTTACCACGATGTAAATAAATCTGCGAACAAATCTTTAGTAATGGCTCGTCCCAAAGGAGAAGGGAAAGGCGGGGCGATAAAGCTGCCTTGCAGCGTATGCTTGCGGCAAGCGTTGGTCAATTCTCTTTGCAAAAGAATTGCATCTGAAACGCCCGCGAGGATCACGTCCTTCAAACTTCCCCAAGCAGCCTCACACAAATGACAATCATCTTCGAGATTTATCACAAACTGGCGCTGCTCGGTTTTAATAAGCAGGAGCCGACACCTCTGCCATTCATGCAAAGCCTCCCTATGTTGCGCCACCGACAATCCCTCTAAAAATGCGAAAAACTTCATCAAAACCTCGTTGGAGACCCTTGCATTCATGCAAGGGAGGAAAACGTATCAACCGCGCAAATGCTTTCAAATTTGCGCCTCAACCTGGGGTATAATCCAAGCCGAAATCTCAAGCTACTGCGCTGAACGGATTGACACGAGCCTTGAGTATCGTGAGTGGGCATGAGTGACGTAAGAAGCTGTACGAGCCGGTGGCGAGCCTCGTACTCCCA
>JBPCIP010000146.1:0-12251 GCA_051006195.1 Pyrinomonadaceae bacterium
AGAGCGTCGTTCCTTTGTAGGTGGTCGGGTTGCCGTTCGCGTCGTGGGTGAAGCCTGCGCCCGTCGGCTGGTTGTTCGCGTTGTAAGTCTGCGTCGCCCCTTTGAAATTGGTCGGGTTGCCCGCCGCGTCGTAAGCAAACGTGTCGGTGGTGACTCCGCCGCTGGTGAACGTCTGCGCTTGGGTCAGTTGTTGCTTCGCGTCGTAGAGGTAGTTCGTCGCGCCGCTCAGCAGCGACCGCCGGTTGCCCGCCCCGTCATAGGCGATCTGGCCGAAGTCGGAGAGCGGGAGGTCGCCTTGTTCGTTGAGCAGGCCGGTCAGTTGCCCCGCCGCATTGTAGCCGTAGGTCGTCGTCGTGCCGTTGCCGAGCGTTTGCGCCCGCAGCCAGTTGTTATCGAAGTAGGTCCAACTTGAAACCTCACTGTAAGGATTGGTCAGGCTCAACGCGCGGCCCGCCCCGTCATAGTAATAAGCGAAGCCGCCCACGGGCGTCGTCATACTCTGGCGGCTGGCGTCCGGGTAATAACTGTAGGAGATGGTCTGCGCGGGCAGCCCGTTGTAAGTGGTCGTCGCGCTCTGTAGTTCGTTCGCATTGCCATAGACGTAACTGTGACTGCCTGTGCCGTCGGTCATCGAGGTGCGCCTGCCGTAGCCGTCATAGCCGAGATGCACGTTCAGGGCGGGCGTGGCCGGATATTGAATGTCGGTCAGCAGACTCTCCGCATCGTTGTAAAGATAATTCGTCGTGACGTTGTTGCCGTCAATGCGCTGAAGCAGATTGCCCGCAAAATCATAGGAGGGAAACTGCACGGTCTCCCCGCCCGGCATCTGCACACTCGCCACCTGCCCGGCGTTGTTGTAGTTGTAGGTCGTCTGGTTGTTGTTGCCGTCCTTCAAGGTCTTCAAACGGTAGAGCGCATCGTAGGTGTAGGTGACAGGTTCCGTGCCGCCCGTGGCGGAGAGCAATTCGCCTTCCAAGCCGTAGCCCCGTGACACCTGCTGCGCCTGCACATTACTTTCATCATAAACGGTCGTCGTCACGAGCGGCCCGCCCGTATAAAGGTAAGCGTTGACGTTGCGACCGCGCCCCGTGCCTGTCTGCCCCGTCGCGGGTAGCTGCACTTCTTCCGGCTGACCGATGAGGGTGTAGCTCGTGTTCGTCTCGTAGCCCAGCGCGTCCGTCACAGACGTAGCCCGCCCTTGCGCATCTTAGCGCAGGTGCGTCGTGTGCCCCAGATTGTCTGTCATAGTGAGGGGTTGGCCGGGTTTCGCGGGCTGCGTGTACGCCCCGTCGGTCGTGTAGTTGTAGGTCGTTGTGATCTGGCTTGAGGCGTTGTTGCCCGGCCTCGCCACGGTTAAAACATTACCCAGGCTATCATAGGTGTAGAAGGTCGTCACCGTCCCGCTGCCTGTGGGAGAAGGTGACATAAGGCTCTGCACTAATCCGCTCGGCTCGTAGTATGTGACCGTCGTCGCGGGCTTCGCGCCCTCCTGCACGCTCGTCAGGCGTCCGAGCGGGAAGGCCGTGTAGTTCCAGATGTAAGTGGTCGTGACGTTGCGCGGATTGGTGACGGTCAACACGTTGCCGTATTGATCATAAGTGTAGGTCGTGGCCTTGTCGTTCTTGTCCGTGACGCGCGTCGGCTTACCAGGGTTCTGCGGGTCGTTGTACTCGATGGTCGTGCTCTTGTTGTTCGCATCGGTCACGCCCGTGCCGCGCTGCCCGGTGAACTTCTGCGTCCACGACTGAACGACCACATTTGCCGCATTCTTGACCTGCACCTGCGTCGTGCCGGCGTTATAGGTATAAACGCGCTGGATACCGTTGGCGTCCACGAGCGAGGCCACCCGACCGAGCGAGTCGTAGTTGATCGTCGCAGTGCTCGTGCCGCTGCCCGTCGCACTCGGTACGGTGATCCGGTTCAGTAGTTGCCCCATCACCGCGTAGCCGTAAGTCCAGCGTGCGGGCGGATTCCCTGTGCCCACACTCACCACCTGTGAGACCGTCCGCAGCAGACCTGCATTGGAACCATAGGGCGCGTTGTAGCCGTAGCTGATCTGGCGATCATACCTGTCCGTTGCGCTCGCCAACCTGCCATCTCCGCCATAACTCAGGCTGAGCAGCGCCCCGCCGGAATCAGTGTCACTCACCTGTGTGAGCACACGACTCCCGCTCCAGGTGAGCGTGATGCTCTGCCCCATGCGGTTGGTGATCCGACTAAGCGCGTAGGCGCCTGATGAGAGCGGCGTGAAATACCACTGCGTCTGATCTTTCCCCGTGACGGTGACGGATTGCCATGCACCGGCGCTCGCGCCCGCAATGCCCTGCACGAGGTAGGGCGCGCCTGTGGGCGGCATCAGCGTGCCCGTCGGCTGCCCTGCGCCGTCCAGCACAGGCGTCAGCGTCTCAACCGCACCGTTGTAGTAGCGCAACATGAGTGGCCCCCATGTGCCCGCAGTCGCCGGCCCTTGCAGCGATATGTCGTAGGTATGCACCCAGCCGTTAGCTAAACCCGGCGAGGCGTAGCCGCTCAGGGCTTGATGGACGAGGTACTGCCGCTGCCAAGTGACCTGCGGCCCGCCGGGGTTGTAGACCACCAGGTCGGGGCGCTGCTTGTAGTCTTCCATCCCGGTGGCTAAATTGACCGGGTCGTCGCCGGACCCGTAGTCGTAAGGCACGGCGCACTGCTCCGTCGGGGAGCACGGGAAGACCCGGCCATCTGTGCTGACTACCATTGACTTGAGGCCCTGGCCCGCAGCGTTTTGGGCCACAACCTGATAGTAGCGAACGCCCGTGTAAGCGTAAGCGTCAACGAAGCTGGTGGCGGTAAAAGTTCCCAGATTACTCCAACCCGGGGCGGGGCTGGGAGTCGGGTCGGTTGTCGACCTGACTACGACATACGAGTCGGCGTCGGATACGGCATTCCAACTCACCGTGACTTGTGTGTGGGCAGGATTATACGTTGCCACTACTCCTGTCGGGGCCGCCAGGTTAAGACTCGCTGATACTGTGTCAGATTTCGGGCTGTCACCCGCCGCATTCGTTGAGATGACATAGTAATTGTAGGTCTGACCGTTATAAATGCCCGGAGCCGTGATCACGCGACTCAGCCCGGTGATGCTCATTTCACAGGAGTAGCCCGTCGGATTGTTGGCGTTCGTCGAACAGAGTTTATACGAATCCGCATTCGCGACAGCGCTCCAACTGACCGTGATCTTAGCCTTGCCAGCTACGGCCGTCAGTCCGCCCGGCGCATCCAGCGACAATGTCGCATAAACGGTCGGCGACCAACTGCTGTCACCGCCGCCGTTTCTCGCGCACACCCAGAAACGATAGGTTCTGCCATTGTAGCCGCCCACCTCCACGCTGTTAGTATAATGAAAGCTGTAACTGACGTTACTGCCGTCCGCGTTGGCGCTCCCGAGCACGTAGTAGGAAGCCTCGGCGACCGTACTCCAACTGATCGTGAGTTTGGCCTTCCCCGGTGTGACGGCGGTGATGCTCGGCGCGGCGAGCGGCAGAGTCGTGGCCGACACCCGGCTTGATGCGGCGCTCTGGTATCCCCCATTTTTATTGGCGAGAACGTAAAAGTAGTAAGTGTGATTGTTGAAGAGGTTGGTGAACGTGTAACTCGTCGTAGGGGCGTTGCTGCAACCGGTGTTGCTGCCGTCGGCCTGATCGGTGCTGCATATCATGTAGTCGTCGGCGCCGACGGACGCGCCCCAACTGACAGTAATCGTCCGCTGGCCCGGCGTGGCCGTGACGCCCGTCGGGGCTGGGGGCGCTTGCCCGGACGCGCTCGCGTGAAGACACAAGAGCAGCAGCATGAAACTGCCACGTAAGACGTAGCAAGACGAAAGAGGATGGTTAACAATTCGCGGGCGGGCGCAAGGGGTGAAAAGCATGTATGGTCCTTACTGTTGTAAATTTTAAGCTTGATGTATGCGAGCAAGATGTCGGATCGTCAGGATTATGGGTATTCCCCAACAAGCGTCACTTTTGTTTCACAGGATTTCAGCTAAATGCTTCTTGACAAAGAGAATGAGCGTGATTTGAACCTCCCACTTTTGAGTCACCTCAGACGCATTTTTTTGGGAAGTCCCTAACTGCGCTCAATCTTTATGATTGAAAAAACGGTCATTTATTCCGTCAGAGTTGCCCATGCAAAAATCTACATCGCATCTTTGGCTCAACTCTAACGGAGCGAGATTCATGTCATCCTTCTATTCGCGCTGAGCGGTGACGATCTTTTGTCGTCGGCGCAAATTAGAAGAACAGGTTAAGGGCTTGGCATAGGGCGAAACGCTTCCCCGCTAACAACCTGTTGTATTGGAGTTCGATGATGAGGACGCCGCATGAAATCAGTCGTGCGGTTGAATTGTTGCCGTGAAGACGGTCGGAGTAAGGCTCCGACCGTCGCTTGAATGTACGAAGCGCGGAAGATACACGAACACCCTTGAAACTGTCAAGCAAGGGGATGAACATAGAACGGGGCAGGGGTAAAGATGAAAGCAAATAATTATTTTCACCCAGCCTGACTCGGTTTCACCCTTTGTGCTTTTCCCTTTTACCCCTCTCCCCTTTGCCTCTCAAACGCGGCGATGAAGAAGCCGTCGGTGTCGTCGCGGTGCGGCCATGTGCGTGCTGCTGCGCCGTCGGCGGTCAGCAAGTGTCCGGGCACGTTCGGCGGCGGCACGACAGAGAAATCACGATGCGTTTCCAGAAACGCGGCGGCGAGTTGTTCGTTCTCTTCCGGTTCAACCGAGCAGGTCGAATAGATGAGACGACCGCCGCCGCTGACGAGGCGCGCGACGTGCGCGAGAATGCGTCGCTGTCGCGCGGCAAGTTCGACGATGTCGGCGGGCGTCATGCGCCAGCGAATTTCGGGGTTGTGCCTGAGCGTGCCTGTCCCCGTACACGGCGCATCGATGAGCACACGCGCGAAAGAGTTATCCGCGAAAGGGAGCGGCGCGGCTTCGGCATCAAGCATGACCGTCTGAATATTTTTTAACCCTTGCCGCGCCGCTGCCTCGCGCACCAAACGCAGACGATGCCCGTGGAGATCGCCCGCGACGATGCAGGCGCGGTCGCCTGCCAACGCCGCGAGGTGCGTCGTTTTGCTGCCCGGTGCGGCACACACGTCCAACACACGCTCGCCCGCCCCCGCCGCGCCCATCAGCACATGCGCAACCAACTGCGAGGCTTCGTCCTGCGTGTAAATCGCGCCCTCGCTCGCCAACTCGCGCAGCAACGCGCCGCCGCCTGTCCCCTCAATGCGCCACGCACCGGGCGTGACTCGCGAAGGTTGCAATGCGACATTTGCCGCGCGCACACGCCCAAGCACTTCCTCGACGCGGGCACGCACCGGATTAACGCGAAACGCAACGGGCGGCGTGCGATTGTTGGCATGGGCAAATGCTTCCGCCTCAGTCGCGCCGAAAAAATTTATCCACCGTTCGAGCAGCCACGCTGGGTGCGAAGTGTCGATGGAGAGGCGTTCGAGTTCGCTCGTCGCCCGTGTCGCCGGGTCGTAATCCGGCTCGCGCGTCGCGCGGCGCAGCACGGCGTTGATAAAGTTTGCCGCCGAACGCAGACGCGCCTCGTGCGCTAAGTTGACCGACTCGTTAACCGCCGCCGATTGGGGAATGCGCGACAGGAAACGCAATTGATACAACCCCAACCGCAACGCGTGCCGCACCGGGGCATCCAGACTAGCAGCGAGGCGCCCCGTTGCGTAATGCTCGATCAATTGATCGAGCCAGAGTTGGCGACGCAAAACGCCCAACACGAGTTCATAGCAAAGAGCGCGATCATCTGTGCGCAATTCCCCGGTCGCGCTCGCCAGCAGCACCGCCGCGAATGCGCCTTCCTCTTCCACGCGCCGTAATATCTCAAACGCCGTGCGCCGCGACGGCGACACCCGCCGCGCGTTTCCCGCCCTGCCAGACGCGCTTTGCGCCCCGCTCTTTCCAACCACTCGAATTGCCATTTCTAACCCATTGCCGGAAAAAGTCAGCCCAATTTTTCTCCTGCCTGTACGCGCATCCCGTTCACAAAATCGCGCGCGTTCACGCGCCGCTTGCCTTCAAGTTGCACTTCCAACAATTGCAGCTGCGTCTGTGCGCCGCACTCCACAATAATTTCATCTCCGTGCGCTTTCGTTATTCCTCCCATCGCGACTTGGCTTTCATCATCGTCCGCTGCTTCAAACGCGCTGCGCACCGCCGCGCGCCAGATGACGAATCGCTGCCCGCGAAACTGCGTGTGCGCGCTCGGCCACGGTTGAAAGCCGCGCACGCGCCGCTCGATCTCCGTCGCGCTCACGTTCCAATCGATCAATCCGTCCTCGCGCCGGAGCAACGGCGCGAGCGTCGCCTCTGCATCTTGCTGCGGGCGCGGCTCAAGTTCATCAATGCGCGTCAATGTCTCGCTCAGGAGTTCCGCGCCTACTTCGGCCAGCCGCGCCAGCACTTGCGGCGCGGTTTCGTCGTCGCCAACCGGCGTCGAGCGTTGCAGGTAGACCGCGCCGGTGTCGAGTCCCTCATCGATCCGCATGGTCGTGACGCCCGTCTCAGTTTCGCCGCGAACGATAGCCCAGTTGACGGGAGCCGCGCCCCTGTGTTTCGGCAGTAGCGAGAAATGAACGTTGAGACAACCGCGACGCGGCGCGCTAAGGAAGGAAGCGGGCAGGATGCGCCCGTAAGCGACTACTACCGCAACGTCGGCATCGTAAGACGCAAATAAATCACGCGCTTGTTCGGTTTTTATTTTCTGAGGTTGTTCAACTTCAAGGCCATGTGCAAGCGCAAATTCTTTTACCGGCGACTCTTTAACGCCGTAGCCGCGCCCCGCCGGCCTGTCCGGCTGCGTCCACACGGCAACGACCTCGTGGCCGTCGTCCAGACATCGATTGAGCGTCGGCACTGCCGTCTCCGGCGTGCCCATGAAAACTAAACGCATAATCAAAGAATCAGACGAGAGCGAGGGCTTACGGAGCGTTAAACGCGCGCCGGATCAATACGCGCAACGGTAGTTGTAAAACTCCTGAATCCGCGCCCAGCCTTTCGCGCCCTTTTTATAAATCGCGTAGTGTGTCCCCTCGAAGCTGTAGCGGATGGTGAAGACCTCGCCCGTGCCGTCTCCGTCCACGTCGAGTTGATCGAGCAGAATTTCCGTCAGGAATGCGCTCTCCCCGACGCTCTCCAACGACTCCGGGTCAGTGAACTCTTCGCCTTTCATTTGCTCGTGATGCGCGACGCCGACACGGACGCCGCCCGCCGCTGAAGGCTCGGCCAGCACGAACAATTGATCAATGAAAATTTCCGTCTCGCCGCGCCGGATCATGTACGTTCCGATCAGCTCCGCCGCGCCGTCGTTGTTCAGATCGGTAACGGTCAGGTTGATCGTCTGCAACTTGTCGAGGGCGGCGGCGGGCACGCCCTTCTCGCGGAAAATCCTCTCAACCTGAGTTTTGACTTGCGCGCGTTCGGCGTCGGTCGGCGCACGGCGCGACGACTTCGCAAGGCCGATGGTCGGCGCGTTGGTCGCCAGCGCCATGAGGTTTCCGCCGAGACGCACAGAGGTCTGCACGTCGGCGATCGCGGCGGCCTTCGCGCAATCGCTCGCCCGCTGCGACTGTTTGGCGACCAGCGTGCCCGCCTGCGCGCCGCCCCACATGAGACGGTAGCGTTGACCGGCGCGGTAATAGTTGTTGGCGAAGCGCGTGAGTTCGGCGGGACTCGACTGGCCCGTTACAGAACCGGCAAAATTCCCGCGCCGGTAGCTCGCAATTGGCTCGAACTCGATGCTTGCGTCGGCGCGGCGCGTGACCGCGAAGAACATGGAAGCCTGTTGTGTCGCCGCCGCCGATGCGCGCTGCGGTTGCGCCCAAGCCGTCTCAAAACCGCCGCTCAACAAAAGTAAAAACATCAATACCGCAGGCAGCGTGCGCGCGGAAGGGAGACGAAGGGACATCTAGTTATTTTCTCCGTGGATTCAGGAAGCAATCTGAACTTCAGATAGCCGTGCGTTTCTCCTGCGCGTTCTGGCCGGCGCGCACTTTCTTGGCCCAGACTTTCGCCTGCATGAAAAGGCCGAGGTAATCGCGCCCGCCCGCCTTCGAGTCCGTGCCCGACATGTTGAAGCCGCCGAAGGGATGGACGCCGACGAGCGCGCCCGTGCATTTGCGATTGAGATAAAGGTTGCCGACATGAAACTCGCGCTTCGCCCGCTCCAACTTCTCTTCGTCGTTCGTATAGACCGCGCCGGTCAAGCCGTATTCGGTGTCGTTGGCGATTCGCAATGCGTCGTCGAAGTCCTGCGCTTTGATCACGGCGAGGACGGGGCCGAAGATTTCCTGTTGCTCGACGGTGTCGCCGGGTTTGACATCGGCGATAACAGTCGGCTCGATGTAGAAGCCCTGCTCGCCGTCCGAGCCGCCGCCCGCGACGACGCGCCCGCCTTCGGTTCGCCCTTTTTCGATGTAGTCGCTGATCGTCTTGAAAGCCTTCTGATTGATCACCGCGCTCAGATTCGTCGCCGCGTCGGTCGGGTCGCCGAGTTTTAATTTCTCCGTGCGTTCGGCGATCTTTTCGAGCATGGAGTCGTACACGTCTGCGTGAATGATGGCGCGTGAACAGGCCGAGCATTTCTGTCCCTGAAACCCGAAAGCCGATTGCACCACGCCCGTCGCGGCCTCGTCCAGATCGGTATCGGCATCGACGATGATCGCATCCTTACCGCCCATCTCCGCGACGACGCGCTTGATCCAAACTTGCCCGTCCTGATGTTTGGCGGCGCGCTCGTTGATCCGCAACCCGATCTCCTTCGAGCCGGTGAAGGCGACGTAGCGCGTGCGCGGGTGATCGACGATCACATCGCCCACTTCCGCGCCCGAACCAGTCATGAAATTGACGACGCCCACCGGCAATCCCGCCTCTTCGAGAATCTCAAAAAACTTGTAAGCAATCGTCGGCGCATCCGATGAGGGTTTCAAGACGACGGTGTTGCCCGTGACGAAAGAGGCGCAGGTCATGCCCGCCATGATCGCGAGCGGAAAGTTCCACGGCGGAATGACGACGCCGACGCCGAGCGGGATGTATTCGAGCCGGTTCTCTTCGCCCTCGTTTTTCGTCAGGGGCGGCGGCGCGGCGTAGCGTAGCATCTCGCGCGCGTAGAATTCGCAGAAGTCAATCGCCTCCGCCGTGTCGCCGTCGGCCTCCGCCCACGTCTTGCCGACTTCGTGAATCATCCACGCCGACATCTCGTGCCGCCGCTCGCGCAAAATCTCCGCGACGACGAACAGCAATCTCGCGCGTTCTTCCGGCAAAGTGTTGCGCCACGTCCTAAACGTCTCGTCCGCCGTTTCGACGGCGCGGCGCGCGAGTTCTTCCGTCGCCTTTTGAAAACGCCCGACAACTTCCGTCTTCTTCGCGGGGTTAAGGCTCTCGAACGTGCGTCCGGTCTTGACGCGCTCGCCCCCGATCACAAGCGGGTACTCGCGCCCCAGTTCGCCGCGCACCCGCTCAATCGCCCCGCGCATCGCCCGCGCGTTCTCTTCTTTGCTGAAATCTGTAAACGCCTCGTTACGAAATTCGCCGTCCATGAATCGCTCCTATTAGAAATATATTTTAGCTGTGGTTGACGCTTTGAATGTTAGCACAACCCCGACTCGAAAAACGCGGTCGGCCCGGATGAGAGCAGCGACCGCGTCAACGAATGGTAATTTACTTGCGACGAACTACATCTTCGCCAGTTTCGCCAATTTGCGCATCTTGCGTTTGACCATCTCGCGCTTGAGCACGGTGGTGTGGTCGATGAAGACGATGCCGTCGCAGTGGTCGGTTTCGTGGAGCATGCAGCGCGCCGTTAAATCCATGCCGTCGAGTTCAAACGTCTCGCCGTCCACATTCTGCGCCCGCACGACGGCGCGCAAGGAACGCTTGACGGGAAAAAAGACGCCGGGAAACGAGAGACAACCTTCGTCGCCGGTCTGGTCGCCTTCGACATTGAGCACCACCGGATTGATGAGCGCGACGCGCTGTTTGGGATCGCGCCCGCCCGAACAATCCATCACGAACAGACGCCGCGACACGTTCACCTGCGGCGCGGCCAACCCGACGCCCGACGCCGCGTCCATCGTCTCGAACATATTCGCGACCAACTTCTTCAACTTATCGTCAAACACCGTCACCGGCTCGCCCGGCATCTCCAGCACGGGATGCGGGTATATGACAATTTCTAATAAGGCCATCAATCTCTTCCTTGTTTGTTTGAAATACCGGCGAAGCCCGCGCTGAAGTAAAGCATGCCCGCCGGCACATTGATTTTACGGTAACACTCGCGCCGACGCCAGCGACTCAGGAACGTTACACGAGAGTGTAGACGTAAAAGATAAAGAGGAGGATCGCCCCCACCACCAGCCAGACCAAAATCAAACCGGGGCGGCTTCTCTGCGGGATGAGAGGGAGGCGCGGATAACCTCCCTGCGCTTTGTGCCTCCGTTTGACGAGTTTGACGAATTGATCGAGCGCGTGCCGCTCGGCGGGACTGTCCGTGAACCAAAAGGAGCGCACCCGCGCGTCAATCGTTACGGCGAAGCCCGGCCTGTCACCCGGATAGTGGCGCAGGAAAAGCGTCATCGTCCCCGGCGCCTCGAAATCCGCGGTCGCGTCCCACTGCGTCCCCCACAAATCCGCCAGCACTTCCCCGCCCGGCAGTGCCACCACACGCGGGCTATAAATCTCGTGCGACATCAAGCCCGTGCTCACGTCAAACTCAACTTTGATCGTCCCGTCCGGCGATGTTTTATCCGGCGTCGAATAATCCTGCATCACCAACTCCGCTTAGAGTTTTTCCCACTCGTCTCTGTCGATTCCGGCTTGCCGGAGAATGCGTGTGAGAAGTACTTTGCCGATGTCGCTCTGGTACGGGTTGGGAAGGCGCAGGGTGAGATTTTCCCGGCTCATGAATTGATGCTTCCCGCAGGAGTATGGGCCGTCGAAGCCGCGTTGCCGCAGACAACGGCTCAATTTCTTGCATGCGATGGAACCGAAGCGGGGCACGTCAGGCTACTTCCCTGATTTTCAGTTCAAGTCCGTCAACGACGGGCAGCGGTAAATTCTTTGCGACGCGCAACAGAATCCACTCCTCCAACACTTCCGCCAATTCCTCGCGGCAGTCTTCGAGCGTTCCGGCATTTGAATAAACGCCGTCGAAGTTTGGGATGTCGCCGTAAAAACTCGCGTCGTCGGCCAGAATTTCATAACGCGCGTACCGCAGGGCGGCGTTGATGTAGCTGATCAGCATAACCGTCGTCTCCCTCTGGTTGCTTATCCAGCGGAAGCTGGCTGTTCTTCTATCCATCACACGCAATTGAAAACCAATCTAACACATCAACTTTCATCTCTCGCCGCGCTCTCCATCCACTCCGGCGATGCCCCCTCATCCCTTTCAATCGCCATCTCGACGCCGCGCCCGGCAATTTCGAGAATCGCCTCAACAAGGTGTTATCATCGCTCTCACTAAATCAGCATGTGCATAATGGGTTAAACAGAGAATGAGCCAGACGGATTCGGTAATCGAAGAAGTGAAGGAAGCGGCGGGCGAAGTTGCCGAGAAGGTCGGGAAGCACCCGTGGGTCGAGCGACTGGCGCGCGTCGGGTACGCGGCGAAGGGCATCGTCTACATAGTGGTCGGCGCGCTGGCAACGATGACGGCGCTGGGCGTGGGCGGCGAGGCTAAGGGCACGCACGGCGCGATGCGTTCGGTGGCGCGGCAACCATTCGGCACGGTGATGCTCTCTATCGTCGCCTTCGGTTTGCTCGCCTACGTCATCTGGCGCTTCGTGCAGGCCGTCACGGATGCCGATGATAAGGGAACGAAGGCCAAAGGCATTGCGCTTAGACTCGGCTACGCCGGAAGCGGATTCATCTACGCGGGTCTCGCGCTCTCGGCGGCGCGCATCGTCTTCGGCGCGCGCGACGACGGCGAACCGAGCGCGGCCAAGTCGTGGACGACGAGCGTGATGGAGTTTTCTTTCGGCCATTGGCTCGTCGCGCTGGCAGGACTCGGCGTCATCGGCTACGGCATCTACCAGTGTTACAAAGGTTACAAGGCGAAGTTTCGCAAGCGGCTCAAAGAGGACGAGATGAGCGAGCGCGGCCTCCGGTGGGCGACGCGCAGCGGGCGCGTCGGCTTCATCGCGCGGGGCATCGTCTTTCTGATCGTTGGCGGTTTTCTCATCAAAGCCGC
>JBPCIP010000147.1:0-11665 GCA_051006195.1 Pyrinomonadaceae bacterium
TAACCACGAAACAACGCGAAACAGCACGAAAAGAGATTGCTTCTTCGTGTTGTTTCCTGTGTTTTCGTGGTTGAATCTTTTTTTGTTTCTTACGTCTCACTGACGCTACCTTACTCGCTCGCACGAACGATATATCCGTGGGTGCGAAACCCTCTCATCAATTTCATTCTTCATGTTTTACCATCACGCGCGGGCGCGCGGTGAATGGTTGCGCCTGCTCGTAGGCGTGGGCGAGGCGCAGGAGCGTGGGTTCGCTCCAGTGTGGGCCGAGCAATTGGAGACCGATGGGCAGCCCCGCGTGAGAGAGGCCGCAGGGGATGGAGAGACCGGGGATGCCGGCGAGGTTGGCGGTGACGGTGTAGATGTCGCTCAGGTACATGGCGAGCGGGTCGTCCGTCTTTTCGCCGAGCAGGAAGGCGGTGGTGGGCGAGGTTGGCGTGATGAGCGCGTCGCAACGCTCGAAGGCGCGGTTGAAGTCCTGTCTGAGCAGCATCCGCACCTTTTGGGCTTTGAGATAGTAGGCGTCGTAATAGCCGGAGGAGAGCACATATGTGCCGAGCATGATGCGGCGTTTGACTTCCGGGCCGAAGCCTTCTTCGCGCGTGCGCCGGTACATCTCGCGTAAGCTGTGCCCCTCTTCGGCGCGAAAGCCGTAGCGCACGCCGTCGAAGCGGGCGAGGTTGGAGGAGGCTTCGGCGGTGGCGATGATGTAATAAACCGCGATGGCATACTTTGCGTGCGGCAGTTCCACTTCGACCACTTCCGCGCCGAGCCCGCGATAAACTTCAATGGCCGCTTCCACGCTCGCGCGCACGTCCGCGTCCAGTCCTTCGCCGAACAACCCGCGCGCCACGCCGATACGCGCCCCGCGCATGTCGCCCGTTAACTCCGCCAGATAATCGGGCACAGCTACATCGGCGGTCGTCGCGTCGCGCGGGTCGCGTCCGGCGATTACCGAGAGCGTCGCTGCCGCGTCATGCGTGTTTGTCGCGAAGATGCCGATTTGATCGAGCGACGAGCCGAAGGCGACCAGCCCGTAGCGCGAGACGCGCCCGTAGGTCGGTTTGATGCCGACGATGCCGCACAGCGAAGCGGGTTGACGCACCGAGCCGCCTGTGTCCGACCCCAAAGCGACGGGCACGATGCGCGCCGCGACCGCCGCCGCCGAACCGCCCGAAGAGCCGCCCGGCACGCGCTCTGTGTCCCACGGATTACGCACGGGGCCGTAAGCCGAATTCTCGTTCGACGATCCCATCGCAAATTCGTCGCAGTTGGTCTTGCCGATGATGATCGCCCCGGCCCCGTGCAAACGCTCGATGACGGTGGCGCTATAGGGCGGTTGATAATTGCCGAGGATGCGCGAGCCGCACGAGGTTTGCAACCCGCGCACGCAGATATTGTCTTTGATCGCGACGGGCACTGCGCGGAGCGCGCCGGTTAACGATTCATCGCGCCGCGCGTCCAATTCGCTCACACGTCTGAGCGCGCCCGCGCGGTCAATTTGCAGGAACGCATGCAGCGTCTCGTTCAACTCTTCGGCGGCATTCACCGCCGTCTCCACGATGGTGCGCGCGTCGGTTGTGCCGCTCGCGAGGCTCAGCTTGATAGCTTCGATGTTCATAAAGAAGTAGTCAGTAGTCAGTAGTCAGTAGTCAGTAGAAAAGCCTTTGTCTTGATGCTGGCTACTGACTACTGGCTACTTTTATAAAACCTTTGGCACGCGGAAATGTCCGGCGGCTGGGTCGGGCGCTTGGTCAAGGGCGAGCGACTGGCCGAGCGAGGGTAACGGCGCGTCGTCGCGCGCGGATGAGGTGCTTTCACCTGCGGGCGTCAGTCCGCCGAGAGCGGGTTCCGCCGCGCTCGTGTCCAATTCGTTCAACTGCTCGACGTAAGTCACAATCGCAGCGATCTGCGGCGTCAACGCGCGCCGCTCTTCGTCCGTGAGTTCAAGATGTGCGAGCGCGGCGATTTTCTCGATGTCGGATTCTGTGATAGGCATAATCAGTTTTGAGTTGTCAGTTTTGAGTTGTCAGTCCTATCCGGCGAGCATCCGCAATATCAGCTTTCAAATCTGGTTTTGAACTGAAAACTGACAACTCTAAACTGACTACTTCTTTTCTTGTTGCGCTCCGATGTAGCTTCCGGCGGCGAGCAGGAAGCGGCGGCGCAGGGCTTCATCTTGAATGGCGGCGGCGGCGGCGGCGAGTTGGCTCGCGTTGTCGAGCGCGCGTCGCTCCTGCGCGGCGCGGTCAATTTCCGTGTGACCGATGCGGGCGCGTTCGGCGCGGACAGTGGCGGCATCAACGCGAAACTCGACGTAGGTGACGACAGCCTGGCCGAGCAGCGAATTCAGGCGAAAGATGAGTTGACCGCTGATCGCCTCAAGTTGTTTCTGCCATGCGGTGTCGGGCACGGCCACGACGAGATGTTTGCGATGAAGCCGAAAGGGCACGGCCTGTCCGCGCAAAGCCTCGCCCGCCACGCGCCGCCAGGCCACTTTCGCCGCCGCCTCCGTGACCTCTTCCGCGTCGCCCGCCGCGCGCAGCAGGCTGGGCAGTGCTCGAATTAAGTCTTCCATACTTGCAATCGCGGAATGCAGATTTCGGATTGTGGATTGGCAATCCCGGCTTCATGTATCTAAAATCCGCATTCCACAATCCGAAATCCGCATTTATGAGGGGGAGTGTAATGGAAAATAAGGGAGTGTCACAAGTAGGGGCCGCGTCCGTGGGGACGGGAGAGTTTGAGTTGGAGCAACTGGTGCTGGCTTCGGCCAGCCCGCGCCGGGCGGAGATTTTGCGCGCAGTCGGATGGCCTTTCGAGGTCGCCGCAGCGAACATTGACGAGGCGGCGCAGGACCATGAAATCGTGAGCGAATATGTGGAACGTCTGGCGTGCGAAAAAGCGGAGGCGGTGGCGGCGGGGCGCACATCCGGGCTGGTGCTCGGCGCGGATACCATCGTCGCGGTTGACGGCAAGATGCTCGGCAAACCCGCCGACCGGGAAGACGCCCGGCGGATGCTGCGACTGCTCGGCGGCAGGTGGCACGAAGTCGTGACCGGGGTGGCGCTGGTGCGCGTCGAGACGAAAGAGGTGTTGGTGTCCCATGAACGGACGCGCGTGCAGTTCGCCTCGCTGACCGAGGCGGAGATCGAGTGGTACGTCGCGACGGGCGAGCCTGCGGACAAGGCCGGCGCATACGCCGTGCAGGGCCGCGCCTCTCTCTTCATCGAAGCGATTGAGGGAGACTACTGGAACATCGTCGGCTTGCCGGTGAGATTGATTTACAAGCTGATGGAAGAGGTTTAAGAAGAATTCGGAGGGAGTGGAGTTTTGTCCCCCTCCGCAGTTTTTTCCAGACGCGGGCGGAATTTTCTCCGCCCCGACAATTGTTTGAGTTGAATGACGCAGAGGTTACTCCACGATTGGCGCAGCCTCTTTGTTTGATGAGCCGGTTAGTTGAGCAGCAGGGAATTTACAACAGTTTGTTGAGCCGCGCCGAGAGGCGTTGGACGAGGTTCCCATCGGGGTCGAGGCCGCCGATGGTGTCGCCGGAAACGCTTCCGTCTTTGTCGAGAATAACGAGCGCGGGCAGTTGGTTGCGCTCTACGCCCATGCGTTTGAAAAGCGCGCCTTCGGGGTCGCGCAGCACGCCGACCTTCAATCCGTTCTTGCGCGCAAACGAACGCAGTTGCTCGTCCGTCGCGTAGTTCTTCGACTTCGGCGACTCGGAATCAGTGCTCACCCAGTAAACTCGCAAATCGCGGTCGCGGTATTCATCCGCCAGCTTTTGCACGCCTTCCACCTGCGTGCGCGAAAGCGGCAGCCACGACGCGCCGAAGGCGAGCACCACCACATCGCCGCGCAACATCTCGGAGTTGATGCTCCCTCCGTCAACCGTGCGCAAAGAGAAATCCGCTAACCCGCTTTGCACGGGCGTCGGCGTGGCGGCAAAACCTGTCGCGAAGACGAGTGACAGCGAGAGCAAGAGACCGACGATAAAACGGGGGGATTTGGTCAACATTAATTTCTCCTTCTTTTTGGCATCTCACGTTTTAAAAACTTACCGGCAATAGCGAATTTTTCGTTGCCCGACGCGGGCTTTATTGTTTCGGTGAGACGCTCCCATACCGAAAAATTAGATGTACTGCCAGAAAGAACAGTTGGATACGTGCCGCAGGGTTCTATGCTCAAGTTTCTCGCGGGGGCGGTTGCAGGATCGGCGGCGGGACATGGAAAATCTCATCATGCAGCGCGCAATAATCTTCCCATGTATCCAGATCGCGTGCAACGTAAGGCGAAGCGACGGGCAGATGCAAGACCTCGCCCGCATGCGCAGCGAAAAGGGCGCGCAGACCGCGCCGAGCGTCCAGATGCAGGAGCGCGTCGCGATAATGGAGATCGACGAGCACAGGATGTCCGCCGCGCCCTTGCCACTGCGGCACGACGAGACGCGCGCCCGTCCGTCGATGCGCCGCCATCACATTTTTAATTTCCTGAGCCGTCACGGCGGGTTGGTCGCCGAGCGCGATCAACGCCGCGCCGGTTCCGCCTGACAATCCCTCCACGCCCCGCGCGATTGAGACGCCCATCTCGCTCTCCACCTGTTCGTTAACGGCGAAGCGAAGCGGCAGATGAGCGAGGCGCGAGCGCAACTCAGCCGCGCGAAACCCCAGCACGACCACAATCTCATCAACGCCCGCCGCACGCAGATTGTCGATGCAGGTTTCGATGACGGTTTGCGCGCCGAATGGCAGGAGCGGTTTGAACGCGCCCATGCGCCGCGAGCGTCCGGCAGCTAAGAGGATGGCGGCGATGGGGAAGGGCTGAGGGCTGAGGGCTGAGGGCTCAAAAGAAGAAGCGTCTAAATTTCTTGAATGCTTTTCTTCATCCCTCATCCCTCATCCCTCATCTTTACTTGCCCGGCTTGGGCGGAGTTTGCCAGAGCACGTTGACGAACTTCCACTTGCCGTCGTACTTGGCGAGATGGATGTAGTCAATACCCCAGATGGCGGTGAGTTTCGCGCTGGCGGTTTGATCCGAGATGTCGAAGATGACCACATCCTTCGGCGCGTCCTTCGGTACGCGCCCGCTCTTGTTGAAAGTCTTAGCGACATCGACGAGTTGCTGGAAGGTCATCACGTCGGAACTGTATGCAGTCTCGCCCTTCTTCACGAAGAAGCCGCGCTTCGCGAGTTCCGGGTGAACGCTGCGTTCGATCCGCGAAGCGTCAACCGTGTAGATGCCTTCGACATAATCCAGCACGGCCTGTTTGACCGCCTCCCGCTCCGCATCCGTCTGCGCAAAAGCGGCGGAGGGCAGCAACACGAGAGCCGCGATAGCTAAAATTAACTTTTTCATCAATGTCTCCAGGATTCGAGGTTGGGTGGACTGTCTCAACCTTAAACGCGGCGGGCGCGGCAACTGTTTCCGAAAAATGACGGGCTACGCGCTTTGCAAAGATTCGAGCGCGCGGAGCACATAAACGCGGGTCATCTGCTTGCGCCAGTTCATGATGAAGTCTGTGTTGTCGAGCGGGCGCGCTTTGACGTAGCAGGCTTGTGCCGCCGCGTGCATCCGTTCTTCATTGAGCGGCCCACCGATTAAAGCCGCTTCCGCTTCTTTCACTTCGACCGGGGCGGGCGCGATGCCGCCCAAAATCAACTTGGCATTTTTGACCATCGAGTCCCCGTCCATGTCGAGCCGCACGGCCACGCCGAGCACGGGGAAATCGAACGCGCCGCGCCGCCTGAGCTTTTTATAGACCGCGCGCCATCCGTCGAGCGGCGGCAACTGTATGTCGGCCAGCAACTCGTCCGGTCGTTTGTGGAGATAGTCAATGCCGTCGTCGTTGTAGAGACCTGCCGCCGTCACCTCGCGCTCGCCGAGCGTCGAGACGAGACGCACGCGCGCCCCCAACGCCACCATCAGCGGCACGAGATCAGCCGACTGCACCGCCCAGCATTTCGATGAACCGGGCGCAACCCAGCACACATCGCCGTCCTTCTTCAGACAAAAGTTGATGCCTTTACGCCACTCATAATTCTGGTCGTAATAATTGCAGCGCGTATCGAGCAACAAGTTCCCGCCAATCGTTCCCATGTTGCGCAAGACGGGCGTCGAGATGGTGCGCGCCGCCGCCGCCACCATCGGGTAATCGCGTTTGATCACCGGATGCTCGCACAAATCCGTCAACGTTACGCCCGCGCCGATCCTCATGCCGCTTCGCCCGTCGCCCTCGATCCGGTTCAACTCCGCGAGCCGCCCCACCGAAATAACCGTCTGCGGCGTCTGTTGCCGCCGCTTCATATTCGGATACAAGTCCGTCCCGCCCGCCACGAACTGCCCCGCCGCGCCCGCGTCCGCCATCATCTTCACCGCGTCCTTAATTTCTCTCGGCACGCGATACTCAAACTTCGGTAGTCTCATCATAACAATTCAACTACTGCCTAAAGGTTCAGATATTTATACCCTTACGTATAAGGAAATTCTTGTTTTCTTTTTCCATTTCTTCCCTAATGCGTAGCCACCATTGAGGTGGAGATGACATTCGTTTCTTTCTTCTTGGTGAGGTGGAAATGATCGTCGGATCAAAAGCCAACCAAAGCTTCTGTCGCCCAAAATCTTTCAGATTCGCTTGATAGCCGAGGAAACCAACTTCCGATGGTTTGATGCCCAATTCTTGTACAATGTGGTCTTTAGCCGTGTTGCTCAGAACTACCCAGGGCTTCTTTGTCCACTGCGCAATGCGAGAAGTAAAATTAACCGCTCCGCCTCGAATATCGTTTGGTTCAATTCGCACCGCGCCAACATGAATGCTTGCCCTGATCTTGACCTCTGAGTGTCCGGTTTCTCTATGGAGTTCCACCGCAAAACCAAAGGCATCTATCGCTGTGCGAAAAGCGATTAAAAAGCCATCCCCGGTGTCCTTAATTTTTCGACAATCATAAATTCCCTGAGAAATAAGTTCATTTACTCTCCGAGAGTGTTGACTATGCACCTCAAACCAATTTTTATCCCCCAGTCTTTTATTCAGCGCAGTTGAGCCAACGATGTCAGTAATTACTAGAGCTAATGTGGCTCGCGAACCGCAAACCCAACTTTCTAGTAGTGTTGATTGCGGCAGTTTGCGCCGAGGGCCTCGCGCTACGACTTGCATCGTGCTGAAATCATATTCAGGCCGCAAATCATCTTCCAAATCTTCTTCAAATTTCTTGCTCATAACTTTGCCGCTCCTTGCGGGTCGCTTCTCGCGCGCTGATGAGCCGCGTTTTCATCTCGCGTTCTGTATAGGCAACAACTAACACCCGTCCGACATACGATTCACCCATGATGATATACCGTTGCTCTTGCTGCGAATGCTCCACATCATTGAATACCACAAACAGAGGGTCGCTAAAGACCGTTTTGGCTTCCTCAAACGAGATGCCGTGTATCCGCGAATTTCTTTCCGCCTTTACGTCATCCCATTCAAATTGCATCGTTTAGCAACCTTATGAATTAACCCCCGCGCACGGCATCTCGCGCCCGTCGTCGCCTTCAGTGATGGCTTCTGCGTCAGGCTTGTTTTCTATCTTTAATTTTTAACTCGGGGTGACGCGCGAGGAAGCCGCCGCGCTTCATTTTGTAGCGACCGGGCTTGAGCATGTCATCGTCCGTCCAACCACGCTTTAAGCCCTCTTCATAATCCTGCTGAGTGACTTCCAGAATGCTCTCTCCGGCTTTTGTTTCGGATTTCTTATCCTTCACCTTTTTCATATAAAGCTCTCTCCGCTGGTGTTGGGTTGCGTGCTGAGATGATGCGAATCATCTTGCCGAGACGTTGGGCAAAGACGACGAATAACAGTCGCCTCGCGGAATGGCCGATGATGACGAAACGGTTTTCGCCGGCGGAGTGTTCGGTATCATGTGCTTCAAGCGCGTTCGGATCATAAAAGACTTCGGTGGCCTCTCCGAAAGTGATGCCGTGTTTCTCCACATTGCTGATCGCCTTTGCGTCGTCCCATTCAAATCACCCTGACAACCCTTCCTTACATCTTTACCAACGTCTATGAATGAATCGCCACGCGCGGCATCTCGCGCCCGTCGCTGTTTTTCCCAAGTGATGACTGTAGTTCTACCGTGACTCAAGATGGTCGAGGCGGTTCTCAACGTGCGCTTGATCGGCTCGAAGTTGAATCATGTCCCTGCCCAGCACATCAATCTTGCGTTCGACGTTGGCGACGCGCTGATTCAACTCTATTAACTCGGCTAGAGCACGCTCCCAGATCGGCTTGGTGTCGTAAGATTTCGCCTCTAGTTTTTCGAGCCGCGCTTCCACCTTATCGAGCCGCGCGTCCAGTGCATCGAATCTGGCGAACACGCGCTCTTCAAAAGAGCGTGGGTCGGGTGTCTCGGCTGTTTTATCTTCGCTCATCTTCATTTTACCTTTCTGCTCAAGAGTGGATCGCCACGCGCGGCATTTCGCGCCCGTCGCCGCCCTCGGCGGGCGTGGCTACTTTGAGCGGTTCCGGCCATTCGACGGCGGGGACGCCTTTGGGGCCGAAGCGTGCGGGCTTGCCTTGAGCTTTGGCGCGGAGCGCGGCCAGAACTTTCTCCGGCGTGATCGGCACTTCGTCAACGCGCACGCCGACGGCATCGAAGACGGCGTTGGCGACGGCGGGCATGACGGGGAGGAGCGGCCCTTGACCGACCTCTTTCGCGCCGAAGGGACCGTTCGGGTCGGCGTCTTCGATGAGATAAGTTTTCACATCGCACATCTCGTGCGTCGTTGGACTCTTGTATTCAAGCAGCGACGGGAATTTATGCACGACGTTGCGATTGGCGCGGTAAACCATCTCTTCCATGAGAGCCTCGCCGAGTCCCATGTAGACGCCGCCTTCGACCTGTCCCATGACGAGCATCGGGTTGATGGACTGGCCGATGTCGTGGCCGATCCAGATGCGCTCGACGGTGACGAAGCCGGTCTCCGCGTCAACGTCAATTTCGGCGATGGCGGCAGAGTAACTGTAGGCGGGCGAGGGGCCGACGCCCGCGCCTTTGAACTTGCCCGGCGAGCGCGGCGGCGTGTATGAGCCAACCGTGCCGATAGTGCCGTACTTCGTCTCAGCCAGGACGACCGCTTCGGCGAAGCTGACGCCAACTTCCGGATTCTCCACGTCGAAGACGCGATGGTCGGCAAACGAGAGATTCTCAACGGGCAGCGAAAGTTTTTCCGCGACGGCTTTGCTCAAAAGTTCGCGTGCGCGCTCGGCGGCTTGCAGGGCGGCGTTGCCCGTCATCAAGGTGACGCGGCTCGAATAGCTGCCGAGGTCAACGGGCGTGAGGTCTGTGTCGGCGGTCACGACGCGGATGTCGAACGGGTCAATCCCGAGGACTTCGGCGACGATGTAGGCGAGGACGGAGTCCGACCCCTGCCCGATGTCGGTCGAGCCGCACTGGACGCGCACGCCGCCCTGCCGGTCGAGTCCGAGTTGGACGCCGCTGTGCGGCATGTTGTTCCAGTAGATCGGCAAACCCGCGCCGCAGATGTAGGAGCTACAAGCAATGCCGATGCCCTTGCCGTAAGGCAGCTTGCGAAACTTGTTCTTCCAGTCCGCGCCCTCGACGATCTTTTCGATGCACTTGCCGAGTCCCATGCTGCCGATGGGGAGATAGTTGGCGGTGATGGAGTTGGGCTTGACGAGATGTTTGAGGCGCATCTCCGCCGGGTCGAGTTTGAGATCATCGGCGATCTTGTCGAGTTGGACTTCCATGCCGAAGCGCGGTTGCGGCGTGCCGTGCCCGCGTTTGGGGCCGCAGGGCGGTTTGTTGGTGAAGGCGCGCAGGCCTCGGAAGCGATAGCGCGGCACTTCGTATGTCACGGTTTGCAACGCGCCCGTGTAGAAGGTCGAGGCGACGCCGTAAGAGCCATATGCGCCGCCGTCGAGGAACGATTGAAAATCCATCGCCGTGATCGCACCGTCTTTTTTCACGCCGGTCTTGACGTGCATCAGCACTGGATGACGACCGCGATGACAATAGAAAACTTCCTCGCGCGTCAAAGTGATCTTCACCGGACGACCCGTGATCATCGAGAGTTTGCAGACAGCGACCTCGTGGTTGAACGGGTCGCTCTTGCCGCCGAAGCCGCCGCCGTTCGGCGTGGCGATGACGCGGATGTGCGCGGCGGGTAAGTCCAAAACTTTCGTCAGCGCGCGATGGACGTAGTGCGGCGTCTGCGTAGAACTCCAGAGCGTGAGCTTGTTGTCGGGGTCGAAGTGCGCGACCGCCGCGTGCTGCTCCATCGGCAGATGCGTGTTGCCTTCGTAAAAGAAAGTGTCTTCGCGGATGTGGTCGGCCTCGGCGAAGCCCGCCTCCATATCGCCGAATTCGAGATGAACTTTCTTGTGGACGTTGCCCGCGTCGCCGTACTCCTGCACGCGCGGCTCGTCAATCATAATCGCCTCTTCGATGCTCGTGATCGTCTGGAGCCGTTCATACTCGACTTCGATCAAATTCATCGCCTCGAATGCCGTGTCTTCATCAACGGCAGCGACCGCCGCTACCGGGTCGCCGATGAAGCGCACACGCTCTGTGCAGAGCGCGTACTCGTCCTGACTGACGGGGAGGATGCCGTAAGGCGTCGGCAAATCACGGCCCGTGATGACGGAGTGGACGCCGGGCAAGGCGGCGGCTTTCGACGTGTCAATGCTCACGATGCGCGCGTGCGGCTCGTGAGTGCGCAAAAGTTTGGCGAAGAGCATGCGCGGCAGCATGATGTCGTCGGCAAACTTCGTCTGTCCCGTACATTTCGCCCGCGCGTCAACTTTACGGAAAGGCTTGCCGACGACTTTCAAATCCTTGTTGTCCTTGTTCTGATTCATGTTTGTTTTAAGACTTCAACTTGTTTTTCCGTCCATTGTCGGATGACGACTAGGCGATGATCTCTTTGACCAGATCATTGATCGCGCTCAACTCCGTTTCGACTTCCTTTTTGACGGCGACGCGCAAGCGTCCGAGTCGTCCGGGCGTGAGCGTGGCGGTGGGCGGGTTGGCGCGCAAGTATGCCGCCGCCTTGTCGTGCGCCGTCTCGCCCAGGCGGGCGAGGCGCGCGTGCTTGTCGTCGCCCTTGTTGAAGCGGGGAAAGTAAACGTCGAGGATTTTTTTGTGTATGTTTCTTGCTCCGAATAGACCTGTTGACTGAAAGTCTTTCATAAGCTTGTTTGGGACTGATGAATTTAGGATGGCAGCGAGATAATTCGCTTCAGCCAAGTTATTCAACTCCACTAAGTAGATCGCATGATCAACCAAAATCTCCAGATCAATGTTGAGTCTGCTTACGACGGTCGCGCAAGCGTCGGTTCCTCTCCCATTGTATAAGACTATGTTGGGCACGTTTAGATTCTGCGCTGACAGCCCCCTCTGAAAATCAAGACGACCGAGATTTGTCATGTCCGCTGATTTATCCGTTTTCCTCGCCTCCCAAATTTCCTCAACTTCACTAAACCAACGAGAGGCATTCAAGAACCCTTCTTTCCTTAGCTCATCGGCTGAATAAAGTTTAATCATTTTGTCGCCGACTTCATTTCGTTCAACCTTGATCGGCAGCACGATTAAATTCGGCCTGAGTAAAGCGAAAGGCAAGACACTTTTGCCGATTGCTGTTCTAAATAAAAATCGACTT
>JBPCIP010000148.1:0-7569 GCA_051006195.1 Pyrinomonadaceae bacterium
CCCCTCAAAAAGGGGGGGGGGAAAAGAGTCTTTTTTTCTGGGGGCACCACCCAGACGTGGGCTTTCTTTCCCCCCCCCACCTCTTCTCCCTGTTAACGACCGCCTGGTTGCCGCCTCCCCACGCGTCGGGTAAGATGCTCCACATAATATTTCCAAAGATGAATCCAAGCGCGTCGAACGCTGAACATGAACGGTTCATCTTCCATCAATCATCCGGGGAGTAATTCTTTAATGATCAAGACGGTCGAATGGACTGAGGCCGGCGTGCGCATGATCGACCAGCGTTTGCTGCCGACTGAGGAAAAGTATCTGGTGCTGCGTTCCTGCGAAGAGGTGGCCGAGAGCATCAAGCAGATGGCGGTGCGCGGCGCGCCGGCCATCGGCGTTGCCGCCGCGATGGGACTCGCCATCGGCCTCAAACAAGCTGTCGCCACCTCCGTTCCCGACTTGCAATACGACTTCGACTACATGTGCGATTTGATGAGCCGCACGCGCCCGACCGCCGTCAATTTGTTCTGGGCCATCGAACGCATGCGCGATGCTTTCCGCCGCGCCTGCGCTGCGACTTCGGATGTCGAAGCGATCAAGCAACTCCTCGTCGATGAAGCCAAAGCAGTTTACACGGAAGACATCGCATCGAACCGCGCGCTCGGTCGTTTTGGCAGCGAACTGATCCCCGACGGCGCGACCGTGCTCACGCATTGCAACGCGGGCGCGCTCGCCACCGCCGGGGACTACGGCACGGCGCTCGGCGTGATTCGCGGGGCGCGCGATGCGGGCAAGCGCGTCGCTGTCATCGCCGACGAGACGCGTCCTTTCTTGCAAGGCTCGCGCCTCACCGCCTGGGAACTCGACCGGGACGAAATCCCTGTCACGCTCATCACCGACAACATGGCCGGGCATGTCATGAAACAGGGCAAGGTTGATGCTGTTGTCGTCGGCGCGGACCGCATCGCAGCTAACGGTGACACGGCCAACAAGATCGGGACATACATGGTCGCCGTCCTTGCCCGGCAACACAACATTCCTTTCTACGTCGCCGCGCCCTTCTCGACCGTGGACCTCAGCCTCCCGACGGGCGAGCAGATACCGATTGAAGAGCGTGATACCAGAGAAGTGACGCACCTGCACGAACACCGCCTCGCCCCCGAAGGCATCAGCGTGCAGAACTTCGCGTTCGATGTCACGCCGAACGAATTTATCGCCGCCATCATCACCGACAAAGGCGTCGCCCGCTCGCCCTACACGGAGACCTTGCGAAAGTTAGTGGAAGGTTAATTTGAGGAGAGGTTGATGATTTCTATACCTGACACAAATGATGAGTTTTTCCAGTGGATTAAGTCTAACAGGGAAGGTTTCATTGTGAATTCAGACTATGCCTCTTCAAACTCAGGCTTCCCGGCGTTACATGGTTCAAGATGCGCTCACTTCACGAAAGACGACTCTGACTTTACTAAGAATTTTAAGTTGTGCTCCATTAATAGAGAAGAGATCGAAGAGTGGGTCAGACGCACTGACCAGCGAACCTTAGTATCCTGCAAAGATTGCCTGAGTAAAGGCTATATCTGAAAACGGGTTGACTTGTTGTACTCACTTGGCAAACCGACTCTGTTTCCACCAGTCAATTGTACGGCGCAATCCCTCTTCCAATTCGACTTTCGGTTCATAGGCCAGTAATTCGCGGGCGCGGGTGATGTCCGCAAGGCTGTGGCGCACATCGCCGGCGCGCGGCGCGCGGTACTCGGCCTGCACATCCGTGCGCCCCATGATCATCTTCAACTTGTCGAGGAGTTCGTTGAGCGTAATCCTTTCGCCGTTGGCGACGTTGATGACCTGACCGACGCCGCTCGTGGTTTCGGCGGCGCGCACATTAGCATCTACGACATTAGCGACGTAAGTGAAATCGCGCGATTGTTCTCCGTCCCCGTAGATGATGGGCGTCTGTCCAGTCGCTAGAGCGTCGATGAAACGGGAGATGACACCGGAATAAGTTGAACTGGGGTCTTGACGCGGCCCGAAGACGTTGAAGTAGCGCAGGCACACTGTCTCCAAATTGTAGGTGCGCGTGAAGACTTGACAGTAATACTCGCCGAAGAGTTTGGCGGCAGCATAAGGCGAGAGTGGGTCGGGCGACATCACCTCGGTCTTGGGCAGCGTCGGTTGATCGCCGTAGGCGGAACTTGAAGCGGCGTAGACGACACGACGCACCCTGCTGTCGCGGGCGGCCAACAGCAACGAGAACGTGGCCTCGACGCAGGCACGATGCGTCTCACGCGGGTTGTCCACCGAACGCGGCACAGAAGGAATCGCCGCTTCATGATAGACGAGTTCAACTCCCTCAAAGGCGCGTCGCAACGCATCCTCATCATTCAAACTGCCGCGCACGAAATCAACGTCGCCGCCGATCTCTTCCAAGTTCTCCGGATGTCCCGTCGAGAGATCATCAAGCACACGCACCCGCGCACCCCGCGCAGCGAACGTCGCCGCAATGTGCGAACCGACGAAGCCCGCCCCGCCAGTTACCAATACGATTCCAGATAGACTCATAATAAATAGAGGTTAGCGAAAGTCAGTTCTTTTGCTGCTCTCCAACCACTGACCTCTAGCCTCTGTTTTTTACCTGCCGACGCCGATGTAATCGAAGCCGAGTTCGTGCATAACTTCGGGATCGTAAATATTACGCAGGTCCGCGATCTTCGGAGAACGCATTAGCTCGCGGACGCGCTCCATGTTGAGCGCGCGAAACTGATTCCACTCGGTCATGAAGATGAGCGCGTCGGAACCGTCGACCGCCGCGTATTCATCATCCGTATAAGTGATGTCGGGTAAAAACTGCCGCGCGGCATCCATCGCGACCGGATCGTAAGCGCGCACCACCGCGCCGCGTTCAAGCAGGAGGCGAATGATGTCCACTGCCGGAGCCTCGCGCATATCATCCGTACCCGGCTTAAACGAGAGACCAAGCACGGCGATGACCTTACCCTGCAAGTTGCCCACCAACTTCTCGATCTTCGGAATCATCAATTCGCGTTGCCGCTCGTTAACCCTCACCACGGCATCAACGATGAACGCGTGGCAATCGAATTCGCGGGCGATGGAAAGGAGGGCGCGCGTATCTTTCGGAAAGCACGAACCGCCGTAGCCGGGGCCGGGGTGGAGAAATTTTTTCCCGATGCGATTATCCATGCCAATCGCACGCGCCACGTCATGCACATCGCATCCGATGCGGTCGCACAAATTCGCGATCTCGTTGATGAAAGAAATCTTAGTGGCGAGAAAAGCGTTGGCCGCGTACTTTGTCAACTCTGCCCCTTCTAATGAAGTCACGACGAAGGGCGTTTCGATCAGGTAGAGCGGGCGGTAGAGGTCTTTGATGATGGCGATGGCCTCTTCATCGCGGCTGCCAATGACGATGCGATCAGGACGCATGAAATCTTCAATGGCCGCTCCCTCGCGCAAAAATTCGGGGTTTGAGACGATGCCGAACCTAGCGTTTTTCTTCTGCTCGTTGATAAGGCGCCGGAGATGCTCGCCGGTCCCGACGGGCACGGTGGACTTCGTCACAATCACCTTATAGCCGTTCATGTGCTCGGCGACGGAACGTGCTGCCGCTTCGACATGGCTGAGGTCAGCCGAACCATCTTCTCGGGGAGGCGTACCCACAGCGAGAAAGATTACGAGAGAGCGCTCAATCGCGATCTTCAGGTCGGTCGTGAACTTCAAACGACCAGCTTGCACATTTTTGCTAACAAGCTGATCGAGGCCGGGTTCGTAAATCGGCATCTGGCCGTCAATCAGGCGCGAGATCTTCTCGGCGTTAATATCCACACACACGACATCGACGCCAAACTCAGCAAAACATGCGCCCGTCACCAGCCCGACGTACCCTGTCCCGATCACTGCAATCTGCATATTAATTAATAGTAATTCCTTCTTAGGATTGGTGCTGCCAAGCAAAAGTTTGCGGGTCACGCAGGGTAAACCCGCGCGTGACCCGCAAGTGAATGTTCTCGTCTACCGTGCGCGAGAAGATCGCACAGCCGTCAGAGCCTATCAAAGTGACAGCCGGCGAATTATCTGCTCGGACTGAAGACCGGGGCCGTACCACCGACAGCAAAGTCGTTGCTGTCATCAGTCGCCGCGATGATAGCAGCGGCAATCGCACCACCGGCTGCCAGAAGCAACGCGGCCAGCGCGCCGCCGCTGAGCGCACCAAACGAAGTCGATTGGGTCAGACGCGTGCAGCGCGAACCCGGTTGCGCCACTCCGGCAGTCGCATTATTACCCGCAGCGATCTGCTTGACGGTGTTGCTGGCCCGCAGTTCGACGCGACCCGATTGAGTTGCCACTTCGGTGTTGCCGCATTCAACGTTGACCGTGAACACGTTCGGCTGGCTGTTGTCAGCCACCGCCAAACCGTCTTTGGTCGTCACGCTGGCAGCCGTGCCCGCAGAGGTCGAATAGCGAACACGACCGGCGTCGAGCGCACCACTGACATTGGTATCTGAGAAATTGAGCTTGATGCTCGAATTAGGCAAGAGTTCGACGCGTCCGAGTTTGCCAAGGCTCACAACGGCGCTGGAATTTTGCCCAGTGGTGATGGTGCTGTCCGAAAACACTGTCGCACCGGAAATCGCGTTCGTTCCGTTTACGGAAACTTCGCCGACGACTGACAGTTCGCCTGACGACGCAGTTGACTGTCCTTGCGCTGCCAACGCCACCATTGAGAACGTGCTCAAAATGGCGACGGTGAGGCAGAGCGATGTAGCCATACGGCTCCAAGTTCTGCTGATCATTATTCTCCTCCCAAGTAGACTGAACCAGTGTGTTTTAGAGAGCGCTACAAGTCTCCTGAGAGACTTCGGCAGAGAGGCGAATCTTAAATATTCCTCGCCAAACCCGCGTCAAATCCAATTGCGCTCCTGAAAGCATTCCTATAAGAAAGCAGGTCAGCGAGCCTCTGTGGGCTGCTTTGACCAAGCCTTTTTACACGAATACCGGATTTGTGTCAATAAACATTAACTTAATTCTCAGCTAAATATCAGCTTTTTTGTGCGCTCGAACTTGTTCGAACCATAAATTGAGCGTGTTCTGTCAACCTTATCCGCGCCGCTCGAAGAGATAGGCGCTCTCAAGGAGGCGACCTTCCCTGCCGTCATGAGCCGCAAACTGTCTCCGCCGCAATTCGCCCCGGCTGCTCACAGTATGACTCCAAATCGCTGCGCCCGCAAACTCGCCGCGTTTATTCAGCGCGTAAAAGTTCACGTCGATTTCTTTCAATTTTTCGCGGTCGTTGCCATAACGCGCCGCGATCAGTTTCAATGCGTCGAGACAGGCCTGCTCCGGCGAAGCGCCGCGCCGCATGTATTCGACGACGCTGCGCGCGCCGTTGATGTAGATCACTTCTTCGCCGCGCCCGGTCGAACCTGCCGCGCCCGTGTCGTTATCCGCGTACAGACCACAGCCGATGAGCGGCGAATCGCCGACGCGCCCCGGAATCTTCCATGCCAATCCGCTGGTCGTCGTCACGCCGCTGATGTCGCTGGCGGCATCGAGCGCAAGACAATTGATCGTGCCGGTCGGGGGCTGATGCGCCGCTTCGTCAGCCCACGCGAGCAACTCTTCGCGCCGCCGCGTGTCGCCGTTCGCAATAGAATCGGCGAGCCGGTAGCTCCCAAGTCCTCGCTCCTGCGCGATTTTCTTTTGTCCGGCGGGCGAAGCGGGTGCGGGCAGGATAGGACTCGGCCCCCATTTGTCTGTGGGCGACAGGGTTTCCTTCCAGCGCAGCCACGCGAGGCGCGATTCTTCGGTTAACAGATTGGTGTCCTCGAATCCGTGCGCGGTGGCAAATTCGCGCGCGCCCTGCGCGACGATCAAAATATGATCCGTGCGTTCAAGCACTATGCGCGCCACTTTCGAGGGCTCGCGCACGCCGCGCAAGGAAGCTACGGCTCCGGCGCGTCGCGTCGGCCCGTGCATGACGCTCGCATCGAGTTCGACCTCGCCGCGCTCGTTCGGCAAACCGCCGTAGCCGACCGAATTATCCTTCGGATCGAGTTCGACGATATTGACCCCCGCGATCACTGCATCCAGCGTATCGCCGCCGCCGCGCATCACTTCGACGGCCTTATTCACGGCGGCCAACCCGTTCGCGCTCGATACGGAAATGGGCGGCGTGCCGCGTCGTGCCGTAGGCCCGGAGCGTGTCTGCGAATTTTCACCTTGTGCAGTTTCGGCACGAAGCGGCGAACTGAGCGCGGCGATACCCGCGCCAGCGGCAGCCTCGCCTAAAAATTTGCGGCGACTTCGGTTAATGTTCATTCGCTGAAAGATGCTCCTCGCGCAAAACTCACGCGCGAAAGTTTTGTGTTGTGAAATTTCGGATGAAGGGCGCGGGCATCCTAACAGATCGAGGCTCAACCGGAAACAAAAATTTAAGGAGCAATACCTCAGCTATGCACGCAGGGGCACCGGAGCAAAGTTTTCGCACGAGCGGCGGCAGAAGGTCATAATTCGAGACGGAAATGACAGTTTGGCAATAACGTCCGGGTTTTAAGCTCTCGGGTCTCCGATGAGGAAATGCCCGGTCACTTTTTTGAAGGCTTCGGAAGTGTTCGAGCCGGGAACGCCATCCACTTTCACGAAGATACCCGGGAAGTTATTCAAGGCTTTTTGCAGTTCTTCCGCCGAACTCGACTTCTCCGTATTTGAGAACCGCACCAGCGGCTCGAATCCCGCCAGCGGGTCGATAAGTTCTCTATCATCAACCGAACTGGGGAGCGGCACTCCGGCGACGTTGAACTTGATCGCTCCCGTCTCAGCCATTCTGCGCAACAGGATCGCCGCCCCGCACTGTTGGGAGACCGCCGTGGGAGAGAATTTGCCGTCCGCAATGAATTTCCCACGGGTATAATGGTGCGAGAAACTCCACAGATATGGCGTCAGAACTTCCGGATGCCGGCTGCGATAACCCAGACCGTTGAACTTCTCCAATCTAAAGAGCGTTGTCGGCAAACTCCAATCGTCCAAGCCATGCAGGCGTTGAAGTTTCAGAGCATCGGTGGCGCTTTCTTCCCATGTGAACGGCGGCGTGCCCGTCCTCGGTCGTCCCGGTGGAACGGGCGTTGTTCTTTTCGTCAGCGGGTCGCCGTTATGCAGATGCGTGTTGAAGTTAAGCGAAGCCTCCATGTTGTGAATCACCCCGACGAAGTATCACGGGATTCCCAGCGGGTCGCCGACCGCAGCATAGCGATTACGGTTCGGCTCGATCTTCGACAGAATAGTTTCGACCTGCTTCGCCTTCTCTAGACGGATGATACAAGTGTTAAAGAGGCGCTGGTACTCATCTTTGAGATTGTTTGTGAGACTGATCGTCGGCATGATTTCTTCTCCCTCAAATGAATTTAATTCCCGATGCAACACAATGGAAGATGTATGAAGTTAGGACTGCGAAGTAAATAACTGACTCAAACAATAGTTGCGATGGCACACCTTAGCAAATAGCACTCAGACTGGTATGCTGGTACTCAAGATGAGTGAACCATATTCGACTAACATTGAAGCTCAGAT
>JBPCIP010000149.1:0-7189 GCA_051006195.1 Pyrinomonadaceae bacterium
GCGCGGTCGAAAACTTTTACACCGACGACTGGCAATCTTACGCCAAGCTGCTGCCCGCCGAGCGGCACACGATCAGCAAGGCGGAGACGCTCAATATTGAGCGGCACAACTTAAATTTCAGGACACAACTGAAGCGACTGCATCGCCGCACGATCTGTTTCTCGAAGTGTGCGGAGATGCACGCGGCGGTCATTAAACTCTATGTCAATCACGTCAATGCTTACCAGCATAAATTGTGAGACACGACCCCGGAGATGCACGCGGCGGTCATTAAACTCTATGTCAATCACGTCAATGCTTACCAGCATAAATTGTGAGACACGACCCTCGACGGCTGTGACGTGACCATCTTCATTGATGCGACGCCGCGCGGCGGCCAGCCGGGCACGCTCTACACCATCGAGCCTGACTTGAGCGAACTGGACGCTCCGGACGCAGGAGGGATGATGATAGAGCCGCACGGGATGAATCCGTTGAAAGTGCTGCGCATGGTGAAAGCAATGGGCGGCGAGTTCAAGCGGATTCTGCTGGTCGGGTGTGAGCCAGCGACGATTTGTGCGGAGGGCGAAGAGCAGATGGGGTTGAGCGAGCCGGTCGCGGCAGCCGTAGAGGAAGCGGTCAGGCTGGTCGAGTCGCTGGTCGCCAAAATCCTCGAAGAAGATCATCGCAGTGCGACAGCGTAATCGGTATTGTAGAAAAGAAGGAGAGTATCTGTTATGAAACGCAATCAGTCTCTGGTCAGGAGAGAGAGTAAATCGTCCGGCATGGGTGTGTGGTCAATCGTCGGAGGGCTGGCATTGATGGCCGTCGCCGCCGTAGTCATCACGAGCCTTCCCGACCTCCAACGTTATATCAAGATCAGCAGGATGTGATGCGCTTCGCACGGATGCCTGAGCGCCGCCGCTGCCGGACCGCAAGTCGGCGGCTGAAATTCCGGGCTTAATATTATCGAAGTCGCCCGCCACAGAATAGCCGCTCCTGATTCACGTCTATGCGCCCGCGTCACATTATGTGCAGGGCAACGACCGAGATGGTGTGACCGAGCGGTGCGCAACGCGCTATGAACGCGACGGGGTAGTTGCTGCTGCGGTCGCTCACATCGGGAAAGAGGAGCGCTGGCGCTTGACCGGATTTCTATAATGATTGAGCAAGGAAACATCGCTGTTCGCTACCGGATAGATGCCGAACAGAGCCGATTCACTGTGCAGGGGTCGGCGCAGGGGTTGCTCTCCATGTTCGGCCACGATCCGGTGATCGCGATTTGCGGCTTTGGAGGCGACGCGCGGTTTGTTCCCGGCACGCTCGCACAAGCGTCGCTGCTGATGTTGGTGCAGGCCAACTCGCTCGCCGTCGTCAACAAAGTAAGCGAGAAGGACCACCGGGAGATCGAGCGTGCCATGCGGGATGAGGTGCTCGAAATCGCGCTCTACCCCGAAATCGTTTTCATGAGCACGAAGATTTCAGCGACCCAGACTGCGAAAGGCCGGTATCAGGCCAGCATTGCCGGCAAGTTGACGCTGCACGGCGTCACGCGCGACCAACTGATAGACGCGCGTTTGTCAGTGGATGGAGCTAATCTGCGTGCGCAGGGCGAGTTCGCGTTGCGGCAGACCGACTACAACATCAAGCCGGTCTCGGTCGCCGGAGGCACGCTCAAGATGAAGGACGAACTGAAACTCTCGTTCGACATTACTGCGATTACGGATTGAGGAATGCGGTTTGAAAAACAGCCCGCATTTCTTAGAATCCGAAATCCACATTCCTCAATCGAAATCATGCATGAGCTTTCCATCGCGATGAGTATGGTTGAGATGGCGGCGGCGGAGGCCGCCGAGCGGGGGGCGGTCCAGGTCCACGCGATCCATCTCAAACTGGGACAACTTTCCGGCGTGGTCAAGGATGCTCTCCTGTTCTCCTATGAGGTGGCTTGCGCGGGCACAACGCTGGCAGGCTCTCGTCTGGTCATTGAGGAAATTCCAGTGGTAGTTTACTGTCCTGCCTGCCGCAGTGAAACGGCGCTCGCTTCTCTGCAACAATTTTGCTGCTCGGTCTGCGGCACGCTCACCTCCGAGATAGTGCGGGGGAAAGAACTCGAAGTCGTCGCTTTGGAGATAGAATAATGAGCACCCCGAAGCCTCGCCTCGTCGAAGTCAGGCAAAATGTGTTGAAGCAGAACGATCTGCTCGCGCGTGAGTTGCGGCGACGCTTCCATGAAACGGGTGTCCGCGTCATCAGTCTGGTTTCAAGCCCCGGTTCCGGTAAGACCGCCTTGCTGGAACAGACGCTCACGCGGCTGCGGCCAAAGTTTCGTGTCGCCGCGCTCGTCGGAGACCTCGCCACGGAGAACGACGCGGCCCGACTCGCCCGCAGCCAGGCTCCGGTCAGGCAGATCGTGACCGGGACCGTCTGTCATCTCGATGCACAGATGGTTGAGCACGCGCTCGCCGGATGGAATCTCGAAGAACTGGAGTTGCTGTTTATCGAAAACGTCGGCAACCTCGTCTGTCCCGCGAGCTATGACCTCGGCGAAGACCTCCGCGTGGTTCTCCTCTGCGTGACGGAAGGCGAGGACAAGCCTCTTAAGTACCCGACGATCTTCAACACGGCGGACGTGGCGGTGATCACCAAAATGGATTTAGCCGCCGCGGTCGAATTCGATTTGCACGTTGCGCGCGCGAATATTCAGCGTGTGCGTCCCGGCATGCGGGTCTTTGAGGTTTCCGCAAAAACCGGTGCGGGAATAAAAGAGTGGCTACAATTCGTGCAAAATGCGGATTGGGGATTGGGGATCGAAAGATGACTTTTATTATAAATCCACCTTTCACAATCCGCATTTCACAATCCGCAATCCGCATTTCCTAAACATGCTGACTCGAACTCAAATAGTGGTGCGGGGAATGGTGCAGGGTGTCGGGTTTCGTCCTCACATCTTTTCGTTAGCCATGAGGCGCGCGCTCAAAGGGCAGGTCTTGAATGACACTGCCGGCGTGGTCATCGATGTCGAGGGCGAAAAACGCAGCATCGAAGAATTCATCAACGAGATCAAAACGAACTCGCCACCGCTCTCTCTGGTCGAATCGGTCGAGCGCTCGGACAATTTAGACTTAGCCCACTATCAGGACTTTCGCATCGTCGAGAGCGTTTCCAACGGGGCGAGGTTCACCCCCATTCCGGCTGACATCGCCACCTGCCCGGACTGTCTCAGAGAATTATTCGACTCGCAAGATCGGCGTTACCTGTATCCCTTCATCAACTGCACCAACTGCGGGCCGCGCTTCACGATCATCGAAGACATTCCATATGACCGGGAGCAGACCACGATGCGGGATTTCGGGATGTGCGCGCAGTGTCGCGCCGAGTACGAAAATCCGCTCGACCGTCGCTTTCATGCCGAGCCGACAGCCTGCGCGCAATGTGGTCCACGACTGAACCTGAAAGATGCCAGCGGTGGCGAAGTCAAAGTTGACACAGGTGAAAAGGTCACGGGGCGCATCTGCCGTCTATTATCGTCGGGGAAGATCGTCGTCATCAAAGGCATCGGCGGGTTTCATCTGGCCTGCGACGCGCTGAACACGGAAGCCGTCGAGCGGTTGAGGCAGAGAAAGTACCGGGAGGATAAGCCGTTCGCGTTGATGGCCAACTCGGTCGAAATTATCAGAGAGTATTGCCTTGTTTCCGAAGCGGAAGAAGCACTGCTCAAGTACGAACGCGGCCCCGTCGTGCTGCTCGAAAAGCGAATTGATGCGCGCCTCCCCGAAGGAATCGCGCCGCGCCTGCAAACGCTCGGTTTCATGCTGCCCTACTCACCGTTGCATCACCTGATTTTACAAAACTCCGACCGCCCGCTGGTGATGACGAGCGGCAACGTCTCTGATGAACCCGTCTGTCACGAAGACGAGGATGCGCTGCGGCGGCTCAACAAAATCGCCGACTATTTTTTGTTTCACGACCGGCGGATTCACCTTCGCACGGATGATTCGGTGGCGCGCATCACGACAGAAGGCCGTGAGATGATCCTGCGTCGCTCGCGGGGCTATGCGCCCGCGCCCGTTAAAGTGAATTTCAAGTTTGAGCGCGAGATTCTCGCCTGCGGCGCGGAACTGAAAAATACTTTCTGCCTGGCGCGAGAGAGCTACGCCTTCATCAGCCATCACATCGGCGATCTGGAGAATTTGGAGACGTTGCGCTCCTTTGAAGGGGGCATCGAGCACTACCGGCGACTCTTTCACCTCCACCCAGAGGTCATCGCTTATGACCTGCATCCCGAATACCTTTCGACCAAATACGCCCTTGCGCTCGACGACGGCCAAACTAAGATCGGCGTCCAGCATCATCACGCGCACATCGCCAGTTGCATGGCCGATAACGGGATAGATGGCGAAGTCATCGGCGTGGCGATGGACGGGCTCGGCTTCGGCACGGATGGCCGCCTATGGGGCGGCGAATTCTTCGTCGCAAATTTCATCGAAGCGGAACGAATCGCGCATCTTGAGTACATCCCGATGCCCGGCGGCGCAAAGGCGATCCGCGAACCCTGGCGCATGGCCGCCGTTTACCTGCATCGCGCGCTCGGCGACGATTTTCTCAATTTGCAAATTCCTTTCGTGCAAAACCTGGACCGGCGCGCGTGGCGGACGCTGCGACGGATGATTGAAACCGGCACGAACAGCCCCGAGACATCGAGCATGGGCAGGCTCTTCGATGCCGTGGCGAGTTTGTTAGGATTGAGAAACGTGGTCAACTATGAAGGCCAGGCGGCCATCGAGTTGGAAACGATGATCGACCGTCAATGTTCCGGGCAGTATGAATTTGAGATCGCAGCGGGCGGGAGCGTCATCAGGGCGGACGCGGTCATCCGCTGCGCGGTGGATGATCTCGTCAATGGTCTTCCTCCGCAAACAGTTTCCGCCAGGTTTCATCTCGGAGTGGCCGCCCTCGTCGCCGCCGTCGCGCGCCGGGTCAGAGATGAGCGCAGACTCAACCGGGTGGCGTTATCGGGAGGAGTTTTTCAAAACATGTTTCTGCTCGAAAGAACTTGCCGGATGCTGAAGGATGACGGCTTCGAGGTCTTAACGCACCGCCGCGTGCCGACCAACGACGGCGGCATCTCGCTCGGTCAGGCGGCAGTGGCAAACGCGCATCTTGTCTCAGGAAGGATTTAGTTTATGTGTTTAGCGATACCAGGAAAGATCATCGAGATCGTGGACGCGGAGAACAACATCGCCAAGGTGGATGTCGGCGGAGTCCGCCGCAATATCAACACCGGGATGCTCGACGAGACGCTAGTTGGCGACTACGTGCTGATTCACGTCGGTTTCGCCATGAGCAAAATTGACGAGCATGAGGCCCAGGAGACGCTCCGAGTGTTGGAGGAGATCGGGCAATACCAGGAAGAGTTCGACCAGTTCAGCACTTCTTTAGAATAGGAAATTTCAGGAGCAAGCGAAATGAGCAAGACAACGACGGACGATTTTTCGCGGGCGTTTTATCCATTTTTACACGAAGAAGAGAAGCAGTCGCCAGAGCAACGCGGCGGGACGGCCTCGCCGGAGTTGATGGCAGGGTTGCGTTTTTCGCTGCTGGAGAAGGCGCGCGAGAGCGTGGAGATGAAAGCCAGATTCTTTGAGGAGAATCAGGAGATAATCCTCGCGGCCTCGCTGGAGATGGCGAAGGCTTTCCATCGCGGACGCAAGCTGCTCGTATGCGGCAACGGCGGCTCGGCAACGGACGCGCAGCATGTGGCCGTCGAGTTCATGCATCCGGTCACGGTCGGGTGCAAGGCGCTGCCCGCCATTTGCCTGACCAACGACATGGCCATGGTCACCGCCGTCGCCAATGATGTCGGGTTCGATGATGTCTTCACGCGGCAAATTATCGCGCTCGGAAACGAAGGCGACATACTGCTCGGCATTTCGACGAGCGGTAATTCCGAGAACCTGATGCACGCTTTCGCGACCGCGCGCCGGATGAAGCTCAAGACCATCGGTTACGCCGGAAACGACGGCGGCAAGATGGCCGAACTTCATGCCGCCGGTGCGCTCGATTACTGCCTGACCGTGCCCACGTCGAGCGTTCATCGAATTCAGGAAACACACGTCGCCCTCTATCACATCACCTGGGACATGGTTCACACCTTCTTACAGCACCGCTCATTGCTTGAAGAAGTCGAACGAGTTGAAGAAAGCGAAGGCTGAATTGCGGGTCGGAGGAAATAACAATGAAGTATATCGACGAATACAGGCAAGGCGACATCGCCCGTAAACTGGCGGAGCAGATCGCAGGGTTGACCCACCAGCCGATGAAGATCATGGAAGTTTGCGGCGGGCACACGCACACGATCTTCAAGTACGGCATTGAGGATTTGCTCCCCGAAAATATCACGATGATTCACGGGCCGGGGTGCCCGGTCTGCGTCATCCCGCTGGGGCGCGTTGACGATGCGATCTCGTTAGCCGGGCAACCCGGAGTGATCTTCACTACTTTCGGCGATGCGATGCGCGTGCCCGGCTCGAAGACCAGTTTGCTCGATGCGAAGGCATCGGGCGCGGATGTGAGGATGGTCTATTCGCCGCTCGACGCGCTGAAGATCGCGCGGAAGAACCCGGAGCGGCAGGTGGTCTTTCTCGCGCTCGGCTTTGAGACGACCGCGCCTTCGACCGCCATGACCATTCTGCAAGCGGCCAGAGAGGGCGTCGAAAATTTCAGCGCCTTCTGCAACCACATCACGATTGTGCCCGCGCTGAAAGCTCTGCTCGATTCGCCCGACTTGCAACTCGACGGCTTCCTCGGCCCCGGCCACGTCAGCACCGTCATCGGCACGCGCCCTTACGAATTCGTCCCGCGCGAGTACGGCAAGCCGGTCGCCGTCTCCGGCTTTGAACCGTTGGACATCCTGCAATCTGTCTACATGATCGTCAGACAAGTGGTCGCCGGGCGCGCCGAGGTGGAGAATCAATATGCGCGCTGTCTGACGCGCGACGGCAACCGGAAAGCGCTTGAAGTGCTCTTCGAGGTCTTCGAGCCGCGCGACTATTTCGAGTGGCGCGGGCTTGGCTCCATCGCTCACAGCGGGATGAAACTCAAACGAAAGTACGCCGCCTTCGATGCGGAACTAAAATTCAATGTGCCCGGTCTTCGCATCGCCGACCCGAAGGCGTGCCAGTGCGGCGAGATTTTGAAAGGGGGGAAA
>JBPCIP010000150.1:0-15662 GCA_051006195.1 Pyrinomonadaceae bacterium
CGTTGACGGAGTACGCGCGCATGCGTGAGGAAGCCGCGCGCGTGCGCAACCGGCTCGACACGCTGGCCGAACTCGACGAAAAACGATCTCTCTATTCGCAAGCCGTCCAACGCATCTTTTCGGCGGAGCACGCCGACGAAGCCGAGAGCGATCCGGCGAAAGATTTTCACACCATCGGGACGCTCGCGGACATGCTGCAAGTTGCGCCGCAGTGGGAGCGCGCCGTCGAGAGCATCTTCGGAACTTACCTGCAAACCGTCATCGTGCCGACGCCGGACGACGCCTTCCGCGCCGCCGCGTGGCTCGAAGCCAACAACGCCGGGCGCGCCACCTTTCTCGTCGCCGGTCTTCACGGCGCAGGCGCAAACTCTAAAGGCGCAGGCGATTATCTTTCGCGCAGCGCGCTCGCCGATGCGGGCGACCGGACAAACGGGTTGCGGCTCGGCGATCTGCTCGGCGCACCCGACGAGATCGCGTCCGTCCTGTCGCGCACGCTCGCACGCGAGATGAACGCGCGTGTCTCCGATGACCTCGAAGGGGCGATGATGCTTTCGTTTACGACGGGCGAGATGTGCGTCACACCGCGCGGCGAATGGGTAGCGGGCGGGCAACTGCTCGGCGCGGGCAATGTACACGCGGTTGACGAAGGCACGGGTCTGCTCGCCTTCAAACGCGAAATGCGCGAACTCGAATCGCGCGCCGCAGACCTCGCCTCGGAAGTGGTCTCGGCGGAGGATTCCGTCAGCGCAGCGCGCGGTCGGCTTGTCGAATTGGAGGATGCGCTCGTCCTTGTCAGCGAACAGATCGGGCGCGAGGAACGCGAACAGGTAGCGCGTGAACTCAACGCGGCGCAGTTGACGCAGGAGATCGAACGCGCCGCACGGCATCTGCGCGTTGTGGCCGACGATACCACGCGGCTCGCCGAGGAGCGGCGGGAATTGGAAACGCGTCGCGGGCAGCAAATGGCAGAAGCGGAAGCAGCGGAAGCGGCGCGATTGTTTGCCATGCAGTCGGTGGCGGAAGCGGCGGAAGTTTTGGCCGCCGCGCGCCGCGCCGCCGAAGTTGAAGGCGAGCAGTTGAATCGGCAACGCATGGCGTCGGCTGCCGCCGCCGAACGCCGTCGCGCGACGACCTCCGAACTGCGGCGAATGGAAGCGGAGAACGTCGATCTCGAATCGCGTCTGGAACGACACGCCGCCGAAATCGAAGAGATGAAGTTACGGCTTGAAGACTTGCGCCGCGCGATGAGCGAGATGGACGAAACGGCGGGGTCGGTCGAGAGCGAACGCGCCGCGCGCCAGTCGGAGGTCGAGAGCGCGGCGGCGCATCTGGCCGAAGCGCGTGCGCGGGCGGACGCATTGTCGGATGAATTGACGGAACTGAACCGGCGGGCGGCGGCGGCGCGGGATGCGCGTGCGATGCTCGAAGTCAACCGGGCGGAAGCGACGGCGCACTTGAATTATCTGCATGAAGCCTGCGTGGCTGAACTCGCGCAGCCGCTCGCCGAGATCGTTGCGGCTTACGAGCCGGAGGCGGAATTTGATCTAGAAGCGGAGCGTTCGCGCGTCGAAGAATTGCGGGCGCGCGTCGAGAGTTTCGGTGCGGTCAACATGATGGCGCTCGAAGAACTCGTCGAGTCTGAGGAACGGCTCACGTTCCTGACGACGCAGCGACAGGACATTATCGACGGCATCGCTTCGACCGAAGAAGCTTTGCGCGAAATCAAAAAGCGTTCGCGCGAGCGTTTCCGTCAAGCCTTTGTGGAGATCAACCGCAACTTCGGTCAACTGTTCCTCGAACTCTTCGGCGGCGGGCGCGGCGAGATGAGCATGATCGACGCCGACGACGTGTTGGAGTCGGGGATCGACATCGTGGCGCAGCCGCCGGGCAAGCGGCTGCAAAACGTGCTGTTGCTCTCCGGCGGCGAAAAAGCGATGGCGGCTCTGGCGCTCGTGCTCGCCATCTTCCGTTATCGCCCCGCGCCCTTCTGCCTGCTCGACGAAGTTGACGCCCCGCTCGACGAGGCCAACATCGGGCGCTTCACGGCGAAGGTCGTCGAGATGGCAACGAACACGCAGTTCATCGTCATCACACACAACAAGCGCACGATGGAAGTGGCGCGTGCGCTCTACGGGGTGACGATGCAGGAGCCGGGCGTGTCGAAACTCGTCTCGGTCAGGTTTGAATAAACGTGCAGACGGGAAAATTATTTACGGTTGCAATCATCGCCGCGCTACTTTTTCAGAGCGCGGCGATTGACGCTCCGGCGCAAAAGAGGACGAATCGCAGGAAAGCGACGCGCCCCTCAACTGCTGCCCCCGTTGCGCCCGCACAGCGGTCGGAGTCGGAGATGCCTGTCGCAACTTCGCCCGCGCCTGCGAAAGCGAATCGCCGGGAGACGCCGCCCGCCCAGCCGCCCGCGCTCGCCGTTCCATCCTCCAGCACAAAAAATGCTGCCCCGTTGAAATCAAGCGCGGATGCCGTCGGTTACGCATATGAATTCAAACAGCCGGATTTTCATGTCCCTTATATTTTGATCAAGCACGATGCGGCGGGGCGTGGGCAATTCTCGTTCAAGCACAAGGATCGCGAAGAGTTGTTCACCGACCCGCTCGAAATCTCACCCGCCGCGCTGTCGCGGATCACGGCGGCGTGGGAAGCCCTGAAGTTTCTCGAATCGGACGCGAGCTATCAGGCGGAGAAGCAATTCCCCCATCTCGGCACGATGACCCTGCGACAGACGCACGGCACGCGCGAACGCGCCGCCGAGTTTAACTGGACGCACGACGAAGGGGCCGCCGCGCTCGTCAAAGAATACAAACGCATCGGCGAGCAACAACTCTTCGTCTTCGACATCGCGCTCGCCCGGCAATATCAACCGTCCGACTCGGTCAAGATTTTCAAACGGCTCGAAAGCCTCATCAAACGCGACGAACTCTCCGACCCCACGCAAATCATCCCGCTCCTGCGCGATCTCGCCACGGACGAACGCATCCCGCTCATCGCGCGCAACCACGCCACCCGTCTACTCAAGAAAATAGAGAAATAAGGCGTCCGGTTCATCGACTTATTTGCAACTTCGAGAAGATGCGTTTAGCTGACGAGTTGCACAGGAAAACCATACCCTGACGCATTACGATAAAGCGGGCTGTCGAGCGTCCACAGTTCTGCGCCTAAAGATTCTGCCAGAGCAAGATACGCCGCGTCATAGGCATTTTGCCGCCCAGGCGCAAAGCGATTTCTACCACTCGCTTCGCATCTATCGAAGGGTGATAGGCAATGGGCAAAACGGAAAGATTTGCCCACGCTTCTTCAACTTTATCTGCGGGGAATGCTTTGGCAACGATGAGCCTCGTCAGGGCGTTGGCTACTTCATAACGGGCTAACGCCGGAGCGTGAAGGTCAACGCTGTCACCAAGCCATTGCAGGAATTGCTGTTGAACTTGAGCGCCGCGCGGGTCGCCGCTAACTAAAGCCACCAGCAGATTGGCATCCACAATGACCATCAACGGCTTTCCTGAGCCGACTCACGGCTTTCACGAATTATTGCGACGGCATCAACGGGCGGCAGCTTTTCGCCTACTTCGCGCAACCGTGTCAGAGCCTCACGGATTTGAGCCGGAGTGGGTGGCAGAGGTTGTGCCGGATGATCGCCTCGCTCGTGCTCCAGCGTATCAGTGTTTTGGGACATTGGTTCATACCTCACTAATAGCGAATCAGATTTCGCCAGTGTGCTGCTTAACTATTCTCAAGAAAATCGAGAAATAAAGCGTCCGGTTCATCGACTTGTAGAGTCTGCTCTGCGTCTTGCTGAGAGTAGCGCCTAACGGTGGAGCTAAGCCGCCGCGAGCGTGCAGCATCCAAACTGATTTGCAGACATGTCGATCTATGCTATCGAGCGGTCGGTTCTAGCGACTTGTTAGAAGGCAGTTAACTGAGAGTTCAGGATGCTTTTAACAGATCTTCTTCTATTTCACGAACCATTTCAACTTGAGAAAAATAATGCTGTGGGTAAAGGTAGTCTTCCCCGGACTCATCCACTACTCTTAGATAGCTATGTTCGGAAGCTTTCTCATCAGGGAGAACTCGATAATACTTCCGCAATTGCAAAGAAGCCTCATAATTCTGATTAGTAAGACAACCAACGAATTTAGTGTCGGGGTTCCAGTTCTTCATGGCTTTAATCCAGTAAACTTTTGATTTTGATTTCCTTCTTGCCAATCCCGTGCGCCTCGTACCAATGTACCTCAGCTTCATGAATCGTATCATCAAAGAGGCGTACTTTTGCAAATCCTTTTCTCTTCATCCAACGCCGCCCACCATAAAGCTTGCGCAAACGGTCGAGTTCACGAATAGAGTATTTGAAAGCAATTGTCTCAACATCGGTAATTTCCCAGATTTCTTTGAATTGCATCTGAGTTATTCAGATTCCGCGCCTATTGCTTTTTTAACATACTCCTCGATTATCGGCTGCTTGTAGAAGAACACAGACGTTGGATGTTCATGAACAGAGTCAAAATCTACGATACCGATTATCTCTTGCTTTAGCTGGGTCGAGCGCGGATAGCCGGTAAGGTCTTCAAACTTAAATCCCTCCTCAACGCCACAGAAATCTCGGACTTTCGCTAATAGATGCTCTAAAACGGCAACATGCTTTGTTTCCCAATCAACGTGTACATCCTTAGCAATTTCAGGCAACTCCGCTAGTGCCTTATTACATAATTGCTTAAAGACTGTTTCGTTAAATTGTGGGTGTTCTTTGTGTGCCATGCTTAACCAGCCATTGCTATCTATACCGACTCAAATAACAATCTGCTCCTGCTTAATAAAAGAGCAATCTAACTTTGTATTAGGCGGCGCTGTCTTCAACCTCTTCGCTCGGCGGAGGCGGTGCGGGGGTGAAGCGGACGCGGCGGATGCGGTGGCGGTCCACGCGCTCGATGGTGAAACTCGCGCCTTCGTGTTCGACCATCTCGCCCGGTTTGAGGATGCGTCCGGCGCGGGCGAGGAGGAATCCGGCGAGCGTGGTGTAGCCCGCGTCTTCCGGCAGTTTCAATTTGAACTTGCGGTTGGCGTCGCGCACCGCAAGCATGCCGTCGAGGACGAACGCGCCGTTCTCTTCGATGATCTGGGCGCGCACTTCTTCATCGTATTCGTCGTTGATCTCGCCGACGATCTCTTCGAGTAAATCTTCGAGCGTGAGGATGCCTTCGATGCCGCCGTGTTCGTCGATGACGAAGGCGAGGTGCGTGCGCGCCGCTTGCATTTGCGCGAGCACGCTGCCGAGCCGCGCGGTGGCGGGGATGAACATCGGCTGGTGGAGCATTGCCTCCATGTTGAACTCTTTGCTCCCGGAGGTTTTCAGACAGGGCATGATGTCTTTCATAAAGAGGACGCCGACGATATTGTCGAGGTGCTCGCGATAGACGGGCAGGCGCGAATAGCCCGACTCACAAAACGTGTCTTCAACCTGCTCCAGCGTGGCGGTGACGGGCAAAGCCGCTACGGTCGTGCGCGGGATCATCGCTTCGCGCACTTCAGCATCCGAGAAGTCGAAGACGCGGTTGATCAATTGCTGCTCGTCCTCTTCCAGATGCCCGCTCTTGCGCGAGGCGTTGATCAACTGGCGCAACTCGTCTTCAGTGTAAATCGAACCGTGTTCTGAAGATGGATGCAGGCCGAAGAGACGAACGGTGCGCGTGCCCGCCCAATCGAGCAAGCGGATCGGCCAGCGGAAAAGTTTATAGAATGCCTCCATCGGCCACGCAATCGACAGTGCGGTCTTCTCGGCGCGTTCGAGCGCGACGGTCTTCGGCGCCAGTTCGCCGAGAACGATGTGCAGGAAAGTGATAATGGTGAAAGCGATGGTGAAGGAAAGCGTGTGCAGCAGCGTCTCGGAGATACGGCCTTTGAGCGGTTCTTCGAGTAAGTGCGCGATGGCCGGTTCGCCGATCCAGCCGAGGCCGAGTGAGGCCAGCGTGATGCCGAGTTGCGTTGCGGAGATATAGGCGTTGAGATCATTCAATAGCCTTAACAAACGCCCGGCGCGCAGGTCGCCATTTTCGGCCAGCGATTCGATGCGCGAACGCCGCACGCCCACCAGCGCAAACTCCGATGCCACGAAGAAACCGTTTGCCAAAACGAGAAATACGACAAGACTTAAGTTAAACGCAGTAATCATTATCTTCAACGCGAAGCACAAAGCTGCTTTCGACCCGATTTTTTCTGCTTGAGATGTTAAAACATCCCGGCAAGATTATTGCCACGCACGGCAGCGCGTCAACACAAGAAAGGGATGAAGGATGAGGGATAAGGGATGAAAGAACAGCATCCTGTCTTACATTCCGCATTCCGCATTCGGCGTTCCGCATTCCATGATGAGCCGGCAAAACTCGGTGAGCCGATTTTCCGCCCAGAAGCGATCCTCACCGGCAATGTTATTGTCGCCGCCGACGAAGCCGACGTGCCCGCCGTGCGCGGGTGCGAGCAGGACGACATAAGGATTGGCTTTCACGGACGGATGCCGGAGCGAATCGAAGGGGATAAAGGGATCGTCTGCGGCGTGGATAATGAGCGTCGGGGTGCGGATGCGGGCGATGAGGGGGAGGGAACTGGAGCGCGCATAGTAATCTTCGGCGTCGCGGAAGCCGCCGTGCGGGGCGGTGTAGCGCGAGTCGAAGTCGCGGATGGTACGGACGAATTTGAGTGCTCCCGCGTCGTATCGTTCGGGATAAAGTCGCGCGGCGGCGCGCATCCGACGCTTGAGGCTGCGGATAAACTTGCGTTGATAAATCCAGTTGGAATGTCGCCCGATGGCATCGGCTGAGGCCGAGAGATCGACCGAGGGAGAGACGGCGCAGATGCCTTTCAGAGCAGGGGGCGCATCCGCTCCGAGTTCGCCCGCTAACTTCAAACTCAAGTTGCCGCCGAGGGAAAAACCGCCGATGAAAACAGCGCTCAATTTATCGCGCTCAATGAGTTCCGTGAGCACGGCGCGAAGGTCTTGCGACATGCCGCTGTGGTAAATCCTGGAAGTGAGATGGAGGGTGTCGCCGCAGGTGCGCAGGTTTAAACGGAGCACGTTGAAGCCCGCGCCGTAAGCCTTGAGCGCGGTGCTCTGCATATAGACGGACTCGCTCGATCCTTCGAGGCCGTGGACGAGCAACAAAGTCGGATGCGCGCGGCGGTCTCCCGCCTGCCAGCGACAATGCAAGAGCAAGCGCACGCCCGGTTCCACCTCAAACAAGCGCGCTTCATCTTCGCGCAACGAACGCAGACGCAGGCGGCGCGGCCACGCGAAAGCGACGAGCGTCTGCGCGTGGCCGCTGCGAAACAAAGGATGCGGCCTGAACACTTTCGCCCGGAGCGCGTCCGCGATTCTTTCCATCAAGCGGCGGTCGCGTTCGCTTCCGTCCGGCGATTCGTCGCGCGCCGTCACAATTTCCGTCCTAGTGGTTTCCATCACAGCCGTGCGCGCAAAAAAGCGGTCGCCCACCGCATTAATGTTAGACCAACCGGATGGATTCGGTGGGCGGCGGGTCGCCTGCGGGCATCGGCGTGTCAGGCTCGCGCACGGGCGCGGGCGGATCGTCTGCGGGCGGCAAGGGCAGCGGTTCGGGCTGCGCCGGGTCGGGCTGCAACGGGTCGTGCGGCTGCGGCGGCATGTCCGGTTGATCGCTCGGTTGCGGCGGATCGGTGTTCGGGTTACGAGTCATGAGATGTTCCTATCGCTTGAATTTACTAAAAGGATGATGAAGGCGGGTGGCGAACACGTCAAGCACAGAAACAGCCGGGACTGTTGCGGGCGAAGGTCAATCGGCCAACTCTTGTATCTGTTCCGGCGAGGACGCTACGCTGTTTGCAGTTGCGGCGGCGCGTTGCAGGTCGGCGACGACGAAGCGGATCATGCGGTAGCTGATGTGTTGGGGCAGCGCGTCGCGCAAAGGCTTGAGCCGCTCGTCGCCGATGCGCCGGACGGCCTCTTCGATGAGCGCGCGGTCAGGCGCGTTGACATGTGGCGTGATGTCGAAGGGGCGAGCTGCGAGGATGCAGTCGGCCAGATGTTTTTCGACGGTCATCTCCGAGATGCCGCGTTGCTCGCTGATCTCTGCGATGGTCATCCCCGTTTTGTAGAAAGCGTAGGTTTCGTCAACTGTGCCGATGCGCGGCGCGTTCATCGATTTCGCCTGTAAGCCGGAGGCGGCGGACGAAACGCGCGGGGAGACGGACGGAACGAGGGGCAACGCGAGTTCGATGGCGGCGCGTTCGCGCATCACGTCTCTGCCAAAGGCGGTGAGTGTGACGGTCGGGTACGTGCCGCCCGTGACGCGCAAGGCTCCGGCGGAGACGAGAGCGTCGATGAAGAGGATGATCTCATCCTGCGTCATGTTGGAGAGGATGCCGTAGGTCGAAAGTTGTTCGAGTTTGGCCTGCGAGATTTTGGCCGAGCGCGAGCCGCGCAGGGTGGCCGCGAGGATGCCTTTGCCGAAACGCCCTTCCATGCGCGCGGCGCAGGCGAGAATTTTACGCACGGACAAAGTTTCGTCCACGTTGAGCGCACGCGCGCCCGTTATCTCCACGACGCTACGTTGTTGCGCCGCCGCGCCCAAACTCTCCGCTTCACGCATGGCGTTTCGCACGCGCGAATGCTCTGCTAACTCATCTTCGAGATCAATAGCAATCGGCCTCTGCTCACGAACAAACTTGTCGAGCCGCGTCGGTTCGGCAGCAAGAGCACGGGTGGCGGAAGAAACTGCACCGGACGCGCGGCGGGATGTGCCTGCATCGTAAAAAACGAGGTCATCCTCATCAGCCGAAAGTTCAGTTGCGCGCGGCGGCCCGGTTTGATTCTTCTCCCGCAGACAAATGCCGCATGTGTCGCAAGCAGGCTGATGCGAATGGTCCCCGAAGTAGTCGAGGATGAAGGCGCGGTAGCAATGGTCGGCGTAGCAGAAGCTGATCATCTCGCGGAGTTTGCGTTGTTCGAGCGCGGCGCGGCGGGCGAGGTCTTGCGGGCGAATGCGCAGATGCTTGACGGGTCGCTCGTCGAGCATCAACAGACCGCGCGTGCGCCTCGCCGGTTGATACGAGATGAGGCCCGACGTAGCAAGCGACGCGAGCGAGCGACGAATTGAAGCGAGGTCGAGGCCGACAATTTCCGCAAACTCCTTGATATCGATCTCAGCGTCGGCGCGTTCGTTCAGATCGTGGCCGCCGAGCAGGGCGAACAACACCTGTTTGTCGCGCGGGCTGCGTTTGGCGTTGACGCTTTCGCGCGCGAGATGCGGCGGCATCAGGAGCCGGAGCGCAGCGCGATTTTCGCCCGCCGCGCCGCGCTCGATGTGCCCGGCTTTCTCCAGAATGATCAGCGCAGACTGCACCGCCATCTCGTTGCGCACGCCGGAGCGCGCGGCGATCTCGCGCGTCGAAAGCTCGATGCGTTGCTGTCTCGTCCCGACCAGGGATTCGTAAATCTTCGCGATGATTTCGGGCGGCGGGTATGAGCCTTCGATGAAATAATCCTGCGTGCGTTTATCGGCGTAGTTGAAGAGCAACACGCAGGACGACGGTTGCCCGTCGCGTCCCGCGCGCCCGATTTCCTGATAGTAGGCTTCAACGGAGCCGGGCAAGTGATAATGGATGACGAAACGGATGTCCGCTTTGTCGATGCCCATGCCGAAGGCGTTGGTGGCGACGATCATCTGGCGTTGACCGGACATGAATTCATCCTGCACGCGCGTGCGCTCCGCTTCGTCCATCCCGGCGTGATAGGCGACGACGCTCAAGCCCGCTTCCCGCAGTTGCCGCGCAACCTGCTCGACCGACTTGCGCGTCGAAGAATAAATGATGCCTGAACCGCCTTTCGCCTCCGCCGCGAGTTTTTTCACATGCGCGATCTTCTCGCGCTCCTTTTGCGTGTGGACGACGCGGATGGAGAGGTTCGGGCGGTCGAAACCGGAGACGAACGCGCGCGGCTCGCGCAAGTTTAGTTGTTCGATGATGTCGGCGCGGACGTAAGGCGTGGCGGTGGCGGTGAGCGCGACGATCTGCGGTCGTCCGATCTCTTCGATGGCCGTTTTGAGACGGAGGAAGTCGGGACGAAAATCATGTCCCCACGTCGAGACGCAGTGGGCTTCATCGACGGCGAACAAAGAGACATTGACGCTCTTGAGCGTCTCGACGAAATGCGCGCTGCGGAAGCGTTCGGGCGCGACATAAACTAATTTATAGCGTCCCTGCCGGATGCCGTTGATGCGCGCCTTCTGCTCTTCAAAGTCGATGGAACTGTTGATGAAGGTGGCGGGCAGACCGCGCGCATGGAGCGCGTCAACTTGGTCCTTCATCAGCGCGATGAGCGGGGAGACGACAATGGTCGCGCCCTCTTTCATCAAGGCGGGGAGTTGATAACAGAGCGACTTGCCGCCGCCCGTCGGCATCACGACCACCGTATCGTGACCCGCGAGAACAGCATCGATCACTTCGCGCTGCCCGGCGCGAAAACTTTCAAATTTGAAATGTTCGCCGAGCGCGGCGAGGGCTGAATCAGGGTTTGACATCACAGGTGAAGTCTCGGAGTTGACGAGCCGGAGACGGGGAAGATTTTACCGCAACCGCGCGAATGAGTCACACCTCACAGCCATGCGCGTTTTCTTGACAGTGGCTTTTGTCGAGTCTATGCTGCCCTTGCTTCGTCAACAAGTCCTCATCAACCTTTAACCTCAGTCACAAAGGAGCACATGACAATGAATACTCACAGCATCTTCTCTCACTTTCAGAAGCTCAAATCAGCCGTATTAGCAACCCTTGTGCTGGCCTCGTTTCTTATCTTATGTGTTGTTGGGATGGTGTCGAGCACGGCGCAATCCACACCAGACGATGCGGCGAAGGAAAGGAAGTTTGAAAACACCATTCCCGCTCATGTGCCGCTCAAGGTGAAGGTGAAGAATGAGCAGTCCTTCAAGAATTTGAAGAATAAGAACTGGGCGCGCGAGTTGGAGATCGAGGTGAAGAATACGGGGAGCAAGCCTATTTACTTCATGTACATGGTCATTTTCCTGCCGGATATGATTGTTAATGATAACCCAGCGGGGTTTCAAGTAACTTACGGCAGGAAGGAGTTGGTACGATTAACTGCCCCGCTTCAACTCGATGACGTGCCGATTCGACCAGGCGAGACTGCCATCCTGAGAATTTCACAGGCTCAGGTGCAGGGTTTTGAGGGGTTGAGAGATGAAGAAAAAAGAGCCGATCCTAAGAAGGTAGAGTTCGATTTGCAGTTAATCAACTTTGGTGACGGCACGGGGCTAAGATCGAAACAAGGCAGACCCCATCCCGACCCGGCCAGAAAGAAATCGTTGAATGCACCTTTCATCAAGGAAGACCACGATGTCAGCCCGCCCACGTCCAGATTTCAAGAAGCAGATTTACCAAGTAAGTTTCTTAAATCGGTCTCCTCGGCAATACCCGCAAGTTTTTTGCGGGTAAATTTTTCTGCGGCAAATAACATTCCGATTTCCTGCTCAAATTCGGCGCGTCCGGATTTCTGCGGCTGCCAAAATACATTCAATTGTTTTTACGGAACAGCGGACTTCGCAACTTGTCCATGCGACGATCCTCATGAGTTCTTGGACTTTAAACCTACTAACTGTAGTAATACTTTTGGTTCCTGCTCGCTGGTCAGAACCGTAACCCCGTTTTGTAATACCCGGTACAACGGCAGGCAGTCCTGCCAATTTCAAGAAGATACGGATGTAGGCTGTGCCATCGGCGACCCAACGCCCACGCCGACACCCACATCCACGCCGACGCCCGCGCCGACGCCGTGTGCGACGCTCGACCCGAACACGCGCCCGAACGAGTCGTGCGTGCCCTTCGGGCCAGCGTGCGCGCAGAGTTGGCAGTGCCAGTTTTGCGGTGCGGGACAAGAGACGGTCAATTACCCCGCCTACGGGTCGAACGGCTGCCCGGCTGGTTATTATAACGATGGACAATATTGCTGCGTGCCGGTTATTAGCGGCGGCGAATGCACCTGGCAGCCGGAGGGTTGCGACCCGTCGTATGGGTCGGCGTCCACTGCGCCCGAACTGGGGCTGGCACAGTATTGTGACTGCATCAGTTCGCCCGTCGTGATCGACGTGCGCGGCGACGGCTTCGCCTTCACCGACGCCGAGGGCGGCGTGGACTTCGACTTCAACGACGACGGGCGGCGCGGCAGGCTGTCATGGACTTCTGCCAACTCCGACGACGCTTGGCTCGTCCTCGACCGCGACGGCAACGGGCTGGTGGATAACGGGCGGGAACTGTTCGGGAACTTCACGCCGCAGCCCGCGCCGCCGCCGGGCGAGGAGCAGCACGGCTTTCTCGCTCTCGCCGTCTATGACCGGGCGAACAACGGAGGCAACGGCGACGGCGTGATCGACGCGAGAGATACGATCTACTCGGCTCTCCGACTCTGGCAGGATGTGAATCACAACGGGGTGTCGGAGTCGCAGGAGTTGTACCCGTTACCGTCGCTGGATGTCGTGCGCCTGCATCTCAACTACAAGGAGTCGAAGCGCACGGACGCGCACGGCAACGGGTTCCGGTATCGGGCGAAGGTTGACGATGCGAGAGGGGCGAGAGTCGGGCGGTGGGCATGGGATGTCTTCCTCGTCAAAGCGCGTTGAAGCAGCGGAGAAAGGACGCCACACGAGAGCCGCCCATCAGTCTTGACGGACTTGATGGGCGGTTTTGTTGAGTTTCCTGCGATCCATCGCATGCTTGTAGCTTGGCGATAATCATTGTAAGTTCGCAGCACAATGGCAAAGCGTGAATGGCAATCGCGGACGAAACACGACCTGATGATCGAGGTGTGGGAGCATCTGGATTGCGAGACGGTGGGCGCGAGCGAATTGGAGGCGATTGCCGTAGCGGTGCGCGAACGGTTCGGCGAGGGGGCGCAGGAAAGTCCGGCGTCGGTGGCGCGTCTGCTGGCGGACGAGGGCGCGGAGTTGCGTCACGCCGAAGTGTTGGAGACGGACGCGCGTTGGCGTAGCGCCGACCCTTACGAAGCGATGTTTCGCAACGTGCTCAAATTTTCTTCTTTCGCCGAAGCCGCCGCGTCGATCAAACGGCTGGATAATCTGCGCCGCCAGTTCGGGCGCACGAAAGATAAGGAAGGGTTGCGGCGCGTGCAGGAGACGGTCTTGAAGGGCAAGCAGCGAGCGCAGATGATCGCGCGCAACGCTTCGGTGAACGAACAAAAGCGCGCGGAGAAGGAAGAGATCGCCGAGTGGTTTACGGTCTGGCTCAGGCAGCCGGAAATCTTCGAGGACTGGTTGCACCTCAGGCAGCGTTCCAAAGATTTTCAATCACGCTTCGGAGATTAAAGACAACGTCGCGCGGCGACGCACATCAGAATTATGTCGCTAAACAGCAGATCATAGGATATAGGAACACCAAGAGGTCAGGATAGCGAAGAGTCAGTTCACGCCGCAGGCGCGGAGTTCACGCAGAGAAACGCGGAGGCGTGCATGTCCTTCAACTCTCTGTGCCCTCTCTCATGAACTCCGCGTCCTCTGCGTTGAGTTTAGTGTTCCATTGTGGTCTGTTTCGATTTAGTGATGCGCGGCGTTAAGATGGCTGCGGCAACTCCCCCAATCTTTACCAGTCAGACGAGCAAATGAATCTATTTAATCGGAGGTAGTGTATGAAACTGTCTTATCAGGTAGCGCGACGAACCGGTTACGCCGCCGCTCTGCTGTCGTTTATTTTACTTTGTCAGAGCGTCCCGTTCGCCCAGACGCGGGCGGCGAAGCGCGGCGCGCGAAAGCCGGTGTCGGGCGGCGGCGCGGGCATGGCGAAACCGACGGTGGCCGAAGCGCGTGAGTTTGTCGCCCACGCGGAGCAGCGGCTCACCGAACTCAATTTGAAAGTGAGTCGCGCCAGTTGGGTGCAGGAGAATTTCATCACGGATGATACGGAGGCGCTGGCCGCCGCCGCGAACAACGACTTGACCGCCGCCGTCACCGAACTGGCGCAAACCGCGACTCGCTTTGACAGTCTCAACCTCCCAGAGGATACGGCGCGCAAGATCAAGTTATTGAAACTCGCGTTGACCGTCCCCGCGCCCGCGAACCCGGCGGAGCGCGATGAACTGACGAAGATCACGGCCTCGCTTTCGAGCGATTACGGCAAAGGGAAGTATTGCCCCGAAGGCGAAAAGGGAAAATGCCTGACGCTTCAGGAGATGGAGCCGATCATGGCCGAGAGCCGCGACCCGGAAGAGTTGAAGCGCATCTGGCTCGGTTGGCACGCCGTCTCGCCGCCGTACAAAAGTAAGTACTCGCGCTTCGTCGAACTGGCGAACAAGGGCGCGCGGGAGATGAATTTCAAAGACGTGGGCGCGCTGTGGCGTTCCAACTACGACGTGCCGCCCGATGAGTTTGCTGCGGAGATGGAGCGACTGTGGCAGCAGGTGAAGCCGCTCTACGATTCGCTCTACACCTACACGCGCTGGAAACTTTCCGCGAAATACGGCAAGCAACTCGTCCCCGAAAACGGGCCGATCCCGGCGCACCTGCTCGGCAACATGTGGAGCCAGACGTGGAGCAACATCTATCCGCTCCTGAAGCCGGAGCAGAGCGACGCCGGCTACGATCTTACGAAAATTCTCATCGAGAAGAAGACGGACGCCAAACAGATGGTGCGCTACGGCGAAGGCTTCTTCACCTCGCTCGGTCTTGAGCCGTTGCCACAGACTTTCTGGGAGCGTTCGCTGTTCGTCAAGCCGCAGGATCGCGATGTCGTCTGCCACGCGAGCGCGTGGGACGTGGACTCGCAGCAGGACGTGCGCCTCAAGATGTGCATCAAGATCACGGCGGAAGATTTCTCAGTCGTCCATCACGAACTCGGCCACAACTATTATCAATTGGCCTACGCGCCGCAGACGACGCTTTATCAAAACAGCGCGAACGACGGTTTCCACGAAGCCATCGGCGACGCCGTCGCCCTCTCCGTCACGCCGGAGTATTTGAAGAAGATCAACTTGATCGAGCGCGTGCCGGACGAGAGCGCGGACACGGGGCTTCTGCTCAGGCTCGCACTCGACAAAGTGGCGTTTTTGCCGTTCGGCTATCTCGTTGACCAGTGGCGCTGGAAAGTGTTTTCGGGCGAAGTCAAACCCGCCGATTACAACAAGGCATGGTGGGAGTTGCGCACGAAGTATCAGGGCATCGCGCCGCCCGCCGCGCGCAGCGAAGCGGATTTCGACGCGGGCGCGAAGTATCACGTCCCGGCCAACACGCCCTACGCGCGCTATTTCCTTGCGGCGATTCTGCAATTCCAGTTTCACCGTGCTCTCTGCCGCGAAGCGGGCTTTACCGGACCGCTCAATCGTTGCTCGATCTACGGCAACAAGCAGGCGGGCGCAAAGTTGAAACAGATGCTCGCGCTCGGACAAAGCCGCCCGTGGCCGGAGGCTCTCAAGGCGCTGACGGGCGAAGAGAAGATGGACGCGACTGCGATCATCGATTATTTCGCGCCGCTCAAAAAATGGCTCGACGAACAAAACGCTCGCCACGCGCGCCAGACGGCGTCGCTGAATTAGCAGGACTGTCGAAAGACTAAAAAGGAGAGGCGGAGTCGGGGGAGGGGGGGGGGCGCAGTTTTCCCCCGTTTCCCCG
>JBPCIP010000151.1:0-23497 GCA_051006195.1 Pyrinomonadaceae bacterium
TGGAGACAACGTGGCGATGGAGATCGAGTTGATCACGCCGATAGCGATGGAGAAGGGATTGCGGTTTGCGATTCGCGAAGGCGGGCGCACCGTGGGTGCCGGCACCATCACCGAAATCGTGGAATAGGATTTTTAAGGATAACATTTTGCATCCGGTTTAAGCCGGATTGTTGGGAAGGTGAGTTATGCCGCGCGATAATATTGTGTTGCAATGCACGGAATGTAAGAGTCGTAATTATGTAACGACGAAGAATAAGAAGACGACGACGGAACGGCTGGAGTTCAGCAAGTTCTGCCGTTTCTGCCGTCGGCACACGGGCCATAAGGAAACTAAATAAGGGAAGAGGCGGATGAGGGCGGAGGGATGAAGGAAAGACGGTTAAAAGTCCTTCTCTGCTTCATCCCACATCCCTCCGCCCTCATCCCTTACTGAAGGGGTATAGTGTCAACGGTTAGCACGTCGGTCTCCAAAACCGAAAGTTCGGGTTCAAATCCTGATACCCCTGTCATCATGTTTGTAAAGAGGTAGAACTCCTTTGGCGAGACAAAAAGACGATGAATTCGAGAAAGTAGACGCCGGTTTAGGACCGTCGCTCGAGCCGACACCGCCGCCGGGGCGCACCGGTTCATCAGATGTGACGGCAGGGTCGGGAGCGGCCCCGCGTGCGGCGCGTTTCGGGGAAGGCCCGGAGGGGCAGGGGGCGCGGCGCGAGCGCGGTCTGGCTGGCCCGCGTAAGGGATTTTTCGAGCGCGTCGCGACGTTCGCGCATGACGTTCGCCTGGAGATGAAGCGCGTATCTTGGCCGAGTCTGAAGGACGTGCAGAATACGACGATCATTACGATTATCGCCGTGGCCTTCTTTGCCACTTATCTCTGGCTCATTGATCGCGGCTGGACGTTGGCCATCAACGGGTTGACGAAACTCCTGGGTGGTTGAAATTTGTCGGACGACGAAATCCGGGGCTTAACCGTTTGGATAGAGCCGGCTCTGTAAAAAGTAGAGCGAGGACGTTTCTGAAGATGCAGCAGTGGTACATCCTACATACATATTCGGGACACGAGAAGAAGGTGCGAGACAGCCTGAAGGCACGTATCCGCGACACGGATCTGCAAGCTGAGATCATGGAGGTGCTCGTCCCCACTGAGACCGTGGTGGAGATGCGTGGTAACAAGCGAGTCGAATCGTCGCGCATGTTTTATCCCGGCTACGTGCTCGTGCAGATCGAGTGCGACGAGCGCGGCCACATCCCCGACAACGTGTTTCACTTGATCAAGTCGACGCCGAAGGTGACGGGCTTCGTCGGCGGTCAGCACCCGACGCCTTTGACGCTGCAAGAAGTTGATCAGATCGTCCACAACGTGACGGAGGCGCAGGAGAAGCCGAAGCCGAAGTTCACGTATGCGTCGGGCGAAACGGTGCGCATCAAATCAGGCCCTTTCGCGAGTTTTACCGGCAAGGTGGAAGATGTCAACGCCGACAAGTCAACGCTGAAAGTTGTCGTCACCATCTTCGGACGCTCGACGCCCGTAGAGTTAAACTTTTTGGACGTGGAGAAAGTTACGTTTACTGAGGACGAATAACAGTTTCCAATGAATATGGCTTGGCTGGAAACTGAAAACTGGAAACTGAAAAAAGTTATGGCAAAGAAAGTTACTGGCTACATCAAGTTGCAAGTGCCGGCGGGAAAAGCCAATCCGGCTCCGCCCATCGGCCCGGCGCTCGGTCAACACGGCGTGAATATCATGGAATTCTGCAAAGCCTTCAATGCGAAGACCGCGCAGATGGACCCGGATATGAAAATTCCGGTGGTCATCACGGTGTTTGCTGATCGCTCGTTCACCTTCGAGACGAAGACGCCGCCCGCCGCCGATTTGTTGAAGAAAGCGGCAGGCATCAGCAAAGGTTCGGGCAAGCCGAACAAAGAGAAAGTCGGCACGATCTCGCGCGATAAGATCGAAGAGATCGCGCGGGCCAAAATGCCGGACTTGAATACGACGACACTGGAAAGCGCGATTAAGACCATCGAAGGCACGGCGCGCAACATGGGACTCACCGTCGAGTAATTGCGGATTGCGGAATGCGGATTATTCGCAAAGTTCGCAATCCCGTCGAGAGGGAGAGACGATTAAAGATTTAGGGAATCGGCCAATGGTTTGCTAATCCGCATTCCGCAATCGAAAGCGTTTCGCTTGCACCTCGGAGAATAAAGTAATGGCACGGCACGGGAAGAAATTTCGTGCGGCTCTGGAAAAAATCGAGCCGGGACGGAAATACAATCTCGAAGAGGGATTGGCGAAATTAAAAGAGATCGTTTTCGCGAAATTCGATGAGACGGTCGAGTTGACGATGTGGCTCGGCGTCGATCCGCGCAAGGCGGACCAACTCGTGCGCGGCACAGTTGTGTTGCCGCACGGTTTGGGCAAATCGAAGCGCGTCCTCGTCATCGCGCAGGGCGATAAAATTCGTGAGGCCGAAGAGGCGGGAGCGGACTTCGTCGGCGGCGAGGACATGGTTGAGAAGATTAAGGGCGGGTGGCTCGATTTCGACGCCGTGATAGCAACGCCGGACATGATGCGTCTCGTGGGCGGCCTCGGCAAAGTGCTCGGCCCGCGTGGCCTGATGCCGAACCCGAAGACGGGCACAGTGACGCCTGACGTGACGACCGCCGTCCGCGAGACGAAGGCCGGTAAAGTTGAATATCGCGTCGATAAGACGGGCGTCATCCACGTCGGTATCGGCAAGATTTCCTTCGACCCACAATTGCTCCGCGAAAACGCGCAGACCTTGCTCGACGCGGTCATCAGGGCAAAGCCTTCGACAGCCAAAGGCAAGTACGTCAAGAAAGTGAATCTCGCGGCAACGATGAGTCCGGGCGTGTTGTTGGACGAAACGGCTTACGTGAAATAGCAGTGAGGAGCCACAAGAAATGAAAACCAGAGAACAGAAACAGAAAGATTTGGAAGCCCTCACGCAGCAGTTTCAGGAAGCGACCGCCGCGATGTTCGTGGGTTTCAATAAACTGACGGTTGGCAAAGATCAGGAATTGCGCCGGCAGCTGAATCAGGCGGGCGCGAAATATTTGGTCGTCAAAAACACATTGGCGCGTCGCGCCGCCGAGGGCACACCGTTCGCCGGGGCAACCGAGCATTTCAAAGGCGTGACGGCGATTGCGACGAGCACGACCGATCCGGTACTACTCTCCAAAGCGGTGTCGAAGTTCGCCAAAGACAATCCGGAAGTGTTTACGTTCAAGGCGGGCGTGGTCGAGGGGAAAGTGGTCGCGCTCAAGGATGTCGAGGCGATTGCGAGCTTGCCGCCGAAGGAGGAATTGATCTCGAAGATGATGTTCTTGATCAACTGTCAGGCGCAACGTCTGGTCACAGTGCTTTCAGCCGTGCCGCGCAATCTGGCGATTGTCGTCAAACAGATCGGCGAGCAAAAAGGCGCTGAGAATTTATAGTGCGGAATGCGGATTGAAAAAGCAATTATCTTTAATTAATTCGCATTCCACAATAATGGCAAGGGACGCGGTTAAAACGGGCGGGGGCGATTTGTCAGGTCGTCTTTTGCGGCTCGGATGCTTTCACAGTTTGGATGCAACAAATTGGTCGAAGTGTCCCGTGGGTTCTCTCGGCTTACGAACCATCAATCAAAGAAATACAACAACGAAGAACCCCTGAGGAGGTTAATTATCATGGCAGCTACACGCGAAGATGCATTGGAATATATCAAAGGCATGACTCTGTTGGAAGCATCGGAGTTCGTTAAAGTTTTGGAAGAGACATTCGGCGTTTCAGCGGCGGCGGCGACCGTGGCGGCGGCTCCGGCGGCGGGCGGCGGCGAGGCGGCTCCGGCGGCGGAAGAGAAGACCGAATTCGACGTGATCCTGCAAGCCGCAGGTGGCAACAAGATCAACGTCATCAAGGTCGTGCGTGAGATCACGGCGCTCGGACTGAAAGAAGCGAAGGATTTGGTCGAAGCAGCTCCGAAGGCCGTCAAGGAAGGCGTCTCGAAGGATGAGGCCGAGACGATCCGCCAGAAATTGGCCGACGCGGGCGCAACCGTCGAAGTCAAGTAAGACAGTGATAAGTGAGTAAGTGACGAGTGACAGGATTGAAACTCCTATCTCATCTCGTCACTTACCACTCATCGGTCGTTAACTGTATTTCGCGTTTCTTGACAGACTGAGCCGCTTGGGGCTAAGGTAGGGGAGTATTGAGGCGTTGCGTTACTCCCACAGTCAATTTGAAGATAATCAACCGCTAAACTTTTATGCAAGCGGTCAGAGACTTGTGCGCTCTGGCTGCGTTTTGTCGTCTCTATCGAAAAGGGCATAAAGTGATAAGGGTTACGCAAGCGAAGAGGGAAACCTTGAATCTCTTCTAAGCTGTTGTCAACCACCTGTTGCTTGTTACTTAAAGGAACTTAAAAGATGTCTGCAAATCCGCTTCAAGCGAGCACCAACGGCCATGGTCGCCGCCTAAGCCAATCGCCGGTTCGTCACGACTTCTCGAAGATTAAAACGGCGGCTCGCATCCCGAATTTGATCGAAATTCAACGCGATTCTTATAACCGTTTTCTTCAGATGGATTTGCTCTCGGAAGAGCGTGAGCCAACGGGTCTGCAAGCCGTGTTTCGTTCGGTTTTCCCGATCTCGGATTTTCGCGGGACGGCGGAACTGGATTTCGTCGAATATCACATCGGCAACTGGCAGTGTAAATGCGGCAGGCTCGAAGGTTTGCGCTACTTGCGGGCCAATTGTAAGGAGTGCGGCACGCTCGTCAAAGTTGATCCGCTCGTGCCCGGCGAAAGTTTGTGCCATAGCTGCGGCACGTTCAACGCCGTCAGACCACAACTCTGCGATAATTGTGGTGAACCCGTCGGCCTCAAGCACAAGCACGATCAGCAGGAATGCCAGGAGCGCGGCATGACTTACAGCGTCCCGCTCAAGGTGAAGATTCGCCTGACCGTTTTTGACGTTGACCCGGAGACGGGAGCGAAATCGATCCGCGATATCAAGGAGGAAGAGGTTTTCTTCGGCGAAATTCCGTTGATGACCGACAACGGCACGTTCATCATCAATGGCACGGAGCGCGTTATCGTCTCTCAGCTTCATCGCTCGCCCGGCGTCTTCTTCGAGCGCGCTCCCGTGTATCTGGCGAAAGTCATTCCGTATCGCGGCTCATGGGTCGAATTTGAATACGACCAGAAGAATCTGCTCTACGTGCGCATCGACCGCAAGCGCAAGTTTCTCGCTTCGATCTTCCTGCGCGCTCTGGGCATCTGGCTCAACCCGAACTTCGATCCGAAATCGTTTCACAGCGACGGCCAACTCGAAGACGCGGTGAAGAACGCTTCTTACTCCGACGAAGACGTGCTGCGCGCTTTCTATACGGTGGACGAAGTGCGCGTCGAGGGCGGGCGGCTCTTCATGCAGATTGCCGCAGAGGGCGTGAGCCATCTCGTCGGTATGAAGGTGGACAACGATCTCAAGGTGCGCGGCCACAGCGAACCCATCACGCGCGCGGGCAAAAAGGTGACGGCCTCAGCGCTCAGAGATTTGCGCAAAGGCCACGTCGCGGAGGTTGAGGTGGACGCTTTGCAGTTTGAAGGCGCGTTTGCCCTTGCCGATGTAGTGAATCTGGAGACGGGCGAAGTGCTGCTCGAAGCGAACACCGAGATCACTCCCGCGAAGATTCAGGAGATCGCCGAATCGGGCGTCCAGACTTTCTCGATCTTCTTCCCCGAACGCGATGACCTCGGCGCGGTGTTGTCGCTGACCCTGAAGAAAGATGTCATCAACAAGCCGGTCGATGCGTTGCTCGAAATCTACCGCAAGATGCGTCCCGGCGACCCGCCGACGGTGCAGACTTCATATCGTCTCTTCGAGGGGATGTTCTTCGACGACCGCAAGTTTGATCTCTCGCGCGTCGGGCGTTTGAAATTCAACATCAAGATGGGACGCCCGGAGCGCGAGCGCATCGCCGACCCGTTGCTGTCGGCGAGTGATTTCGTCGAAGTGATTTCCTATCTCTTGAAGATGCGGCGCAATCCGAGCGAGTACATCTCGGACGACATCGATCATCTCGGCAACCGCCGCGTCCGCGCCGTGGGCGAACTGTTGGAAAACCAGTTTCGCATCGGCCTCGTTCGCATGGAACGCGCCATCAAAGAGAAGATGTCGATCCAGCAGGAGATGCAGACGACGATGCCGCGTGATCTCATCAACGCGAAGCCCGTGACAGCAGCCGTGCGCGAATTCTTCGGCTCGTCGCAGCTTTCGCAGTTTATGGATCAGACGAACCCGCTCTCGGAAATTACCCATAAGCGGCGTCTTTCGGCATTAGGGCCGGGCGGACTTTCCCGCGAGCGAGCGGGCTTCGAGGTGCGCGATGTGCATCCGACGCACTACGGGCGCATCTGCCCGATTGAGACGCCGGAAGGGCCGAACATCGGTCTCATCTCGTCGCTTTCGTGCTTCGCGCGCATCAACGAGTTCGGCTTCATCGAGTCGCCTTACAGCAAGGTTGATAACGGTCGCGTCGTCGAATACGTGCGGGTCATCAACGGCGGCGATACGAAGTTTAAACCGGGCGCTCACGTCTTGCAGGAGGATGTCGAGCGTGCCAACAAACGACTCGGCTCGGACGCGAAGAAGGCGGATTACGAGCCGTACCCGTTCTATCTGACGGCGTGGGAAGAAGATAAATACGTCGTCGGGCAGGCCAACATCGAGTTGGACGCCGAAGGCAATATCGTCAACGAGCACAACGCATCACGCAAGGCGGGCGAGTTCATTGTGGCGTTGCGCGAAGACATCCAATACGTTGACGTAAGCCCGAAGCAACTCGTCTCCGTGGCCGCCTCGCTCATCCCGTTCCTGGAGAACGACGACGCGAACCGGGCGCTGATGGGGTCGAACATGCAACGCCAATCGGTGCCGTTGCTGCGCGCCGAAGCCCCTTATATCGGGACGGGGATGGAGCGCGTGACGGCGCGCGATTCAGGCGCAGTGGTCGCCGCACGGCGCGACGGCGTCGTGGATTACGTCGATTCCGAGCGTATCATCGTCAAAGCCGATCATAACGTGGACGGCACGATCTCGCGCGAGGTGACGGCGGACATCTACACGCTGACAAAGTTCAAACGCTCAAACCAGAACACCTGCATCAATCAACGCCCCATCGTCAATATCGGTGAGCGCGTTGAGAAGGGGCAGGTCATCGCCGACGGGCCTTGCACGGACAAGGGCGAACTCGCCCTGGGTCGCAACGTCCTCGTCGCCTTCATGCCGTGGCGCGGCTACAACTTCGAGGACGCGATTCTTGTCTCCGAGCGGCTCGTTAAAGACGACTATTACACTTCGATCCACATCGAAGAATTGGAGATCGAAGCGCGCGACACCAAACTCGGCCCCGAAGAAATTACGCGCGACATCCCGAACGTCGGCGAGAACATGCTGCGCGATCTGGACGAGAGCGGGATCATTCGCATCGGCGCACAGGTCAAGCCCGGCTCCATCCTCGTCGGCAAAGTGACGCCGAAAGGCGAGACGCAACTGACGGCGGAAGAGAAACTCTTGCGCGCCATCTTCGGCGAGAAGGCGGGCGACGTGAAAGACGCCTCGCTCCAATGTCCTCCGGGCATTGACGGCACGGTGGTTGACGTGCAGGTCTTCACGCGTAAGGGCACGGAGCGCGACCAGCGTTCGATGGCGATTGAAGAGGAAGAAGAGAGTCGCCTGCGGCGCGACCTCGAAGACGAGATTCGCATCCTGCGCGAGCAGCGCGACCAGCGCATTTACGAACTCTTCGTGGAGCGCAAACTCGCCGCCGACCTCGTCGTCGAAAAAGAAGTCCGCATCCCGAAAGGCGAGACCATCACGCGCGAGATGCTGGCCGGCGTCGAGCCCAAAGCGCTCAGGAAAGCGCAGTTGGCTTCGACGCGCGTTGACGTGGCGGCGGAGATCAAAGAGTACGAAGACCGCACCGACCGTCAGGTTAAGATTCTGACGGACATCTATGAAGACAAGATTTCCAAATTGCGACAGGGCGACGAACTCGCCCCCGGCGTGATCAAGATGGTCAAAGTCTTCATCGCCATGAAGCGCAAACTCTCGGTGGGTGACAAGATGGCCGGACGCCACGGTAACAAGGGCGTCATCGCCCGCATCCTGCCCGAAGAGGACATGCCGTACCTGCCGGACGGCACGCCCGTTGACATCGTCCTCAATCCGCTCGGCGTGCCTTCACGCATGAACGTGGGCCAGATTTTGGAGACGCATCTCGGTTGGGCGGCGCGCGTGCTCGGCGTCCATTTCGCGACGCCCGTTTTCGACGGCGCGACCGAACCTGAGATCAAGGTGAAGTTGAAGGAAGCGAGCGCGCTGTTGCGCGAACAGGGCTTGCCGGAGATCGTCGGCGATTCGGGCAAGACCATCCTCTACGACGGAATGAACGGCGAACCGTTCGAGCAGAAAGTGACCATCGGTTACATCTACATGCTCAAACTCTCACACTTGGTTGACGACAAGATTCACGCGCGCTCAATCGGGCCGTACAGCTTGATCACGCAGCAGCCTTTGGGCGGCAAGGCGCAATTCGGCGGCCAGCGTTTCGGCGAAATGGAAGTGTGGGCTTTGGAAGCCTACGGCGCGGCGCACATCTTGCAGGAGTTGCTCACGGCCAAGTCAGACGATGTGGCGGGACGCTCGAAGATTTACGAAGCCATCGTCAAAGGCGAAGCCGACTTCAATCCGGGCGTGCCCGAATCGTTCAACGTCCTGGTTCGCGAACTGCAATCGCTCTGCCTCGACGTTGAGTTGATCGACCGCAATGCGATTCCGGATGAGACGGCGGACAGCGCGGGCAAGCCCGTCGTTGCCCTGCTCGGCAGCACTACTGAATAGATTGCGGAATTCGGATTGTGGATTGCGGATTGAAAGCAGCAGCTTTTGTCTTCTAATCCGCAATCCGCAATCCACAATCCGAAATGGAGAAAAGACGTGTTTCGATTCCAGCAAGAACAAAAACCACAACTCGCACCCGACTTTGAAGCGATTCGCATCTCGCTCGCCTCGCCGGAGAAGATCAGGCAATGGTCGCACGGCGAAGTGACGAAGCCGGAAACGATCAACTATCGAACATTCAAACCGGAACGCGACGGTTTGTTCTGCGCCCGCATCTTCGGCCCCGTCACCGACTGGGAATGTTTGTGCGGGAAGTACAAGCGCATGAAGCACAGGGGCGTCATTTGCGACAAGTGCGGCGTGGAAGTGACGCAGGCGAAAGTGCGCCGCGAGCGGCTCGGCCACATCGAACTCGCCTCGCCCTGCTCGCACGTCTGGTTCTTCAAAGGTCTCCCCTCGCGCATCGGCCACTTGCTCGACATCCCTTTGCGCGAACTGGAGAAAGTGCTCTATTTCGAGTCCTACATCGTCATCGATCCGGGCGATGCTCCCGTCAAAGAGAAAGAACTGTTGACGGATGAGCGTTATCGCGAATTGATGCGCGACTTCCCCGGCCAGTTCGTCGCGAAGATGGGCGCGGAGGCGGTCAAGGAATTGCTCATGCTGGTCAACATCGAAGAACTCTCCGTTGACCTGCGCGTGAAGATGAAGGATGAGACTTCGCAGCAGAAGAAGCTGAAATATTCCAAACGTTTGAAGGTCGTCACTTCGTTCCGCAAGTCGGGCAACCAGCCGAACTGGATGATCCTCGATGTGATCCCGGTCATTCCGCCGGAGCTTCGCCCGCTCGTGCCTTTGGACGGCGGACGCTTTGCCACATCGGACTTGAACGATCTCTACCGCCGCGTCATCAACCGCAATAACCGCCTCAAGAAGTTGATGGAACTGCGCGCTCCGGAAGTCATCGTGCGCAACGAAAAGCGCATGCTGCAAGAGGCAGTAGACGCACTGTTCGATAACGGGCGGCGCGGGCGCGTGTTGCGCGGCGTCAACAATCGCCCGTTGAAATCTCTGAGCGACACGCTCAAGGGCAAGCAGGGGCGTTTCCGGCAAAACCTGCTCGGCAAGCGCGTCGATTATTCCGGTCGTTCCGTCATCGTCGTCGGGCCGGAGTTGAAATTGCACCAGTGCGGTCTGCCGAAGAAGATGGCCTTGGAGTTGTTCAAGCCGTTCATTTACAACCAGCTTGAGAAGCAGCAGTATGCGGCGACCATCAAGCAGGCGCGCGAGATGGTGGATCGGCAGGAGCCGGTCGTATGGGACATTTTGGAAGAAGTGATCCGCGAGCATCCGGTGCTGTTGAACCGCGCCCCGACGCTGCACCGTCTCGGCATTCAGGCGTTCGAGCCGGTTTTGGTCGAAGGCAAGGCGATCAAGATTCACCCGCTCGTCTGCACCGCTTTCAACGCTGACTTCGACGGCGATCAGATGGCCGTCCACATCCCGCTCTCGCCCGAAGCGCAAATTGAAGCGGCGGTCTTGATGTTGGCCTCGAACAACATTCTCAGCCCCGCTTCAGGACAGCCCATCGCCGTCCCTTCGCAGGACATCGTCCTCGGTTGCTACTACCTGACGCGCGACCGCCCCGGCTCGAAAGGCGAGGGACGCGTCTTCGCTTCGACCGACGAAGTTTTGCTCGCGCTCGACGCAAAAGAAGTCACGACGCAGACGCCGATCAAATTGCGGCTGCGCGGAGACTTCATGGACCTCACGCAAGAGCATGACACGCAGGACATCATGCGCGCGACCTTGCAGGAAAATGTCAGCCGCGTGATCAACACCACGGTCGGGCGCGTCATCTTCAACGATTCGATCCCGGCTGGCCTGCCGTACATCAACGGCACGCTCAAGAAGAAGGGGCTGACGGCCATCGTCAACTATTGTCATCTGCGGCTCGGCCACGAGATGACGGTGAAGATGCTCGACGACCTCAAGACGCTCGGCTTCCAGTTTGCGACACGCGCGGGCATCTCCATCGGCATCGACGATCTCGTTACGCCCGATGCGAAGAAGGTGCTCGTGGCGAAAGCCGAATCTGACGTGATCGAAGTCGATAAGCAGTATCGCGATGGCGTCATCACGAACGGGGAGCGTTACAACAAGGTCATCGCGATCTGGTCGGAAGTAACCGATAAGGTGGCGAAAGAGATGTTCCGCGCGATGGACAAGCGCGAGAAAGATACGAACGAACTGAACCCGATCCTGATCATGTCGGATTCCGGCGCGCGCGGCACGGCGCAGCAGATTCGCCAACTCGCCGGGATGCGCGGCTTGATGGCGAAGCCTTCCGGCGAAATCATCGAGACGCCGATTCGTTCCAACTTCCGCGAAGGTTTGAATGTGTTGCAGTACTTCATCTCGACGCACGGCGCACGCAAAGGTCTCGCGGATACGGCTTTGAAGACCGCCGACTCCGGCTATCTCACGCGTCGCCTCGTTGACGTGGCGCAGGACGTGATCATCAGCGAACCGGATTGCAGCACGCTACGGGGAATTTCCTCGACAGCCATCGTCGAAGGCGGCGAAGAGATCGAATCTTTGCGCGACCGCATCGTCGGACGCACGGCTCTGGACGACGTGATTGACCCGGTTGAGGGGCGTGTCATCGTCGAGACCGGCGATGAGATCAACGAAGACGTGGCGGCGGAGATTCAACGCTCCGGCGTGCAGCGCGTCCGCATCCGTTCGGTGCTCACCTGCGAGTCGCGGCGCGGCGTCTGTATCAAATGCTACGGGCGCAATTTGGCGACAGGCCGCCCCGTGGACATCGGCGAAGCGGTCGGCGTTATCGCCGCGCAAAGTATCGGCGAGCCGGGCACGCAGTTAACGATGCGCACGTTCCACATCGGCGGCACGGCGCGTCTCGAAGAGTCCTCGAAGCATGAGGCGCGCACGGACGGCACGATTCACTACGTCGAATTGCAGACCGTCAAGAACCGCAAAGGTGAGATCATCGCCATGAACCGCAACGGCGCGCTCACCATCCACGACGAGCGCAACCGCGAAGTGGCGCGCTTCCAGATCGTCTACGGCGCGCACCTGCACGTCGAAGAAGGGCAGCGCGTCCGGCAGGATCAATTACTGGCAACATGGGACCCGTTCACCTTCTCGATTCTCACGGAGGTGGCGGGCAAGATCAAGTATCAGGATTTGAAGGAAGGCGTCACGGTTGATGAACAGGTGGATGAGGTCACAGGCCAGTCGCGTCTCGTCGTCAAGGATTCGCCCGACGAGAAGAAGCAACCGCGTTTTGAAATTCGCAGTCTGAGCGCGAACAAAATCCTGAAGACATACCAGATGCCCGTGCGCGCTAACCTGATGGTGGGCGACGGCGACGAAGTCGAACCGGGCGACGTGATCGCGAAGATTCCGCGCGAAACGACGAAGACGAAAGACATCACGGGCGGTCTGCCCCGCGTCGTCGAGTTGTTTGAAGCGCGTCGTCCGCGCGAAACCGCCATCATGTCGGAAATTGACGGCATCATCAAACTCGGCCCCATCGCCAAAGGCAAACGCAAACTGATCGTCGTCGGCAACGACGGCGAGGAGCGCGAGTACGACATCCCGCGCGGCACGCACATCAACGTGCAGGAAGGCGACCGCGTGCGCGCCGGTGAAGCGCTGATGGACGGCCCTCTGAACCCGCACGACATCTTGCGGGTGCTGGGGATGAACCGTTTGCAGGAATACATCGTCAACGAAATTCAAGAAGTCTATCGCCTGCAAGGCGTCAACATCAACGACAAGCATATCGAAGTGATCGTTCGTCAGATGCTGCGCTGGGTGAAGATTCGCGAAGTCGGCGACACGGAGTTTCTACTGGATGAGCAGGTGGATCGCTTCCGTTTCACGGACGAGAACGCCCGTGTGGCGGATGCGGACGGCGAACAGTCGAAGGCCGAACCGCTCCTGCTCGGTATCACCAAAGCATCGCTTTCGACCGACTCATTTATCTCGGCGGCGTCGTTCCAGGAGACGACGCGCGTCCTCACCGAGGCGGCAATTTCGGGGCGTGTCGATCACCTGCGCGGCCTCAAAGAGAACGTCATCATGGGGCGTCTCATCCCAGCCGGAACGGGCATGGAATACTACCGCAACGTCACGGTTGACCGCGACGAGACGGTCGTGCAAGGCAGCGGCATGGATCGTGGTGGCCTCGACAACTTGCCGGACATCGCCAGCCTCGTCGAACTCCCGCCCGCAGCACCCGCTACCCGCACCGCTACGGTCGCGGCAGCAGGCGACGGTGAGATAGTTGCAGAAGGCGAGGAGTAATCGAGCTTTATCAGTTGTTTCGCCAAAACACGGGGGTTAGGTTGCTATAAATTCAACCTAACCCTCCGTTTTGTATCTGCGCAAAGACTCTATTTCAACGTCAGTTCGACGTGAGCCGTCATGATAATGATGGTAAAAAAAACTTAACCACGAAACACACGAAACAGCACGAAGAAGCAATGTCTTTTCGTGCTGTTTCGTGGTTGAATCCGGTTCCGTTTCTTACATCGAACTGACGTTATTCAGGAGGTTCAGCGATTCTCGCCGGTTGCCGCAATAGAGCAATCGCATTGCAAGTTTGTGGTGATGGTGAGCAAATATCTAAATCCATTGGCGGTTAACGCCCAACAATCGCCTGCTTAGAGTTGCGTGAGGCTGTGGGCGCTCAGGATTTCTGTGATACGTTCAATGCGTTTGTCGCGCTGTGGAATTTGAGCGGTTAAGTTGAACCAGAACTTGAGTCGCGGGCGTCCGCGCCGCCGCTGCCTTCTCTGTGCCGCAACTGCCGCACCCGCTCGCGCACGCGGCTTGAGTTTTCCCATTTGCGCGAAACGAACGCACCCGCCCCCACCCGCGCCGCCCCACGTAGACGAGCGCGGCCAGAATAATCAACCACACCGCGATTGTCTGCCAATCCCACAACATCCTGAATTCCAATCAAACAAAATAAGCGATCATTGTGCGCTGGTAACCGACGCTAACTGAAGCCCAAAAGTTTTCCGCCCTGATACGTGATGAAGGAAGCGATATATGCCAGCACAAGCATATAGCTGACCATGAAGAGCGGCCACCGCCAGGAATTTGTTTCGCGCCGCACGATGGCGATGGTTGACATGCACTGGCAGGCCAGCACGAAGAAGACCATCATCGAGACGGCGACGAGCGGCGTCCACGCGGGACTTCCATCGGGACGGCGTGCGCCGCGTACCGCTTCGATCAAAGATTTCGATTCGGCGTCGGCGTCCGCTCCCGCGTTGTAAACGATGCTCAGGGTTGAAACGAGCGTCTCACGCGCGGCGAACGAGGAGATCAGGCCGATGCCCATCTTCCAGTCGAAGCCGAGCGGCGCGATGGCCGGCTCGATGAAGCGACCCAAGCGCCCCGCGTAGCTGTGGCGAATTTGTTCGCCCTCATCCCCGTCCACCGCTTCCGCTACGTTCGCGGCTCCGGCGGCAGGCTGTACAGTCTCCGTGCGCTCCACCGTCGGGGTCGGGGCGCGTTCATCGGGCACCGCAGCAGCGGTGGTCGCAGTCGTCGCAACGGTCACAGGGGCTTCGTCAATTTTAGTCGGCTCGTCGGTGCGCGGGAAGGTGACTAGCGCCCAGAGCAGAATCGAGATGGCGAGAATCACTGTACCCGCGCGGCGCACGAACATCCACGCCCGCGCGCGGATCGTTTGGAGCACGTTGAACGGGTTCGGCATGCGATAGGGCGGCAGTTCGAGGACGAGCGGCGGCGGCGGCGATTTCAAGATCGTGTGTTTCAAAATCCAGGCGACAACGACCGCCACCACGATGCCCAACAAATACATCGCCAGAATGATGAGGACACCGACGGACAACACGCCGAACACTTTTCGATTCGTGAAGAAGGCTGCGATCATCAAGGTGTAAACCGGCAACCGCGCCGAACAACTCATGAAGGGCGCGATCAAAATCGTCGCCAAACGGTCTTTCGGATTCTCAATCGTGCGCGTCGCCATAATGCCCGGAATGGCGCAGGCGAAACTGCTCAGGAGCGGCATGAAAGCCTTGCCGTGCAATCCGACGCCGCGCATCAGCCGGTCCATCAAAAAAGCCGCACGCGCCATATAGCCGCTGTCTTCCAAGAGCGAGATGAAGAAGAAGAGCAATAATATCTGCGGCAAAAAGACGAGCACGCCGCCCACGCCCGCAATGACGCCGTCAACCAGGAGATCGGTCAACAGACCGGGCGGCATCGCGGCGCGCACGAATTCGCCGATTTTACCGAAGCCGTTGTCGATCAAGTCCATCGGCAATTGCGCCCACGAGAAGATCGTCTGAAAGACGACGAGCATCACGGCGAGCAAAATCAGAGGGCCGAAAAATTTATGCGTGACGAAGCGGTCGATGCGATTCGTTGCAGAAGAGGTGCGCGGAGAGGTGTCGCCGCTTCGGACCACGCCGCGTGCGACTCCTTCGATCCATTCGTAGCGCGCGAGCAGCGGCTCTTGCCACCAGCGCGCATTACTCTCTGCGAGCCTGCGGCGCGCGTCCTTGATCGCGGCTTGTCGTCCTGCCTCCGGCGGCAACTCTTCCGCATAGAGATCGACGAGCGCGGCGTAGCGTCCCGAGTTCTGTTTGCCGGGGGAGTAATTACCATTGCCGCCGTTCGCGGCGAGCGCGGCGAGTTCGCGTTCGGCCTGTTCGGAGAGATGCCAACTGACACCGGGCCCGCGCCCGTCCGCAGCACGCAGGACAGCGGCGGCCAAAGCGTCCAGATTCTGCCGCTGCGTCGCGACGACGGGCACGACCGGCACGCCCAACGCGGCGGATAAACGCGCCGCATCAATCTCAAGCCCGCGCTTCGTCGCGAGGTCGATCATCGTTAAAGCGACGACGAGCGGGCGTCCGATCTCAAGCAGTTGCGTGGCAAGATAGAGATTGCGTTCGAGATTGGTGGCGTCAACGACGGCGATGAGGCAATCGGGCGCGGGGACGCCCGCGAGGCGTCCGAGGATCACATCACGCGCGATCTGCTCATCAATCGAATTGGCATCGAGACTGTAGAGGCCGGGCAGGTCGGTAAGATGCGCGGTCAGCAAGTCGGGCGCAAGCGACCACAAGCCTTCTTTGCGTTCCACCGTGACGCCGGGATAATTGGCGACCTTCTGCCGCAAACCCGTCAGCGCGTTGAACAGACTCGTCTTACCCGCGTTCGGATTACCCGCCAGGGCAATCGTGAGCGGCCTGACTGCGCCCGGCGCGGTCAGAGATTCTTTAACCTGAGCAGGGGATTCGAGAACCGTGTTCATAAATGAAAAGTGATGAGTGATGAGTAATCAGCAATGAGTTGAAGACGGAAGTTTTTACTCATCACTCATCACTACTGTGATCGTCTGTGCTTCGGTGCGGCGCAGAGCGAGATGGTAGCCACGCACGCGCACTTCGATGGGGTCGCCGAGCGGGGCGGCTTTGATGACGCACACGGGCGCGCCCGGTACGACGCCCATTTCCATCAAACGACGCGCCAGCGCGCCTTCGCCCTCAATTGAGACGACACGCGCCGTCACGCCGTAGGGCAAGAGATTAAGGGGCGTGCCGCCTCGCTCGGCGGGCGCATCGCGCTCGTGCGCCATGACGTTCGGGGAAATGTCGGATAGCGAATTCATCTTCGGTTGCTCGACACAGACAGCGGCGCACCTTCTTGGCAGGAGAGCCGGAATCGAAATTGTGACGGGCGGTTAAGTACCGCGCGGAAAATTCAGTATAGTCTCATTGAAATCAATTTTCAATTTCATTTAGAACTTTCGCCATCCTTATCAACATTTGGGATAGAGTCAAGGAAGCATTACGCCGAGTGGTGGGTCAGTTTGAAGTTACAACGCGGATGGGTAATGGTCTAGCAATCAAACTAACCCACTACCTTACGCCGCAATCTTATTGGGTAGTAAGTGGAATGATCGAGAGTTCGGCGCGGACGGGGCCGAGAGGCGTCGTGGCCGTCAGGCGAAGTGGGAGACGGCGGCGGTCTGCGCCGACCCAGAGGCGCAAATTGAGGCGGTCGCCTTGAGCATCATCGGTAGCGAGCGCGAGTTGATAGGCGGGGATGTTCTTGCCGCCCAACTGGATCATCTCGCGTTTGAGCGAAGTGATGGAGAGCGTGCGCGGGCGTTTGTTGATGAGGATGGAGACGGCGTTGCGTTTGGGCGGCGTCAGGTCGAATGAGCGCAACGCATAGATAACCGAGACGAGATCGTAAGTGCCGACGGGAATCTCCAGTGGTTGTCCATCGGTTGCGATGGCCGTGCCGCGCTCCTGGTCGAGACTGACGACGCCTTGCACCCGATGAGAGCCTTCACGAATTTGCAATTCGCTGCGGAAGGGCAGCAGCGTCTTCGCGTCCACGTAAGTCTCGATTTTGTCGTTGACGGGGAAGAGTTGTTGCAGGGCAATGGCGGTTGCCATCGTCGCCGAGAGCCAGAAACCATCCCGACCGGAATAGCGATTGCGCGCCCGCACTTGATAGTTAGCCGTACCGACTGGCTGTGTCGCGTTGCCGAGAAAGAAAGTGAAATTCAATTGTTCGCCGACCTTGAAAGGCAATTCGTCCGCTGAAGCCTCCGACGCATCTTCAACGGCGGCGGAGGGCGCGGCGGGGAGCACGGGCCTGCGCGCGGGAGTCGGATTGGTGACGGGAGGTTCAACAGATGCGACTTCGCCGGGCGGCGCTGCCTCCAGCAACTCGTAACTGGCGAGTTGGGCGCGAATCTCGCCCGTCGCGAGCCGCGCGATGAAGAGCACGGGGACGTGGCGCGCGTCGTCGCTAAAGTAGATGCGGGGGCGATAGTTGTTCACCGTCGGATTATTACGCACGCGCAGTTGCGTCACGATGGCGTTGAAAGTGCCCGCCGGAGTTTTCACCGCCTCGCGTCCCGTGACGCGCAACTCTGCTTCGTAGCGCACGCCGTCGCCGCCCTGCACGTTGATCGGATAGCTTGCGCCCGGCGCGAGCGGCAGGGCACGGAGGCGAAAGAGCGCGGAGAGGAAGTCGTAAGTTGTGGATGCGGCTTCGATGGCGGGAGCGGACCGGCCTCCTGCGTTCACCGCTCCCGGCGTCAAATTTTCCGCGCCTTCGACATTCCGAAAGCGCGTGCGATAGGGCAGTCCTGTTTGCGGATCGACGTAGGCCGTGTATTCGTTGTTGATGGCGTAGAGGGCAGCGCGGACGATACCGACGGTCTGCACATTGGCGCGCAGTTCGATGCCCTCACGATTGAAGAATTGCCCGCGCCCCGCATTGAAGACCTCGACGTGCGCCGCGCTCGCGAAGTTTGAGAAGGAGACGTTATAAGTCAATTTTTCGCCGGTTTGATATGGAGCCGGAGAAAATTCGCCGGGGCCAGCGCTGCCCGAACTTTGCTGCGCGGAGAGCGACGCGGAAAGCGTCAGAAAGAGGAGCAGCAATGTGAATGCCGATAGCAAGTGATGTCTTCGGTGCAAAAGTAACTTCCTCATTTCCGCAGAGTTCGTGTCAACTTTTCCTGGCTAACGGCACGCACGCACAGTTAGACGAAAGCATTACACGCCGCACGCACGAATGCCGTTCCCTTTATCTTCAACGGGAGAATCAGGAACTACCAGCTTACACCACACTTAGACGCGCACGCACCTGTCTATCGCCCACCTGGCGCAAATCCGCGCGAGCCTTGCGGCCAACTTCAGATGCTGATCTCTTCCGGCCTGCTGCTTGAAGATATTTCAGCGGCGAGCTTCATCTCTTCGATTATCTCCTGCGCCGCCCGCAAAGGATCGGGGGCATTGAGAATCGCGCGCCCGACGACGATGTAATCTGCCCCGGCTCGCACGGCGCGGGCGGGTGTCATCACGCGTTTTTGATCGTCGTGTGCTGAGGACGCGGGGCGCACGCCGGGCGTGACGAGCAGAAAGTTTTCGTGCGCCACGCCCATTGCCGCGCGCACCGGCGCGATCTCGTGCGGCGAGGCAACCACGCCGTCAAGCCCGCTCGACGCGGCCAGTTTCGCCAACATCTTGACTTGTTCCTCCAACGCGCCGGCGACGCCGACTTCCGCCAGCGTCGCCGCGTCTGCACTGGTGAGCACGGTGACGGCGATCAGGTTCGGTCGGGGCAAATTTTCGCGTGCGGCTGTCTCCGCGGCGGCTTCCGCCGCCCGCCGCATCATCTCGCTGCCGCCCGCCGCGTGAATGTTGAAGAGCGAGACGCCGAGCCTGACGGCTTCGCGGCTCGCGGCGGCGACCGTATTGGGGATGTCGTGGAATTTGAGATCGAGAAAAACGCGCCCTCCCTTCGCCACGATCTCACGCACGAAGTCCGGCCCAGCGGCGGTGAAGAGTTGCGACCCGATCTTGAACATCCCGGCCTGCGCGCCGAGCAGCGAGACGAGTCCGCGCGCCTCCTTCACGGTTTCTACGTCGAGTGCGACGATCAATTTGTTGTCCATGATAACTTGGGATAGATCGATACCGCCTGCTTGACCCGGGCGGCTGGTCCTCGCCACCACGACCCGCCCGGCTTAAGTAAAGCGCGGTGCTGTCAACGCTGACTCTCAGACGAGGGCCGAACGCTTGCCGCCAGAAACGGTGGGGCGCATTTCCGCGCGGCAACCAACGGCCTCGTCAAGCGTGTGAAAATTTTCGCGGTGCAGCATCTCGGCGAGTCCGTCGTTGATGTCGCGCGCGGCAGTAAGGCCTTCGTAAATAAAACCCGTGTAGAGTTGCACGAGACTCGCCCCGGCGCAAATCTTCTCCCACGCATCTGCCGCGTTGAAGATGCCGCCGACGCCGATGATCGTGAGCGAACCACGCGCGAGACGATACAATGTGCGGATCACTTCGGTCGAACGCGCCCTGAGCGGTGCGCCGCTCAGTCCGCCGTCGCCGATAGTCGAGACGAACGCCGCCGGGGTGTGCGACAGATACGTGCGCGCCGTCGTCGTGTTGGTGGCGATGATCCCGTCGACCCCCGTGCGCCGCGCGACATCCACGATCAATTCAAGTTCGGGTTCTTCGAGATCGGGCGCAACTTTGACGAGCAGCGGCACGCGCTGCGGACGCGCTGTTTGGAGCGAAAGTTCCTGATTACGTGTTTGCAGCGCGGCGAGCAATGCGGTGAGCGCGTCGGCGCGTTGCAGTTGGCGCAGGTTGGGCGTGTTGGGCGAACTGACGTTGATTGTGATGTAGTCAGCGTGCGAGTGGACGATCTCGAAACTCGCGAGATAGTCAGCGACGGCATCGGCCACTTCCACGGCGCGGCTCTTACCGATGTTGATGCCGAGCACGCAACCGGGTCGGCCCTGTTGCAGGCGTACCGCCAGCGCCGCCGCGCCTTCGTTATTGAAACCCTGTCGATTGATGAGCGCGCGGTCCGCCGGAAGTCGAAACAGGCGCGGGCGCGGATTGCCCGCTTGCGCGAGATGCGTCACCGTCCCCACTTCCAAAAAACCGAATCCGAGCGCGGACAACTCTTGCACCGCCGCTCCGTTCTTATCGAACCCCGCTGCCAGCCCCACCGGATTACTGAAACTCAAGCCGAAGCGTTCGAGCTTGCCGAACAAATCGCGACTCAAACGCCGCGCCGCCAGACGCCTGACGCTCTCCGGCTTGAAAGCTGCGCAGAGCGCATGCAAAGCGAATTCATGTGCCGTCTCCGGCGGGAGACGAAAGAGCAGGGGACGCACGAGCGAGCGATATAACATCAATAGATGACGAGTGATAAGTGATGAGATGAGAGCACGAAAAAGAGTTTAACTTGTTGCTTATTGCTTGTCACCCACCTCCGCCTTCGACTTTTTAACGGCTGATTTTTTATCACCCGTCACCGCTTTATGTTAGTATCCGCGCCAATGGAATTTGTGGAGAAAGTTCGGATCATGGACGGAGCGCGCATCAATCGCGCGCTGGCACGCCTTGCCTCGGAGATCGTGGAGGAGAATCAAGGCTCTAGCGATCTCTATCTGGTCGGCATCCAGCGGCGGGGCGTGCCGCTCGCGCATCGCCTCGCGGATAAGATCGCCGACCTCGAATGCGACCGCCCGCCGGTCGGCGTCGTCGACATTACGCTGTATCGCGACGACCTTTCGACCGTCGGCGCAAACCCCATCATCAATCGGACGGACTTGCCGGGCGGCGTCGATAACCGCAACATCGTTCTCATCGACGACGTGCTCTACACGGGACGCACCATTCGCGCCGCGCTCGACCAGTTGATCGATTTCGGACGCCCGCGCCGCGTGCAACTCGCCGTCCTCGTGGATCGCGGCAAGGAGCATCGCGAGTTGCCGATTCAGGCGGACTTCGTCGGGAAGTTCGCGCCGACGAAAAGGAGCGAGATCATCAAAGTCATGCTCAACGAGTTTGACGGCGAAGAGGGAGTCGCCATCGTCGAACGACCGGCGACGCAGAGTGAATAAAGATGGCGGCCTTCAGATGGCCGCCATTTTCATGTGGGCGGCGGGAGTGTTGGCATCGAAGCTGAAGCGGGTAAGACGGTTGAAATTTGAGAGGGGCGAATGAAGACAGGTCTGGCACGCAAACATTTGCTCGGCATCAGCGAACTCTCCCCGGCGGAGATCGTGCATATCCTCGACACGGCGGAGACTTTCCGCGCCATCTCGCAACGCGAGATCAAGAAAGTGCCTACCCTGCGCGGGCGCACCATCATCAATCTCTTTTTCGAGCCTTCCACACGCACCCGCACCTCTTTTGAACTCGCCGGCAAACGCCTCTCCGCCGACACCATCAACATCAGCGCTTCGACTTCGAGCGTCATCAAAGGCGAGACCCTGCTCGACACGGCGCGCAACCTCGAAGCGATGTCGCCCGACTTCATCATCCTGCGCCATCCTTCGGCGGGAGCGCCGCACGCGCTCGCGCGCATCTGCCGCGCCGCCATCATCAACGCGGGCGACGGCGCGCACGAGCACCCCACTCAGGCTCTGCTCGACGCGCTCACGATCCGGCAACACAAGGGGCGCATCGAAAATCTGAAGGTCGCCATCATCGGCGACATTCTTCATTCGCGCGTGGCGCGTTCAAACATCCACCTCTTGACGAAACTTGGCGCAGAGGTGCGCCTCGCCGGGCCGGGCACGCTGGTCCCACAGGAGTTGAACGAACTCGTGCCCGGGGGCGAACTGCGCGTCGCGAACCGTGTTGAGGAGGCGATTGCCGGGGCGGACGTAGTGATGGTCCTGCGCATCCAGCGCGAGCGGCAGGACGCGGCGTTCTTTCCCAGCTTGCGCGAGTATGCGGTGCATTACGGCCTCAGTTTCAAGCGGCTCGGCGGGGCGCAACCAGATGCTATCGTCATGCACCCCGGCCCGATGAATCGCGGCATCGAGATCGCTTCCGACGTGGCCGACGGGGCGCGGTCTCTCATCCTTGATCAAGTCGCCAATGGTCTCGCCGTTCGCATGGCCGTGCTCTACCTGCTCGCGGGTGGCTCGGTGCTCAATCACAACATGCTGCCGCAGACGAAATCCGAGACTTCCACAACAACTGACACAAACACTGCCGCGACACAGATGCGACCCACTCCCGTTGCGGAACTTGAACCAAGCCCCGTCGGACAAATCAGGCAGGAAGGGTGATGAGCAGCACTGATGGTCATTGACAAAAAAGCGCAGACAAAAAAGCGCAAAATTTTTGTTTCGTCGGCACGATTGAAAACAGGCCGCCGATTTATCGTTGGGAGAGATGAGCCAAGTCGTAACTGCTAACATTTATTGAACACGGAGATAAAATGAAGACAACGAATCAAACAGATAAACTCGAACTGGTCTACACGATCTTTTGCGACGACGTGCGCCTGGAGGTGGGTAACAAGTTGTCGCTGGTGGGTGTCTTTCAGAACATGCTGGTGCAGCAGTTGCCGATCTCGCTGATCAAATTTGCCATCGTCAACCACTGGCGCGGCGAGGGCCGGTATCTCTCGGAGGTGCGGATTCTGTCGCCCGACAAAAAGCAACCCGTGGTGGTATCCGAACCCGCACCCTTCGAGATCGCGGCGGGGGGGCATGCGGATAACGTCAGCTTCTTCGTCAACGTCACCTTCCACACACCGGGCGAATACTGGGTGCAGACACTCATCAATTCGACGCTCTTCGACGAACAATCGCTCGTCATCATGGATGCGCGCACGGCGCAATCGCCCGCCAACGCTTCGGAAGCGATTAACTGAAATAAATAGAGGTCAGAGGTTAGAGATCAGTAAAAGCAGTTTGCCTCTCACTGACCTCTAACCTCTGACCTCTGCCGTTAAATGGGGATGAGAGGGGTCGAACCTCCACGATGTCACCATCACAGGCTTCTGAGACCTGCGCGTCTGCCAATTCCGCCACATCCCCTCAAACCGAGAAAAGAATATACGGAGCGGGGCGCAGAGGTGTCAAGCAGGCGACTCTCGCCGGGTGTAACCGGAAACAGTCGGTAAATGTTTCAAGCAGCAAGAAACTTTAACTGACGTTGTTGCCAAAACTCTTTCCACCAACCATTAGCTCTGATGACACGCAACGCCAACATCTTGTTGACGG
>JBPCIP010000152.1:0-8362 GCA_051006195.1 Pyrinomonadaceae bacterium
TCCTGAGATCGAGACGCCACGGAAGAAACCAAAGGGGAAAGAATTGAGCGAAGCGCAAAAGGCTCAGAACAAGGAGTTGTCGAAGAAGCGGGTGAGAGTCGAACATGGGATCAGAAGAGTGAAAGGCTGGAGAATCGTGCGAGACGAGTATCGGATGCCGTTGGGGTTGTTCACCTCCGTCACGTCAGCCGTGGTGGGACTGATCCAGTTTGCCACAATCGTCGGCTAGCAGGCTGACTTGGGAGAAGTGTGCCTACTCATCGGTAGGTCAAGCGAAGCTCAACTCTTTTACACTTTGTCGGAACATCTAATGCCGAGCAACGTGTGCGCGTCCACGTCCTTCGCGTTGAGGCGGACGGCTTCCTTCAACTCGGCTATCGCTTCAGCGCTGCGACCGAGCGTCCCGTACACGTTGCCCAGATTGCGATGATACTTGCCGTTGTCGGGCGACAGCCGCAGTGCTTCCTTGAAGGGGCTGAGCGATTCTTCGAGTCGTCCGGATTTTTCGAGGGCGCGACCGAGACCGTTATGCGCCTCGGCGTTGTTCGGCTTCAGCCTGACGGCCTCTCTGTATGCCGCCTCCGCCTCGTTGAACTTCCTCAACTCTATGTAAGCGCCCCCCAGATCATCATAAGCAGCGACGTTCGCAGGCTCGTCGCGCGTGGCCTGCTTAAACTCCGAGACGGCGTCCTCCCACCGCTTAGCTGTGGCGTGCTCGCGTCCTTTTTCAAGGTGCGAATTGGTGGCCGGCGGATTCTGGGAAACGGGAACGACCCCGACGCCCGACGCCTGCGAACCGCTCGCGCTCTCGTCAACTCTCTTCCATCTCGCAGCGGAGATGAAGCAGGCACGGGGCTGAGAGACTTCGCCGGCGTCGCACCCGCCGGTGAAGTCTGCCGCGAACGTGCCTTCGGCGAATGGCGGCAATTCAACTTTGAAATGCTCGTTGTTGAGTGTGGAGATGCCGCGAAACAGCAAACGCATTTGTCGGCGGCGAAAGGTGAGCGTCCCTTCACGGATGTGGCCGCAGAAACCGACGGGCACTTTCAAGTCAACTTCCTTCAACATCTCCGCGTCCATCGGCTTACCCTTTTCGTCGAGGACGACGTAACTCAATTTGCCGCCGCAGCCTTGCGCGTGCGTTTGCGTGGAGGTAAGGCACAGGCAAACTAAAGCTCCCGCCAGCACGAAAGTCAGAAAAGTGAGTCGGACGGCATCAGTTAATTTTTTCATCAGAATCTCGCTGGAGACCGCTATCATTTTAGTGGCGGAGGAAAACGTAGCCATCGCGCACATGGTGTCAAATGTGCGCCTCAAGTTTAGGTCTAATTCGACCATCCCAGTCGTAAGACAGTGAGTTGCCGAACATCCCAGACGCACCGCCCTAATTGAGCAATCACGCTTGTCGCGATGTTAGCGGCGACGGATTTTGTGTGCCGGAAAACTCCCCGACGTTCTCCCGCCGGTGCGGCAAGTGTAATAAACGTAGTAAGTGACCGTGCCGGTATAGTCTCGCGCGGGCTTGTCGATTTCAGCGTTGCATTGTTCGCCGCCCGGAACGGTGACGACGACCTGCTCGCCTGCGGAGAATTGAACTTTGTTCCACGCGGGATCACCTTTGTTCGCGCCAATCCGCTCGCCATCGAAGTTTCCCAAAGACGAATAAATTTTGATCGACTCTTTACCGTTTTGCACACCTGTAAAACTAACTTTCCAATCCACCCCGTCGAATCCTTTGAGCAGCACCAACCCGTTCTTTCCGCCCGTCAAAACATCCTCCTCCGGTTTCAACTTGCGCCATTTTCCTTTAACGGTGCTGCCGTCGCGCACAATCCAAACATACGTGCTGTCGGCGTTGATCGTGATCGGCGCGGCTTTGGCGACATAGAGCAACGTCTCCCGGTAAATCTTGCCGTCGCGTTCGACTTCTGAACCGCCGCCAAATCTCGATAATTTCCATTTGCCGTAAAAATAATCCAAATCTTCCGTGGAAACGGTTGTCTCAGAATCCGACTCCCTATCGCCGTCGTCGCGCGTGACTTCAGGTTTGCGGTTTGTATCGTCGTTCCTGGCCGGGTTGGAGTTGTCTTTCTCAACCGGCGGTTTCTTAGCTTCGCCACCGCCACCGCGCGGGCGCAGTCTGTCGAGCGGGACTACTCCGGTGTTACTTCTGCTGTAACCGTCGCCGCAATTCCAGATCACCGAATAAAATGTCCCGCTCGGATAACGATAGACTTCTTCGACAATGCCGTTGCAAACCTTTTTGCCGTCGCCGTAAATATCAACCGTCACTTCGTCGCCCTTTTTGTATTCATCCCCGCTCGCGAAAGCCGGAAAGATTGAACCGGCGAGCAGAAACAAGCAGAAAAAACCGGATAGAAACAGAATCAACTTTCGTCGCGTCATGATGATTTTCTCCATTGGAGCGAACCGGGTTCTCCTCATTGAGATTTAACGGCGGCGTACTCTGCTCGGCGCGAAGTTTCCGGTGTTGCTGGTGTTTCTGCATTTGAAATCAACGCGGTAAAGCGTTTCGGCTTGATGCGTAATTATCTCGATCACCGTTGCATCGCATTCCTCGCCGCCGTAGTTGACGATGACGGCATCGCCGACGGCGTACTCTTGTTTGGTGTAGGCGGGTTTGCCTTTGCTTGCGCCCATGCGCTCGCCGTCCCAACTGCCCGCCGTTGAAGCAATGCTGATTTCGTCTTTCAAATCTCTCACGCCCTTATACTTGACGTTCCAATCAACGCCGCTCACGGCTCTGAGCAGAACGATTCCGCTTTGCCCGCCGAAATAGGGGTCTTCCTGAGCGGTCATTTGTCGCCATCTGCCGCGCACGGGTTTTCCGTCGCGGTCTGCCCAGGCGTAAGTGCCGTCGGCGTTGATGACGAGCGGCGGGCGCGTGCTGGAATTAAGGGAATATTCCCGGTAAATTTTGTCTCCGCGTTCCGTAGTCGATATGCCGCCGTAGATCGTTACTCTCCATGTGCCGACAAAGAAATCCAGATTATCCGCATACTTCGTCTTTGCATCGCCGCACGATGTCGTGCTCCCGCGTGGACGAATGCGGTCAGGCGTCACCCGTTCGTCATACGTGCTGGAAAATTTGTCGTAACGAATTTTGTACGTGCCTCCTCCGGCTTCGAGAATCGTCGCCCCGTACCAGACGCTACCCGATAAAACCTCGATCTTGCCGCCGACTTGCCCGCATTCCTGCGCGGCGGAAGCGGTCGTCGCCGGTTGGGAGCGCACAGGGCTGTTAGACCGGCGATTGTTGTTTGTAGCCACCGGCGGATTTGCATTGCGAGCGTTGGCAGCGCTGCCGTTGCTTCTGTTATTGCCCGGTTTCGCCGCGCCCGGAGGCGAACGCACTTCATGGGCGGCAGACCATAATTCATAACCTTTGCCGTCGTAAAGAATTTTATATCCGCCGGGTCGGATTTCAGTGACGGTTCCTTTATCCCCGTTTCCGACTTCAACTTTGTCTCCGACTTTGAATGCAAGCGCCGGGTAATCTTCGGATGGACGGCGAATTGCTGCCCGGTAAAAACCGGCGCTGTTTTGCGAGCCGTCGCTGCAAGTCCATGTAACCGAATACAAAACCGGGCTGACGATGCTTTGCGCCGACGCGACCACGCCGTTACATTCCTGTCCTGCGAGGGTTGTAATCACGACTTCCTCGCCCTCTTTCAATTCATCTTGCGCGAAAGCCGGAGCAACCGCACCGGCGAGCATCAACAAGCAGAGCAAAGCGGAAAAATGCAGTCTCATTGTTCGTTTCATCACCGTGGTTTCCTCTTTTGAATTGAGCCGCGCGTTCTGCCCGGCGCGAAGTCCCCCGCCTTGCTTGTATTAGCGCCGCAGACGCGAAGCGCGGCGATTGGGCCGGTCTGGTAATGCACGCGCCCTTGCTCGTCCGTCTGCTCCGGCTGCGCCCGGTCGTATTTTACATAAGTTAAGATTTGCCGGTTCTGTAACTCCACTCGTCAAAGCCGTCTTTGAAGAAGAAGAAGGTCTCGCCCTCAATTCCTCGTTCGACGGTTCTGACTTCGCCGTCCTTACGCGTCTGCTTGACGGTCACTTTAACCCTGACCGGGTAAACGTCGCGCGCCTCTTCCCCACGTCCCATCTGCTTCTTCACGATTGAGCCGACTTTGATGGGGCCGAATTCATATTCAACCGATGCGACGCCGTAGATGTCTCTCGCCGTGCTGCTCAGGTAAGTTTCGTCGAACCCTTTTTTAATCGTCTCTTTTATTTCATCTTCGCCCGGCGCTCCGGCCACCGGCTTAAAGTTTCCGCTCCCGCTCGCTTGACAACTGAGCGCGAACAGACCGACCACCATCAACGCCAACACCACCAACATCGAATTTCTGAACGTAGCTTCCATCGCTTTCATTTTCTTGTTTCTCCTTCGGGTGCGTCATTACTTCCGACGGGCGGCAATGCGGGCTGCCCGAAATCTGCTTCTACTTTCTAACGCCGGAAATTCGGGCGCGGCGGCTCACCCGTCCACCTTTTTTTTGCACCGGCGCGCGGGCGGGTTACAATCTCGCCGTTTGAGTCTGAGGAGGAGGCGACCTGAATCATGTCTTCCCCCGTCAAAGACGTGACGACGTTGCTCGGCGAAGTCAGCGAAGGAAAACAGGGCGCGCTCGACGAGTTGATGCAACTCGTCTATGCCGAACTGCGCCGGATGGCGCGCAACTATCTGCGCCGAGAGAGAGCCGACCACACCCTGCAACCGACCGCCCTCGTCAACGAGGCTTACCTGCGGCTGTCCGGGCAGTTGGATATTGACTGGCAGAACCGCGAGCAGTTCTTCGGCGTAGCTGCGACGATGATGCGCCGCATCCTCGTCAACCACGCTGAAGCGAAGCACTCCGGCAAGCGCGGGGGCGGCGACCGGCAAGTTCCGCTCGACGAGTCCCTCGCCTTCTTTGCCAGCCGCGACATCAATTTGATCGCATTGGACGAAGCCCTCGACCGCCTAAGTGAGTAGCCAAAAGTTTTTGGAATTATGAATCGACAAATATTGTTTTTTAGCCCGTATTTATTGATTTTCAGCAATCTTTTTTGCAAAGACTTTTGGCTACTCACTTAGGCACGCTCGATCCACAGCAGGCCCGTGTGGTCGAACTGAAGTTCTTCGCGGGGCTGTCAATCGAAGAGATCGCCGAAGTCACCAGTGTCTCGCCCGCCACCGTCAAGCGCGAATGGAACATGGCTAAAACATGGCTCTACAGCCAACTCGCCCGCCAGCGGTGACGCATGCGACCGGGCCATCAAAGACCTTGAGCCGTCCCGCCTGTTTTTCCTGCGTTAACAATTGAATGAGTCTGCCAGCGAGATTCGCGGCAAAGGATATGCGAGGCCGGACTGATGACTTCTGAACAGTGGCAAGAGCTTAAACGCATTTTCAACGACGCCGCCGAACGTGCGCCCGCCGAGCAGTCTGCTTTCGTGGCTGAGGCGTGCGCGGGCGATTTGCTCCTGCTGGCGGAGGTCGAGGCGTTGCTCGCCTGCCAGATACCGGCGGCTGACTTTATCGAGGATTCAGCTTTCGACGTGGCGGCCAGAGTGGTGGATAAAGACGATCTGGTGGGTGCGCGTGTCGGCTCCTACCGGCTGGTGCGTGAACTGGGGCACGGCGGGATGGGCGTCGTTTACGAGGCCGTGCGCGCCGACGATCAGTTCGATCAGCAAGTGGCCGTCAAAGTCATCAAACGCGGGATGGATTCAGAGGCCATCCTGCGCCGGTTCGTGATGGAGCGGCAGATTCTCGCCAACCTTGATCATCCGAACATCGCGCGCCTGCTCGACGGCGGAACGACCAACGCGGGGCTACCCTATTTCATCATGGAGTTCATCGATGGCGAGCCGCTTGATGAGTATGCGGACGCGCGCAAGCTCTCGACCGCCGAACGGCTCAAACTCTTTCAGCGAATCTGCGCGGCTGTCTCTTACGCGCACCGCAACCTCGTCGTGCATCGAGATTTGAAACCGTCGAACATCCTCGTCGCAGGCGAAGGCGTGCCGAAGCTGTTGGACTTCGGCATCGCCAAGCTGCTTCAGTCCGCAGAGGCCGCGCACTCCATCGAACAGACGGGGACGCAGATGCGCGCCATGACGCCGGAATACGCCAGCCCCGAACAGATCAGCGGCCTGCCCGTCACGACTTTGAGCGATGTGTACAGCTTGGGCGTGCTGCTCTACGAATTGTTGACGGGGCGTCGTCCCTACTACTTCAAGAGTCGCGCGCCGCAGGAGATCGCCGCCGCCATCCTGACGCAGGAACCGGAGCGCCCGAGCGTCGCCGTCAGCCACACCGACGCGGGCGCGCAGGGAACCGGCGGCAAGCAGAGCGCGGCGAAAACTGCGAGCCGCACGCGCGCTGACACGCACGAACGCCTCAGCCGCCGTTTGCGCGGCGACCTCGATACCATCGTATTGACTGCGCTACGCAAGGAACCGGAGCGACGCTACGGCTCGGTCGAGCAACTGTCGGAGGACATCCGCCGCCATCTCGAAGGCTTGCCCGTCACGGCGCGCAAAGACACGTTTCGCTACCGCGCGGAGAAGTTCATGCGGCGGCACGCGCGTGAGACCGTCGCCGCCGCGTTCGTCCTTCTCGCGCTCACCGCGGGTCTGGCAGTGGCGACATGGCAGGCGCGCGTCGCTCGGCGCGAGCGCACCGTGGCGGAACGCCGTTTCGATGACGTGCGGCGGCTGGCGAACGCCGTGGTCTTTAAGTATCACGACGCGATTGAAAATTTGCCCGGCGCGACGCGGGCGCGTCAGATGCTGGTCAGCGATGCGCTCGAATACCTTGACAGCCTCACGCAGGCGGCTGGTGACAAACGCGAGTTGCAGGGCGAATTGGCAACGGCCTACGTGAAAATCGGCGACGTACAGGGACAACCCGGCGGGTCGAGTCTGGGCGACAAACAGGGTGCGCTCGCAAGCTACCGGCGCGCGCTCAGTCTGCGTGAGACGTTGCTGGCTGCCGAACCAAAGAGCGCGTTGCGGCGGCGCGCAGTGGCCGAAGGTGAAGAGCGCATCGGCGGCATCCTCGCGGGCGAGGGTCAACTTGAAGAGGCTCTCGCGCTCTTCAAACGCGCGCTGGCGACGCGCGAATCGCTCGCGCAGTCGAACGCTTCAGACTCCGAACTGCGCCGCGAATTGGCGGGCGCGTTGATCCTCATCGGCCAACTGCGCGGCAACAACGGGGGCGCGAACCTCGGCGATCCCGCCGGCGCGCGTGTGCAACTCGGCAAGGGCATCAATCTGCTCGAAGCCATAGCGCACGACGAGGGCGATCCGGCGCGTCAAGCCCGTGAGGATTTAAGCGACGCTTACATGGCGATGAGCAACGTGCTCGACACTCAGGGCGATTTCGCGGGCGCGCTCGACAACAGCCGCAAAGCTCTGTCGCTGGAAGAAGCGCGCATCGCCGCCGAGCCGCTGAACACGCGGGCGCAGCGCAATCTCGCCAACGCGCATCTCAAAGTGGCAGACGCGCTTTACCGCTTCGACAAGTTTGACGAAGCCCTCGGACATGTGCAGCGCTCCCGCTCGATCCTCGAACGCATGGCAACCGCCGACCCCTACAACGCCGCCGCGCGCCGCGACCTCGCTATCGCCCATCAACGCGCTGGCCGAATGCTGCTGGGACTCGGGCAATTGCCGGAGTCGCTGAGCCAACAGCGTCAGGCGTTAATGATCCACGAAACTCTCGCCGCTGCCGAACCGGCGAACGCCGAGTGGCGCTTCGACCTCGCCATTCAGTACGGTCAGGTCGGCCTGAGCTTGGAGGACACGAACGACCTCGACGGCGCGCTCGAATCCTATCTAAAATGCGTCAGGCTGATGGAGGAGATGAGAATCAGCACTCCCGCAGACATGAAGGTGCAAAGCTATCTCGCCGAAAACTACAACAACATCGGCAACACGCTGATGGGCAAGCGTGACGCCGCCGGCGCGCTCGACTACTACCGGCGCGCCCTCGCTATCTACGAGCAACTGTCTGCGCCCAACCCTTCCGACGCTTTCCACCGCCGCGCCGTCGCCGTTCTGGAGATGAAAGTCGGCAATAGCAATATGAAGCTGGCCGAAACCTCGTTGGCCGCCAAAAACGCCGTGCAAAGACTCGGCCACTGGCGCGCGGCGCGCGACCACCATCGGCGCAGTCTCGATATCTTTCTTGATATACACAGCCGCAACCAGATTGCCAGCGACGCGGATACGAGTCGAATCGATCAAATCCGCCAGTCTCTCGCCAAGTGCGACACCGCGCTCGCTCGATAAGAGTGCGCCGACTTCGGATGGATAGTGGAATCGCGCCGTCAGGCGGGAAGCG
>JBPCIP010000153.1:0-4383 GCA_051006195.1 Pyrinomonadaceae bacterium
GAGGTGATGAACTGCCGTTGGCACTCAAGGCAGCGATGCTTTTGTTTCTCATTGGCAGTTGTGCCATTCTTCTTGACGTGTCGAGAGGCACAGCTCGGACAAGTAACTTCTTCGTAGCTCACACCTCGAAGAATAGCTTGTCCGAGCCTTCATTTCACCCCAGCATAAATTCTGAGACACGACCGAATGCAGAAGATTGCATACCATGTACGGCGCACCAAGTTGGTCTTACATATCAAACTGACCCACTATCGGAATTTTTTCAGGCACGCACCGAATCAATTCCCGCTCCAGAGCCCGCTTGCGATCCCGGTTTCGTATGCGTACCAAAGGCCGAAGCAGACGCTTAAAATGCCCGCCCCGGCCTGCAAACCATAGTGGAGGCCGGTCAGTTTACGGACGCTCAACACGAAGGGCAACCCGACGAGTCCTGACATCAGCAGCATGCCCGCAATCGAGCCGAGACCGAAGACCGCGAGGTAGAGCAAGCCGAGCAGCGTTGAAGGAATTTGCGCCAACACCAGCAGCGTTAAGGCCGCCGAACCGGCGAGGCCGTGCATCGCGCCGACAACGAGCGGTTTGATGCCGATGCGCGAGACGGCGTGCGAATGCGGCGCAACCGCGTCCGCGTGCTCCGCATCGGTCTCATGGAAGTGGATGTGCGCGTGCGCTGCACCGTCGTGCCGGTGCGGATGCACATGCACGGGGGCACGGCGGCGGGCGGCGCGAATCAGGGTGGCGACGCCGAGTCCGATGATCATTAAAGCGACGCAGAACTCCAATCCGCTGGCGACGCGCTCCGGGATCGCCACGCGAAGCACGAGCACCACCGTCCCGACGATGACGAGCGAGGCCGTGTGGCCCACTCCCCATAACCCGCCGACGAGCGCCGCGCGCCACAGTTTGCCTTGCTCGCTGACGATGCTGGAGACCGCAACGACGTGGTCCACTTCCGTCGCGTGCTTGAGGCCGAAGACGAGGCCGAGGCCGAGCACAGCGAGCGTGCTCATCTGTGCGAACGCCGGTTCCTTGTCCGCAAACAGCGCCTGCCCCTGCGCCAGTAAATTCCGGCCCAGTCCGGGCACGCTGTAGCCCGCCTCGCCGATGGCCTGATAACAGATAATCAGGCCCGCGCAGGTGATGGCGAACGCGCTGAAAGCGGGCAAGACACGCACCAGCACGCCCGTCGACGACAGTGGCCGCTCCATCCAGCGCCGCGCGTAGACGAACAACAAACCGATCCCCGTCAGCGCGCTCGCCAATCCGATGCTGAACGAGACCACCAGCAGCAGCCCGTAGCCGACGCGTTGAAAGGAGATGGCCGAGAGCAGCACCACTAAGGCCGACGGGCAGGGCAACAATCCGCCCGAAATGCCTAAGGCCAAGAGGCTCCGCCACGTCACCGGCCCGCCGTCGGTTCCCGGCGGCAGATGCGAATGCTCGCGCCCGCCGTGGGAATGCACTAACCCGCTCTCGCCCTCATGAGTATGAGAATGAAGCCCCTCATGATCGTCGTCTGAGTGGGAGGCGTAATCGTGTGCGTGAGGCGTATGGCCGTCCGCATGCGAGTGTTGCTCGTGTTCGTGTGGGACATAGCCGAAGACCGCGCCGATGCGTCGCACGAGCAGACTCAAACCGATGGCGACGACAATCGCGCCGGAGATGAAGCCCAGAATCGGATAGAGTCTTTCGGGGACGATATACTGCGCGGCGAAGAGCGTCACGAGGCCGAGCGCGAAGACGCCCGCCGTATGCGTGACGGTCACGGTCAGGCCGAGAAAGGCGGCATGTTTCGCCGTGCCGCGCGAGCCGATCAAATATGCGGCGACGATGGTTTTACCGTGTCCGGGAGAAAGGGCGTGAAAGCCGCCGAGCAGGGCTGCGAGCAGCAGACCCGCAAGCGCGACGCCGAGCGTCAAATCCTTGACGGCGATCAATTCGGCCAGCCGGTCGCGCGTGGACGCAACTTTGCCGCCGTCGCGCGTGACGAGCGGCTTTGCGTTCGCGGGCGGCGCGCCCGTCGTGAACGACAATGCGGCTTCGCGTTCGTTGAGCGGCGCGGCCAGCATATTTTCGGGATATTCACGCAGTTCGTTGGACAGGGTGTTGCCGAACGCGGAGCTATTGAAGACGTTGACGCCGCCCCCCGGCGAGACGGCGATCTCATGCCAGCCGATGCGTCCTTCGTGGTTGGCGTCAATAAAATTCAAACGCCGCGCGCCGCTGCTGCTCGCGTGCCCCGCCGGCAACTCACCAGTGTAATCACACTCCAGGCGCAGTGTCGGCAGTCCGCCCTGTCCCGCCGGTAAACTGATCCGCGCGGCTATCAGTGTGAGCGGAAATTGCGCGCCGTCCGCCGACAGACGCAGCCCTTTGATATAATCAGTCGCCGCGCGCATCGCATAAGCATCCAACTCAGCCGCGGTGGGCGTCCCGCTGTCGCCGTCCGCGTTGATCGACGGCAACTCCTGAAAAGTGGGAATCTCCGCCATGTCGATGACGTAATGCACGCGCACGCTCTGTGCGCCGACTTCCAGCCGGGTGAAATGGTTGATCGTGAAATTGCCGAGCGGGTGTGCGAACGCGGTCGCCGGGAGGCCGGACAGAAAGACGATCAGCGACAGGAGCGCAAAGGCGCGACGGCTTTTGAGGATCGGGTGGGGATACTTCATAAAAATTTTCTCTGGTGGAGATCGACGCGGTCGCAGCCCTTACTCCGCCAACGCTTCGCGCGCAATTTTCGCCTGGAGGGGATCGAATTGGGGGCTGAGCGCAAGCGCGCGTTTGAGATAATCACGTGCGCCGTTTTTGTCTCCGGCGGCACGCGCGATCATTCCGGCGTGATAGAGCAGTCTGGCGTCTGCGGTCTGCAAGCGCAGGGCTTCTTTGATGGCCGCTTGTGCCGCGTCGAGTTTGCCCGCCTTCAATGCCGTCCACGCGAGCGCGTCCGCGCCGTAGATGTCGCGTCGCGCTTCATACTCCTTCGCGGCCAGCGCGTAAGCCTCTTCCGCTTTCAGATCGTGGTCGGCGTAAAAGAGCGCGAGTTGGCGATTGTAGAGCGCGCCGTTCAACGCGCTCAGGCGCGCAATCTGCTCGACGAGCGCATACTGCGCGGCGGCCTCTTTGTCCTTCCCCGCCAATTTGTAGAGATCGCCGAGCGCGGCGACGAACGCCGGATCGGGCAGACGCCGCACGACCTTTTCATACTGCTCGATGCCGCCCGCGAGATCGCCTGCGGCGGCGCGCACGCGACCGAGCGCGGCGAGAGCGCGGTAATAATCCGGGTATGTCGTCAATGATTCGCGGTAGTGACGCTCCGCCGTTTCGTAGTCTCCTACGGCGAAAGCCACCTCGCCGAGTTGCCAACGACACCACGCCACGACTTCACGCGAAGGCGGAGATTCGTCGAGCGCGAGGGCGAGCGCGTTCGCGTAGCGATTACGCGCCGCCGTCATCCGGCCATGCAACCAATCGACGCGCGCTCCGCGCGTTTCGACGGGGAAGCTGACGCCGCTCAACTTTTCCATCTGTTTGAAAGCCTGCTCCGCCTGCTCGTAATCGCCGAGTTCGAGCAACGCCTCGCCGAGCAGCAGGTAGGGCAGACTCTTGCGCGGCTCCAGTTGCCTCAATTGCAGCGCATGGTCGCGTGCAGCAGCGAAGTTATGCGCGGTGTATTCGGTCTGCGCCAACGCCGCGAGTCCGCCCGTATTCATCTCGGCGGGGATTGACTTCAGCGAAGCGCGGGCGGCGCGCCCTGCGAGTTCGAGATACTGCACGTCGCCCGTCTCCTGCACTTTGCGCAGGTAGTAACCGGTGAGTTTGTTATACGCGATGAAGTCGTCCGGGTCGCTCTTGACTCGCTCTTCGAGGAAGCGAATGGTTCCAGCGGCGGCGTCCTCGTCGGCGGGCAAGGGCGCGGCGGGCGGCAAGGGCGCGGCAGACGACGACGCGGCGGGCGCAGTCGGCTGTCGTATCCAGCCGCCACACCCGCCTGCGGCGAGCGCGACGAAAAGCAGCGTGGGAAGAAATAATTTGTTTCTGTAGCGCATAACGTGGCTGAAGACGGGAGAGTCAACCGGCATATTGTAGCTTAAAGGCTGAGTAAGTTTCTAATTTACGGAAGACGTAGACAGACGGTTTCTTTCGTCGTTCAAACCCCCTTACCCGTGCGCTTCGGCTGAATGCGCCGGTGCGCCGGTTTGTGGATTGAAGTAGCGCGCGATAGAGCGGCGTGCGATTCCCTTTTCACATTCTTACTAACTCACCTTACGCGAAATAAGCGTGAAGGTGTAAATTTCCAGCATGAAACAGAAACAGATGCTGGACTTGTATTCGGACTATTTGCTCGCATCCTTTGGAGCAACAACAGCAACAGGACTTTCA
>JBPCIP010000154.1:0-60213 GCA_051006195.1 Pyrinomonadaceae bacterium
TGAATACGAAGTGCAAAGTCAACCAATTTAGCCAAATCATGCGAATAATTTGTTATAGAATTAGTCGACAGACCCCGTTCGACCTTCAAATAAGCAAAATATTCCCCGATTAGGTCTCGGCCCATTCATTCCCTCGCTTAAACATTAATCAGTGATATACCGGTTTTGCAAAGCTTTTAGCCTCTGTCTTTGGCAAAAAAAAGCATTTTCGCTCAGAAAATTCGCTTGTCAAATTAAACCCCCAAATCTTGCTTGCGTACATATATTTCATAATTTTTGGAGAAAACTTGTTAGCATAATATCTGCAATCCCCTCCTCCTTGACGAGCCCTTCTCTGCTAGCCTACAGTAAGAACCTAAATGAGATGGCAATCAAAATAGAAAACAATTCAACGGCGCAATTACCACGCAATACACTTGCACAAATCAACAAAATCGTGGAAACGATTCCACGAGAACATTTGCGCGGGATAGACCGTCTACGCTTGGTCGATACTATCACCGACCCTCGACTGCGACTGCCGCAAAGCACCCAACTACCCGGGCTTTACCATCCGCGGCAAGGTAACCAGGCGGCTTGGTTGGAACTTTCGCTCAATATTCTGCTTCCACGTTCGCAACCCTTTTTCAAACGTCTGCTGCCTCGTTTATCTTTTAAAGGCAATCTGGCCTCTTTAATATTTTCTCTGGTTGGACAGCATTACTACCTAACACTACGGCATTCAGTCAAAAAAGGACAAATAGAACCCTCTGTACGCGCATATACAGAGAAGTATCTGAGAGAATGGAGCGAGAACGAACAAAGCTGGCGTTCGCGACTTTTTAAACCCTTCCAACCTACTTTCGAGCGATGGGCTAAATCGCTGCAACGCCAAGCGGCCAGAGAAAGAAAAAAATCTCCAACGTCCTAAGAACATCAACCCAAACTGCGACAGAGTATTAGGGAATAATTACACGCCAATCCAGCAATTCTCCAGCAATTCTCGGTTTAGGAATTGAAGCATCAGTTAACGATTCTAAACCGAGAATTGCTGACGCCAAGCTAAAGTCTTCTGTAAGAATTGTGCCGTCTGACCATAATGACCGCTTTACTTTAGACAATTCATCATCAGATATCAGACCTCTCTATTTTCTCTTCTACAACTCTTAAGGCATCACGTAAAGCGTCGGCCACCTGCGGCATTTTGATGTCTGAACTTTTGAATTGGATTTGCAACGTATACTCTTCGGTTTTAAAATTATAATTATACGAGTTGATTTCCTGAGTTAGTCGTGATAGCTGTTCTTCACTTCGTAATTTGCCAGTTCCCTCTTGCCTTAGACGCCTTGCTGCCCGTGCGCCATCTCTACTTAAACCACGGGTGATAATTTCACTTAAAATCTCATGCATAGCCCCGACATCTGATTGTCGCACGATCTGTAGCAGGAGAGATTTTGAGCTAATGTCGGCGCGTCGACATTTCTCACGTATTACTTCAGGTAAGGTGGCGATAGATAGCGCCTCCGTGATGGTGCTCCTGCTTTTCCCCACTTTACGCGCCACGTCCTCATGCGTATAGCCGAAGCGTTCACACAGGGCGGCTAGTCCATCGGCTTCCTCCCAAGCCGTCAGGTCTTTACGTTGCATGTTCTCTATCAAAGCGATCTCAGCCACAGCCCGATCATCTACCTCCATCACGATACAAGGCACTTCCCGCAAACCTGCAGCTTTCGAAGCACGCCAACGCCGCTCGCCCGCAATGATCATCCAACGGCCAGTCGGACGAGATTGCTTAACCAAAAGCGGTTCCAACACTCCCTTTTCTTTGATGGAGGCGGTCAGATCCTCCAGATCACCGATCTCAACGCGTGGCTGTTCAGGATTAGGATCAAGTTGCTCAAGCGCAATCAAACGTCCGATTGGGGTGGGGAACTGCCCGGCTAACTCTTCAACATAATGCGCATCATGACGCATTCTAATGCCCGACGGTAATCCTCTCTTAGACACGATTAATTACCTCATCACAAAGCTTCGCGTACTCACTCGCCCCAGAAGAATGAGGGGCAAAGGTGAAGATAGATTCTTTATATGCCGGAGATTCCTCAAGTCGAACGCTCTTCGTTATGACCGTCTCAAAGATCTGGCTCCCGAACACGTTTTTAATTTGTTCATACACTTCTCGCGCCAGCGTCGTACGGCGGTCGTGGAGCGTGACGACTACACCTAATACCTGCAACTGTGGATTTGGCCGGGCTTTGACTTTCTCGATTGTCTCCAAAAGATCGTCTGTGCCTTCCAAAGCAAAATATGAAGACTGAATCGGGATCAAAATGTGTGTCGCGGCAACTAACGCATTGACGGTAATCAAACCAAGCGTGGGCGGAGTGTCAATAAGAATGACATCATAACGCGCACGCAGAGCTTCAAGCCGGTCTTTGAGCCTGAATGGCGCGTCGAAATCTCCCACCAACTTAGACTCCAATTTCGCGAGGCTGATTTTTGCCGGAATGATGTCCAGCCTCTCAACCGTGGTCTTGTAAATATACCCGTCTCCCGCCGTAGCGACGTTTCCTTCTAACATCATCTCATAGGCGGATAGTTCGACCAGACCGGGGTCGAGAAAAGAAATGGAACTGTTACCCTGTGGGTCCAGGTCGAGTAGCAGGACGTGTTGCCCCCGACGGGCAAAGGCTGCCGCCAGGTTAATTGCGGTTGTGGTCTTACCCACTCCTCCTTTTTGATTCGCAATCGCGATCACTAAATTCAGTATTAAAACCCCTTCACCAAGATTTTCCACAGACGAACATACAGCTTTAAGAAAAAAAGTCTGTTCACATCGGTAAATCGCCTGCTTCGCCGATCACATCCGGCCACTCTTCTTCTTCACCGGAAACAGCTTCTACCTTTTGTTCGCTGCTCAGACTATGAGAAGCCTGAATTACCTCTTCACTAACGAAAATAGGACAATCGGCGCGCAATGCTAAGGCGATCGCATCTGAGGGTCTGGAATCCAGCATCAAAAAATCGCCCGCATTATTTCGCATCTCAATAACGGCAAAAAAAGTGTTGTCCCTGAGTTCGGTGATGACTACACGCTCTACTCGGGCACCCATCTCGACAATCAAATTACGCAATAAATCATGTGTCATCGGACGCTGTGTTGCTATTTTTTCGATCTCGAGCGCAATCGCGTTAGCCTCATAAGCTCCCACCCAGATCGGCAATAAAGTGTCGCTGTTAACATCCTTAAGAATAACGATAGGCGTGCCGCTATTCGGATCCATCATCAAACCTCTAATCTTTACTTCAATTTCCATGTCTCGCCCTCACGTAGCCATTTAATGTTGGGCATAACTAGAATGCCAATTCACCATAGAGACTATTAGCCTTCGCCGCCGTCACAAGTACTGGAACTATTCGGCCTTTGAGTTCTGCGTTTGCCGGAAAATTCAACACTTTATTGCAAGTAGAGTGACCAGTTAAATCAAAGTGAGATTTTGCACTTTGCCCCTCTACCAGGACCGAGACCTTTTTCCCAACATAATCTCTATAAATTTGCTGCTGAATGTTTTTTTGCAACTCTTCCAATAAGTGGAATCGATGGGATTTTTCATTATCGGACACATCGTCCTTTGATGCTGATGCCGGAGTTCCGCGTCTTTCAGAATACTTGAAAAGGTAGATGCTGTCGTATCGACAATTTTCAACGAGACGCAAGGTAGCTTCAAAATCCTCCGACGTTTCACCGGGGAAACCTACAATAATATCTGTAGTCAAAGCGTAGTTTCGTTTCGCCCTCTTGATGTTCTCGATCCGTGAAATATAATCGGACACTTTGTAGCCACGTCGCATGGCGCGCAAAATACGGTCGCTTCCCGACTGTACGGGTAAGTGAATCCAATTACAGAGATTCTCATTTTCGTCCATCGCCGCTACTATGTCAGGATGAAAATCTCTCGGAAAGGATGTGGTGAATTTGATCCGAGGCATTTTCGTTGCCGCAACTGCCCGGAGCAGTCTGGAGAAAGCAGTCGCCCCCGAAAATCTTTCAAGTCCCAGATCAGATTTTGGTCTGTAACTGTTGACATTTTGTCCTATTAACTGAACTTCCTGATATCCTGCGTCTTTTAGTCTGTCGATCTCATTAAGAATATCGATGGCGGTCCGGCTTTGTTCCCTGCCACGGGAGAAAGGAACGATACAATAAGAACAAAATTTATTGCATCCCTCGATAATAGGGATATATGCAATATAAGGAGAAAGTCGCTCTGTGGCAGGAACGTTCCATTGCTCATCTCCCAGACGTTCGTCCACATCGACCACATGTCTTTCACCATCTTGTGCCCGTTTTATCAAAGTCGCGAGGCGGTCTGTGGCACGGGTTCCGGCCACTATGCGTACAACCGAACCGCCACCTGTCAGCGCTTCACCCTCCAGTTGGGCGACACAGCCCATTATCCCGATGATAGGTTCAGAAACTCCCCGCTTTTTTTTTATTTCACCGATCCTATTGAATACTTTTTGCTCCGCACGGGCACGCACCGAACAGGTATTAAAAAGTATGACATCCGCCTCCCCCGCCTTCTCTGTTATCTGGTATCCGGCGGCTGTCAGATGCGCTGAGGCTCTCTCGGTGTCAGCAACATTCATTTGACACCCGAAAGTCTCTATATATACCTGATATCCTTGGCTCTTCATCGTTTACTCTCACTTCCTATCTAAATGAAGCGTGCGCGTAATTCAGAATGCGAGAACCGCCTGTTTTCAGGATGTTCTCGCAATACCTATCAAAATTTCCAAGTCGCTGTCTCAATGCTCAATAGGCAAAACGGCAAAATTGTTGAGAAAAAGAGACTTAGAATTACGCGCATGCTTCAACTGAATGAAGTGTAGCAGAAATGCAAAACTGCCGCCGCAATTGTTCTTCTGGTAGTGATTAAAAAGCAGTGCCGCTCAATCACGACACAGCACCTTTTGATTATAGTGACAGTCGAAATACTTGATCGCCCCAATATGGTTCGACGGCTTTTATGAGAATTCAGCTCGTTGCGAGCCTGGAACGCGCCCGCCGCCCGCAACTCAGGTAGCCGTAGTTCTGCTCGCCGCAGTGAGTGTGGCCGTTATTCGCAGTTCGCACGACAATCAATACTACGGGCAACTGCGTTTGTTCATTGAAGCGACTCCCAGCAATGAAGCATTCAGCACTCTCATCATCATTGGGTCGCTCCTGCTTCTTCAAAGCCCGAACGTTACTTGTTGCTCACTGCCGTTCTTCTTTTATTGACGCCTATTCCGCTTGTTCTTCTTTTTCTGATCTCTATGGGGAATTTGCCGCGCAGCTAAAGAAAAGTCTGCTTCCGCAGTTTCCAACAGCCATTTTGAAGTTTCCTGCGCGGTGGAACCTTCTTGAGAAATGCCAATCATTCTGGCAAGTTCAGTGATACGCTCCTCGTGACTTAGTTCTTTAAGCCGTGTGACGGTTCGACCTTCATCGATATGCTTTGCGATTGCATAATGATGATCCGCAAATCTTGCGATCTGGGGCTGATGCGTTACACATAAAATTTGCTGGGTTCCGGCGAGAGACTTAAGCCGTCGTCCCACCGATTCCGCGACACTTCCCCCGATACCCGTGTCAACCTCGTCAAACACTAATGTTGTACCAACCGTAGTCTCGCCCCGCGAGCTTGCGGCATCACGACAAATTGTCCGTAAAGTTAGCATCAGCCGGGATAATTCGCCCTCGGAGGCCACCTGTCTGAGAGGACGCGCGATCTCCCCAATATTAGTGGATAAATGAAATTCAACACGATCTGCACCGGTCGCAGTCAAGTAGCTTGGAGTTAACGCAGAATTACCCTCTGCGCTTTCAACCTCATGCGAATTGTGAAGAGAGTCGCCCGAAAGTAAAGTACGCAGTTCTTTTGCGGTTTGTAAAATGATAGTGAAGCGCGTATTTTCCAACGCTACAGAGCGCAAGCCTTCTATAATACGTTTCTCAAAGTCAGCAACCGCAGCCCTTCGAAAGGAAGTCAACCTTCCGACTAAAGCACTGTATTCACGTTCGATTATTTCCAACTTCTTAAGCAGCGTATTGTGATGCGCTTCCCAATTTACTAATTGGTCAAGTTGACGGCAGAGACTCGATTTAATCTCTCTCAAGTCGGCAACATCATGTCCATACTTCCTTTTGAGCCTTTCAAACTCACACAATCTCTCTTCAACCTCGCTCAGACGCGTAGGAGAGTATTCCAATTGGCTTCCGTAGCTGCGAAGAGTATCTGCCACATCCGACAGTGAGATAGTTGCGTCTTCAACCGCTCTCAGCAGACAGGAAAACCGGCTGTCTAAAGTCTCCAGAGTCTGCAACATACGTCGGGTCGAGCTGAGGCGGGCCATGACACTCTCCTCACTTTCATAAAGTGTTTGATACGCATTGACACTTAACTCGGTGAGTCGTTCAGCGTGTGTTAACAGCTTTTTCTGTTCATAAAGCCCTTCCTCTTCTCCAGGTTGAGGAGCAAAGCTCTCAATTTCTGCAATCTGAAACCTCAATATATCTAAGAGACGTTCACGTTCCGCTTTGTTTCTTGCGTTTGCGTCAATTTCTTCGACGGTCTTTTTCCATTCTCCGTATTTTACGCCTGTTTGACGACGTAGCTCCAAACAACCGGCAAATTTATCTAATAAAAGCAAATGCGCATGTGGCGATAGAAGTGACCGTTGCTCCCCTTGCCCATGTATATCCAACAGAAATGGTTGCAGTTTTTTTAAAGTTACAATGGTCACATTTCTATCATTAATAAAGATACGGCTACGCCCTCCATGTTGCACCTCACGACGAATGGTCAAAAAGTCTTCATCCGCAATTTCAACTCCGATATCGCTCAGTAGGGCTTTAACTCCCAGCTCAACATGAGAACCAAGCTCAAATGTTCCTTCAATTAGTGCAGACTGCTCGGCGGTACGCACAACATTTGCTGCTGCTCTCCCTCCAAGCAAAAGGCCTAACGCATCTATGATAATGGATTTGCCAGCTCCCGTCTCTCCCGTGAGGACATTCAAGCCTGCATTAAAGTCTATGCTCAAAAACCGAATGACTGCCAAGTTACTTATGTTAAGGGACTTCAACATAATCGAAACTGTTTGCTACAAATTACCTTTAAAGTAAAACATCCACTTTCGAATAACGTTAAACTCCAACCTCGTGCTTTTCTTTAATTTTCGATTTTCATCCCTACTGCTTTCAATGACTTTCAACAAAAACTATTATCTACGGATTTTGGTTTTCAGATTAAGTACTCTGTAATCAAGATTCTTAGAGAAACGTTATGCTTCGATTTCATGCTATTTGAGTTCCGCATTGATTCGTCACTTTAATCTCTTAAATTACAGAGTATTAAGAAGCTGATAGTTATCGCCTTGACCCTCATCAGAGGTCTAGGTAGTATACAGTGCAGATATTCCATTTTTGCGATGAAGAAAGGACAGTTCAAATGTCTTTCAACAAACTGATTCTTGTCGGCAATCTTGGGCGCGACCCGGAATTAAGATACACGCCACAAGGAACGCCGGTTTGCAGCTTTACTCTCGCCACTAATGAAAAACGCAAAGACCGTGCGGGGGAAAACCAAGATGTTACAACATGGTTTCGTGTCACGCTATGGGGAAGACAAGCTGAAACAGCATCTCAGTATCTCTCAAAAGGCCGTCCGGTTTATCTTGAAGGCCGACTGCGTGTAGAGGAGTGGACCGATAAGGATGGACGCCAACGTTATACACTTGAGGTTCATGCCACTGACATGCAATTTATCGGGGGGAAAAGTGATGATGGGTCAAGCTCAAATATACGCCCTGATGCCTCTGGTTCCGGCACGCCCGAACCATCCGCAGATATTTCCGACGACGATATTCCCTTTTAGTCTCAATATCGATGTGCCGGCGGTAGGTCGTGCGCGACTGAATTTTTTCAAAAGTTCCGATAAGCGAGATACCATCAACTCATTGCCCTATCGACCGCAGTTTTGCATATCGCCGCGTTTGTAATTCGGCTGAAGTAACCGTCTTCAACGATTCTAAATTTGTCCACAGAGCTTGATCCAGGAGTAAACCAGTTTCGACGGGCGCGCCGTGTGCGCCCTCTGGCGGTTCGCGGACTACTTCGTCTACGATACCTAACAGTTGCAAGTCATAAGCTGTGAGACGTAAATACTCGGCAGCTTGCGGAGACTGAGAGGCATCTTTCCACAAAATGGCCGCGCACCCTTCGGGCGAAATCACAGAGAAGATCGCATTCTCGAGCATCAGCACCTTATCACCGATTCCGATGCCAAGCGCTCCGCCAGAGCCTCCTTCCCCAATTACAGTCACTATCACGCGCACGTTCAACCTTGACATTTCCAGCAGATTAGTGGCAATAGCTTCAGCTTGTCCTCTTTCCTCGGCATCAATCCCTGGATAGGCTCCTGGCGTGTCGATAAACGAAAAGACCGGACGATCAAATTTCGCCGCAAGACTCATCAAACGCATAGCTTTTCGATAGCCCTCGGGCTTCGGCATGCCAAAGTTCCTGTGTCGACGCTGCTTTGTATCTCGTCCTTTTTGCTGGCCAATTACACCGACCGACAGGCCATGAAAAAGTGCGAAACCACAGACCATTGCTGGATCATCCGCAAAACGACGATCACCCTTTAATTCGACAAAATCCTCAAACAGCATTTCAATAAAATCTAAAGTATAAGGACGATCCGGATGACGCGCCAGTTTCACTCTCTCAAAGGCGTTCATGTTTTTTTCCAGCATTTATCTTGATCCTGAGAATGAAGCTAAAAACCACACGGAGAACTGCTTATATTTGATTCAACCTGAATCGCAATCGCCCGGTCATAGGTTAAATTACAAACATTGTTGTTCACTAACCTCTTGGTGCTATCTACCTTCCTGAGGGGCACCATTAGTTTTGGATTCGGTTGAGCCTTATGGGACTGCCAGTCGTAAGCGCTTACATAACATATTAAGCAATTAATTATTAATCATTTGCTTAGTACATTATTCCCGATAAGTTCAACAGCATGCTAACGTAAATCCGGACTATGTCAACAGGGCGAAGCGCGTTAAAAGGCAGGAAGTGTTGCCCCTGCCAACTGTTCTGAGCTTAAGATTCCACGTACTTTCACCTCTGGCACGACTAAACCTTGAAAAATAAACGTCTTAACGCAATCACTCCCATTCGATGGTGCTCGGAGGCTTGGAACTGATGTCATACACCACACGATTAATCCCTCGAACCTCAGCGATTAATCTGGTTGAAATTTTAGCTAACAGCTCATGTGGCAATCGTGCCCAGTCGGCAGTCATGCCATCAACACTCTGTACGACACGGATGGCAATCACCCGTTCATACGTACGGTAATCACCCATAACTCCAACAGTAGATATGGGCAACAATACAGGGAAAGCTTGCCATATTGAATCATATAGGGAAGCGCGGCGCAATTCCTCTTCAAGTACCCGGTCAGCATCTCTCACTATTTGAAGCCGCTCTTCAGTAATTTCACCAATGATGCGAACGGCAAGGCCCGGGCCGGGGAACGGATGACGATCCAGAAGTTCTTGAGAAACCTGTAACTTCTTCCCAATTATTCGAACTTCATCCTTGAATAATTCTCGTAGCGGCTCAATTAATTTTAGACGCATGTGCGCCGGCAACCCGCCAACATTATGATGACTCTTGATCACCGCAGATGGGCCTAGAACTGAAATCGATTCAATGACATCCGGGTAGAGCGTGCCTTGCACAAGATAATCGACGTGCCCGATCTTCATTGCTTCTTCCTCGAAAATTTCGATGAACACATGGCCGATTATCCGTCGCTTTTCCTCTGGATCGGTGACGCCAGCCAAGGCTTTCAAAAATCTTTCGGAAGCACGCACACCGCGAATATTTAATTTCATCTGCCGTTCAAACAAGTCCAAAGTCGACTCAAATTCCCGCTCTCTCAAAAGGCCTGTATCGACGAAAATACAAACCTGCCGCTCACCGATTGCTTGCTGTACCAACGCGGCTGCGACCGTGGAGTCAACCCCGCCGGAGAGACCGCACACGACGTTGCTATCGCCTACCTGCCCGGCGATTTTGCTGATTTGCTCATCTATAATTGCAGTTGGCGACCAGTCTGCACGCGCCTTGCAAATATCCAGCGCGAAGTTGTTGAGGACTCGCCGGCCCAACGGTGTGTGAACCACCTCCGGATGAAATTGTACACCGAATATGCTCCTGCTTAAGTTTTCGAAAGCATTAAGCGCACCGCTGGTTAAAGCCGTCGCACGAAATCCGGGCGGCATTTTCGTTACATAATCGCCGTGGCTAAGCCACACATCGAGTTGCTGCGGTAACCCTGAAAACAATCGGCTATCCGGCTCAGTTACAGTGAGTTGCGCATATCCATATTCTCTATTTTGTGAAGGTCGGACTTCTCCACCAAGTGTTACGGCTAACAATTGTAATCCGTAACAAATACCCAGGAGAGGGCAATCCACCCGTTCAATAAATCCGTCGACTAATTTTGGAGCATCCGCATCATAAACAGAGGCAGGCCCTCCGGAAAGGATAATTCCGCTCGGCTTCAAAAGTTGAATTTTCTCCGCGGAAGCATTGAAAGGCAAAATTTCACAATAAACACCGGCTTCACGTAAGCAACGGGCGATTAATTGGGTGTACTGTGAGCCAAAATCAAGTATCAGGATCAAGTCGGATTTTATTTGTTTCTTCATTTAACAGCGTTCCTCTACAAACCGCAGACAGATGAGGCGTCAATAGATTCTTGAATATTTGAATGTTAAGATAACAATTGTTCAGTATCTTACTTCCAACGGGTTAACATCTTAATTATTGGAACTGTATACAGTGTGGAATCAATTTTTACAAAATTTGCTGATAAAGAAAGTTGTTGCGCTCTCCGATAATAATCAAATGCTGTCTTAAGCGAGGATATGTGTTTTGACAAAGAGCGCGGACACACAAACTAATATTTATCAAGGCACTTTTCGAGCCCTGCGTTGCTGGGGCTTGCTTTTGCTATTCCTGGTCTCTGTTCCTCTTCCCTGTTTCCCTTTTAACCCATCTGAAAAAAACTTTGTTTTTTCCGCTCCGCTTACAGTTCGCTGGCGATTCGATGTTAAAGAGACCATCAGTTTCTCTCCGACTTCGAATGATGATTCTATCTATTTACCCTTGTCGTCCGGTGAAATTTTTTCTTTAAGAGTAACAGACGGCCAACTTTTATGGAAAACCGAAATCGGGGGAGAATTTTCAGCTTCCCTCGTAGCAGATGAGCGCGGTGTTTATATTGCTTCACGAGCCGATGACTCCACATCTTCGCATCAGGACACGCATTCCAACGGAATAATCCGGGCATTGAGTCGAACCACGGGTATTACTCTCTGGATGCGCACGCTAAATTCCCCAATTCAAGCCGGTCTCGTTTTATCTGAGACAAGATTATTCGGCGCTTCGAACGATGGTAGAATCTATGCCTTCAATAAAGCGACGGGCGAAATTTTATGGGTAGCGCGCCATGCAAGTGCGTTTGTTTCGTTGCCAACTGTTCATAAACGACGCTTGTACCTCGGGGGTGAGGATGGGACGTTGTTAGCTCTCGATGAGTCAACTGGAGCAGTCGCTTGGCGTTATCGGACGCATAGCGCTTTGCGTGGGCCCGTCGCAATTGCTGACCACGTAATATACTTTGGCTCGGCTGATGGATATGTCTATGCTTTTAGCGAGATTAATGGCCGCCTACTATGGCGGCGACGCACGGGCGCAGCCGTGCAAGCGGTGATCCACACAAATAGCGGCATCATAGTCACTTCCCTCGATAACTTCGTCTATCTGCTCTCGCCACAAAGGGGCAAATTGCTGTGGAAAAGACAACTCGCCGGGAGGATCGCAGCCCTCCCGCTCATAGACGCTCAGAGCGCGCTTTTCGCTCCTCTAGGTGGCGATGCCTGCATCGTCCTCTCTCTGCGTGACGGCAAACAATTGAACACATTGCCTGTCGGACAAGATGGCAACACCTCCTCTTCCCCTCTGGTAGTTGATAATTTATTACTAATTCCTACGCGCAGTGGATTAAAGGCGTTCGCTCCTGTGTCCTTAAATGCTCAGCACTAGCTATTGCCGCTGGCAGTGAAATTGCCCTGAGGCGTGCTGGAGGGTTAGACCAATTATAGAACTGCAGAATGCGCCGTTGGCCTATAGCTGATGAGCAGAGCGATATCGAAACAGACTGCCCAGACGCACCAGTAACCCATACAGGATGTAGGCGCCGACAAGAGAGACGAGCATGTAGCGCGAGTATAACCATACCAGCATCCCGATAGCGGCGATGGCGAGAACGGCCAGACGTGTGCTGCGTCTGCCAAGTCCGACGGTTTTAAAACTCGTATAACGAACCGTGCTTACCATCAATACGGAGAGAAGCGCCATCCCGCCCATGAGTAAGCCACTGTAGGCGATTCCCCTTTCAACGCCATGATTTGAAAGCGGGGCCGGAGCGAAGTGCACGAGCGCCGCGATGAACCCCCCGGCCATCGGGATGGGCAGGCCGACGAAATTTTTTTTATCAACCTTCACCGTCCCCTCTGCGAGGACGCGTGGGCGGGTCGCCTGTACGTTGAACCGTGCCAACCTGAAAGCCCCGCAGATCAGAAACATAAAGGAGAGGAACCAACCTAACTTATGTGCGCTACTGCCTTCAGCGAAGGCCGCGCCGTAACCCCAGGCGTAGGCGAGCACGGCAGGTGCGATGCCAAAAGTGACCACATCGGCAATTGAATCAAGCTGCACCCCGATCTCCGTAGTGGTTTTCGTCAGCCGCGCGATGCGTCCGTCCAGAGCGTCGAACACAACCGCCCAGCCGATGGCGCGCGCGGCGTGGTCGAAATGGACTGTCGCCTGTAACAGTTCCGCTTGCGTCCCTCCTTCAAGTAATTGAAACCCCCGCAAGGCTCCCATCACCGCGAAGTAACCCATGCCGATGTTCGCCGCCGTAAAAGCAGAGGGGATCAGATACAACCCTTTGCGGATACCGCGCCGCTCCCCCACCATTTGGCGGGAGTCTTCGCGCTCGGATTGCTGCTGCTGCTGTTGCGCGCTCATCCTCGCAACCTCCCGATAATGCTGACTGCGCCCCGCACGCGGTCTCCCACGCGGACGCTGACTTCCACCTCCGGCGGGAGTACCAAATCGGTACGCGAACTAAATTTAATCAGGCCAAAACGTTCGCCCAAATTCACCCGCTCCCCTTTCCGCTTCCAACACACGATGCGGCGCGCCAGCACGCCCGCGATCTGTTTGCACACAATGGTCATCCGTTCGCCCTTGATCGTCAAAGCATTTTGCTCGTTGACGACGCTGGACTCTTCGCGCGTGGCGATCAGGAAGCGCCCTTTCGTGTAAGCCACATCTATGATCTCGCCGGCGATGGGGGCGCGATTAATATGAACATCGAAAACGGAGAGGAAAATACTCACGACCGTCGGCGACTGCGGGTCTTGGGGAATCAACCGGGCGACCCGCGTGACTCGACCGTCGGCGGGAGCGACCACGATGTCTTGCCCCGAAAGCGATGCGCGTTCCGGGTCGCGGAAGAAATACGCCATGAAGAGCGCGAGCAGCACGAGCGGTATCGCGACGTACCAGTATCCGGCGAGTAAAGCCAGTAGCGCCGCCGCGAGCGGAATTAAAACAAATGGGATGCCGTCTCTAGTCACGTTTGCTCCTGTGCTGCAGTTATTTAGTCACAAAATGCAAGTGGAGGGGACGCGCGTATTTCTTCTCTACGGCTCCCCTCCACTTGCTCTGAAATTTTTATCCCGGAACCTGCGCGCCATGGATGTTCGGAGTGGTTAGTGCGCCGATTCTTCTTTCTGCTGGTAACGCAACATGATTTCCTGCATCTGATCTTTGACGGCCAGCTTCTTCTTTTTCAAAGTCATCTCTTCCAACTGCTCTTCATCGTTCGGGTAAGTGAGGGAAGAAAGTTCGCTCAGGCGTGCTTCATAGCGTCCATGTTCGCGCGCCAATTCGCGAAATTCGGGGTCTTTCAAAATCAATTCTTCTTTCATGCTGTCCGTGTTGGTCAGTTCCATTTCAGGGAAGCCTCCTTTGTGCAGTTGCGCTGTGGTGTGACTCGTTCGCGTATGAGGCAAGTCTTGATTTGCCCCTGCCGCGTCTATCATTTCGCATGGAAAATGGTAGCTAAAAACTGTCCTTGAATCAAGTCGGGTGTCTCAGGAGGGCGTTCATGAGCAATGCGTCCTCCACCGGATCGTGGTAATAATTGCGCCGTCTGCCGCCAATCTCGAAGCCGCTTCGCAGGTAGAGCGATTGCGCCGCAGCGTTCCCCGCTCGCACTTCCAGCACGGCGATGAATGCGCCCAGTTGTTTACTCATCGCTATCGCCGTGCTTAACAGTGTATGCCCGACGCCGCGCCGGCGTGCGGTTTCACGGACGCCGATGTTATTGATGTGCAGTTCATCGACACAGACGCGCGCGCTGAGAAAACCGAACAGAGACCTCCCGCTCAGTTGATCGGGGCGGGCGCGGCGGGCGACCAGCATGATCGCTTCAGGCCGCAGCAGTTCGGAGTGATACGAATCCCACCCCCACAGGCTCAGTCGGCAGGCTTCTTCTATCTCGACGACCTCCAGGAGATCATGCGCCGTCATCGGCTCAATCTGATAATCGATGTATTCAGATTCCCTGGCCGTTTCTACCCGAGGCATCTCTCTTTTAACTCCGCATCTGACAGGCGTACATAGGAGGCCCGCAATTCTCCCGCCTCCATCCCATGTCCCGCACGATACCGCGCCAATCCCAGCGCGGCGACCTCTTCCGCATAAGATTCAACCGCAGGCGCGAGCGTCCAGCACTTCTCTGGCTCACTGCCGGGCGCGAATTCTTCCGCGTTGGCCTCATCGTGCCAGATGAGATAGTGATTTTGCGCAAATTCGCGAATCGCCCCGGCATGTGCCTGCGCTCCGCCCCCCGCCCAGCGCAAATTGCCGCCCACTTCCCTCGCCTTCTCAAGCAATGAGGCCGGACTCATATGTGCCGGCTCGCCCAATTCTTTAACGATGCGTTCCCCTTCAATTGAAAGCAGTTGCGCAAACACTTCTCCGCGCCCGGCGGGCAGAGAGGCCAGCACCGGCGAGGGCGACGAGCCGGCGGCAGAGGCAATCGCATGAAGAGTCGGCACGCCCACCACCTGACGGTTGAGCGTCGCCGCGAAGGCTTTGATCGTCGCCAGTCCTGATCTTAAGCCGGTGAAAGTTCCCGGCCCCGTCGTCACCGTGAACAGGTCGATGTCGCGCAGTTTGGCGCCCGCCTCGGCAAACGCTTCATCTATCTCCGCGAGGACGCTTGAGGCATGCTCCTTCTGCGTGCCCCCCTGGACGTGCGCGAGGACGCGCCCGCCCTTGACCAGGGCGACGCTGCGCACGGCTGTCGCGGTATCGAGGCTGAGGATCAAAGGCGCGACGGCTGTTCGAGCCGCACACGGGTCGCCCTGAGATACGGTTTGTGGCTGTCCGGCGGAGCTTTCGCTTCTTAAATTTGACATGCTGTGGTTCGTCGCGCGATTATAAGCGCGTCGATCAATTCAAGCAAATAAGAGTTTTCAAGTGAGCTTTTTCGCTCGGTTGTAGTCAATGAATGTGCGTATCGGGATCCTGACCGCGGGCGGCGATTGCCCCGGCCTTAATGCTGCCATTCGCGCGGTTGTGCGTCGCGCTCTGGTTGAAGACGCACAGGTGCTCGGCATCAAAAACGGTTGGCGCGGCCTCATCGAAGATGACATCACACTGCTGACGCGCTCATCCGTCTCCGGCATTCTCCCGCGCGGCGGGACGATCCTCGGAACCTCTCGCACCAATCCCTTCGACGAATCTCTCTCCCTCGAACGAATCCGCCATAACTGGGAGAAGCGGCGACTCGACGCGCTCATCGTCGTTGGCGGCGACGGGACGTTGCGCACTGCGCACGACATGTGGCGCGAGCATCATTACCCAATCGTCGGCATTCCTAAGACTATCGACAACGACGTCGGGGGCACGGACTTCACCTTCGGTTTCGACACGGCGGTCAACATCGTGATGGATGCCATCGACCGTCTGCACTCGACGGCGGAATCGCACCACCGCGTGATGGTCGTCGAGGTCATGGGGCGTCATGCGGGTTGGATCGCGGCCTGCGGCGGCATCGCTGGAGGGGCTGATGTCGTGCTCGTCCCCGAATATCCCTTCTGTCTCTCGCGCGTCTGCGACTTCCTCCGCCACCGCGCCCGACAAGGCAGTGCATTTTCGATTATCGTCGTGGCCGAAGATGCGCGCCCCAACCCGGAAGAGAATTTTTTGAGCGAAGAGGAGAGCAGTCAAATTTACCGCCGGGGGCATCTCGGCGGGATCGGCAATGTGCTCGCGCGCGAGATCGAACGCGTCGCCGGAATAGAAACTCGTGTCACCCAACTCGGCTACGTGCAACGGGGCGGCTCGCCCACCGCCTTCGACCGCGTCCTCGCCACCCGTTTCGGCATCAAGGCTTTCGAGATGGTCGCTGCTCATGAATGGGGCCAGATGGCTGCGCTGCAAGGTAATCGCGTGGTCAGCATCCCGCTTGACGAAGCCGTCCGCGAAATCAAAAAATTAAGTCCCGAAATTTATCAAGTCGCCGAGTTGTTCTTCGGTTAGTTCTCTCCAGCGGAGGAGTCAATGGAAGAATTTAATACCCAGAAAGACCCACACCTTCACAGAAATTTTGTCGGATGGCTTCAAGCTCACCCTCAAGCGTATGTCATCAATAGTATCGGGCGCAGGATGACAATCCATCGGGCATCATACAGTCAATCAACGTTCGTCGTGTTTTGATCTGAATGAAAATCTGCCGCACTTGCAGGAGTTGTTATGAGGACACGGATGAAGTCTGTGTCGTCGCCGGACATGCGCCATTGGCCTTTGCGCGCCCTGGCCCGCGGCTCATCGCGGGAAAGTACCGGCTGGACCAATTGATCGGGCGCGGCGGCATGGGGGCGGTCTACGAAGGCACCCATCTCGAACTCGACCGGCCTGTCGCCGTCAAAATGCTCCTGCCCGATTCCGTCTCCGATGCGCAGGCGCTCGAACGCTTTCGCCGCGAAGCACGCGCCGCCGCGCGCATCACACATCCGAACGTGGCGAACACCTACGACTACGGCGCGCTCGATGATGGCGAGGCGTATCTCATCATGGAACTGGTCAACGGGCAGACCCTGCGCGAGTTCATGAACGCCGACGGAAAAATTCCCATCGGTGCGGCCATCGAGATCGCGCGGCAGGTGGCCGACGGCATCGGCGCGGCTCATTACTTCGAGATCGTCCATCGCGATCTCAAGCCCGCGAATATCCTGCTCGCACGCGATCATCACGGCGAACTGCAAGCCAAAGTGGTGGACTTCGGCATCGCCAAACTCCGGGAGCAAACGACGACGAGCGGCGAACCCCTGACTGCGGCAGGCGCGCTCATCGGGACGCCGCGCTACATGTCGCCCGAACAGTGCGCCGGTCAAGAGGCCGACGCCCGCTCCGATATTTACAGTCTCGGCGTCATCCTCTTCGAGATGCTCGCCGGTCACCCGCCCTTCGATGCGCCGTCGGCCACGGCGATTGCCCTCAAACATGTGCGCGAGACGCCGCCCGACCTGCAACAACTCCAACCGAACATCCCGCCCGCGCTCGCCGCGCTCGTCCAGCAAACGCTCGCCAAAGACCCGGCCCTCAGACCGGGCACCGCCACTGAATTCGCCGTGCGATTGCACGACATTGAAGTCGAGATTGCGCCTGACCAAAGCCCGGTAGCTTTGCCGGAGCGACCGTCTGCCGGAAAACCGCAGATGACTGCGGAAATGAAAGTTGCGCCGACCAACAATGCCTCTCCCGATTTGCTCACTTTCCCTCCGAATGCTTCAGCCGCTCACACTTTCCTCCACACGAGCGAGAAACAGACCGCCCGCGCGGGCGAGCCGACCAGAAGAGACGAGGCTTCAATTCTCGATGAAGATTTTTCCTCCGCGCCGCCCGCCGCCGGAATTACCGGCTCGACCGAAACGCTCACGCGAATCGCCGCCACACCCGTCGGGGTTGAAGCGCCGGGCGGGGCGGCGGCAAAGGCCGAATCATCACCGGAGACCGCGACTGTTGTCCGCTCCGCGCCCCACAGTTCTTTCGAGGTCGAACAGCGGGCGCGACCCCGTTTTCCCTTCCTGATTCTCGGCGGCCTGGCTGTATTGACTCTCTTCGGCGGGCTGTACTTCACGTTTCGCAGGCCGTCGGCGACGCAGCAGAGGGTGGCAAATGCGAACGTCACTTCGTCACCCGTCGTAGCTGCTCCGAGCGTGCAGGGCCAAGCGACAACTGCCACGCCCGACGCCATCATGCCAGACCCGACGCCGCAGCCCTCCGTCGAAAAATTCCTCCTCGCGCCGGAGCAGGAACGCGCCGCCCTGCGTTCCTCAATCGATAATTGGGTGGCGGCGCACAACTCCCGCAACCTCTCAGTGGTGTCCGATTTCTACATGCCGAATGTGTCCTCATTTTATCTGAAGCAGAACGCTTCGCGGGCGGCGGTGCGCGCCGAAAAATCCCGGCTCTTCGCGGAATCGGATTTGTCGATCACTCGCACCAGCGACCCGCAGATAACTTTTGGCAGAGACGGGCGCACCGCCACCATGATTTTTCGTAAATCTTACCGGCGCGGCGGCACAGCCCAGCCTCAAAGCGGCGAAGTGCTCCAGGAGATCATCTGGCAAAAGACCGAACGCGGTTGGAAGATAATCGGGGAGCGCGACCTGCGTGTGCTGCGTTGATGAACAATTGAGCGAAGCCGGTTCGGGTTGTCCCGGCAAAATTTTTCCGTGGAAGTTTCCCGCCACTGTTGTTGCCACCCGGCGTCACTTGCTCGCGGTCGCTTGATCCAATACATTATTTTTTTCATAAGCGCGTCCTCTTCTCTCTGGATGAAACATGGCAGAACCGACACTCACTCCGATGCTGCGGCAGTATCACGAACTGAAACAGCAGCACCCCGGCACGCTCCTCTTTTTCCGTCTCGGCGACTTCTACGAACTCTTCTTCGATGATGCTGTGACTGGCGCACGCGAACTTGAAATCACTTTGACGGCGCGCCACAAAGAACGCGGCACGGCCATCCCCATGTGCGGCGTCCCTCATCATTCCGTCTCCGGTTACATCACAAAGTTGATCCGTAAAGGTTATCGCGTCGCCATCTGCGAACAGACGGAAGAGGCGTCGAAGACAAAGAAACTCGTCCGGCGCGAAGTGGTCCGTATCATCACGCCGGGGACGGCGATTGATCCGCAGTTGATGGAGTCGCGCGAGTGCGTCTATCTCGCCTCCGTGTGCGGCGCGGGCGAGAATTTCGGCGCGGCCTTTCTCGACCTCTCGACCGGAGAATTTCGCGCGACCGAAGCGCGCGGGAGCCAGGCATGGCAGCGCATCTGTTCCGACCTCGAATCCTACGCTCCGCGCGAACTGCTCTTTCCCGCTTCGCTCACACCGCTCATCAAACATGCTCACAGTGGGGAAACGCGCACCGAACCGCTTCCCCTCGCAAATGAGAGAGACTCCAACGTCGTCCCCTTCGCCCGCCCCGCGCCAGCCGCCGACGCCCCGGCGAACTGCGGCGGCGGCAATATGGCTCTCACTCCGCTCGACGACTGGCTCTGGGAGCCGATCACCTGCGCCTCTCTGCTGCTCGAACAATTCGGCGCACGCACCCTCGAAGGCTACGGTTTGCACGGCAAAACCGACGCCGTCAGCGCGGCGGGAGCCTGTCTGCGCTATGCGCGCGAGACGCAACGAGACGCCGCCGCGCACATTAACGACATCACTTATTTCGAGGCGCAGGATCATCTCGTGCTCGACGCCGTCACCGTGCGCAATCTCGAACTTGTCGAAGCCCAGAATGATGCCGGACGCTCGCATACGCTCTTCGGCGTCATTGATTCCACTGTCACGGGGATGGGCGCGCGTCTGCTGCGCACATGGCTCCTGCGTCCCTCGGTGCGGCGCGGTGAGATTGAGGCGCGGCTCGCGGCGGTTGAAGATTTTCAACGCTCGCACATGAAACGCGACCGCATACAAGCGCTCTTGAAAGACGTGGCTGACCTCGAACGCCTCATCGCCCGCATCAGCATGAACACCGCCACCCCGCGCGACCTCGCCGCCCTGCGCCGCTCCCTCCAACAAGTGCCTGCCATCCGGCAGACGTTATCGGACGCGGAGCCGTCGCTCCTCCAGGTTCTACGCGAGAACGCCGACGAATTGACGGATGTACGCGACTTGCTTGCCAAGTCGATTGACGATGACCCGCCGCTCAACCTCGCCGACGGCGGCGCGATTCGCGCGGGTTATTCAACGGAACTCGACGAACTGCGCGCCATCAGCCGCGACGCCAAACAGACCATCGCCGCCCTCGAAGCCCGCGAGCGCACCCGCTCCGGCATCAATAACCTGCGCGTGCGTTTCAACAACGTCTTCGGTTATTACATCGAAGTCTCGAAGGGCAACGCCGCGCGCGTCCCCGCCGATTACGAACGTCGCCAGACGCTCGCCAACGCCGAACGCTTCTCCACGCCCGAACTCAAAGAATGGGAACAGAAGGTGCTCGGCGCAGAGGATCGCATCCGCGAAATTGAAGCCACGATCTTCGCTGAAGTCCGCGCGCAAGTGGCGTCTGAGACGAAGCGTCTGCAAATGACGGCTCGCTCGCTCGCCATGCTCGATGTGCTCTCCGCGCTCGCCACCACCGCCGTCCGCCAACGCTATCACAAACCCTCCCTCCACGACGGCGACGAGATCGAGATCGCGCAGGGACGCCACCCCGTCATCGAAGCGACGAGCGAAGCGACCTTCATCCCGAACGATCTCTACATGAACAACTCGACCGAGCGGCTGCTCATCATCACCGGCCCGAACATGGGCGGGAAAAGCACCATTCTGCGCCAGGTCGCGCTCATTTCGCTGCTCGCCCAGATCGGTTCTTTCGTCCCCGCCGAACGCGCGCGCCTGCCCGTCCTCGACCGCATCTGGACGCGCGTCGGCGCATCGGACGATCTCTCGCGCGGTCGCTCCACCTTCATGGTAGAGATGACAGAGACGGCGGCCATCCTTCACAACGCCACCCCTCGCTCGCTCGTGTTGCTTGACGAAGTGGGGCGCGGCACCGCCACTTTCGATGGACTTTCGCTCGCATGGGCTATCGCCGAATATTTGCACGACTCGCCCGAACACTCGGCTAAGACGCTTTTCGCCACCCACTATCACGAGTTGACCGAACTGGCCGAGCGTCTGTCCGGCGCGCAGAATTATCAAATCCGCGTCGCCGAACGCGAAGACGAAATCATCTTCCTCTACCGGCTCGAACGCGGGCGCGCGTCGAAATCTTACGGCATCGAAGTGGCCCGCCTTGCCGGTCTGCCCCCGGCGGTGCTTGCGCGCGCGCGCGATGTCCTCGAACGTCTCGAACGCTACGAACTCGACGTGTTCGCCGAACCTGCCGCCGATGCACCGCACGCAATTCCCGTCGACACGCAAACACTGCCGATAGTTGCGGAGCAAAACGACGGCGCACTCGCACAGGCGGCACGCCGCGCCGGTCGACGTGCCCTCGCCGCGCAGGCCACGCTCTTCGACACCGCCAACCAGAGCCTCCTTGACGAGTTGCGCGGCATTGATGTAGAAAAACTCTCGTTTGAAGAAATCCGAACTCTCCTGATCAACATCCGCACGCGAATAGTTTGAGAAGATTGCCTATCCATCTATTCAAGGCAAATAGTTGCTCCTACCTGCTTCGTCGCAGCACCAAGTCGCAGCCCGTTTTTTGTGTGCTGATGTTGCTCTGTGCCTGTCTTACCGCATTTGCAACGGCTCCAACTAAGGCGCAAGGCAAGCGTGGCATCCGCTCCATAGACTTCCGAAACTACACCTACCCGTTCCCGTTTCTCTGGACTGAAGAAAAGAAGCTGACTTTTCATAATGGCCGCGCGCCAAAAACAGCATCACATAGCGTCAGCGAAGTTGTGTCGGTTAGTTACCGAGATTTTGATGGTGATGGCAGAGAAGAAGCCGTAGTCGTTATCGGTACAGACTGTTACGCCTCTTGCTGGTATGTGGAAAGCTATTATGTTTTCACTCATCGCAACGGCAGACCGAAAGTAGTTTTCAATGAATCTCGTGAACAACCAAATGGGCTTCGCGAACGTGTGGCTGTGTCACAGGCTAATAGAGTGTTCATTTTAGGATCGCCCTACGGGCTGCATGTACGTGGTAAGAAATTTGTCATCATCGCCCCCTCATGGGACGAGTTGGATGGTCACTGTTGTCCGACGCACATCGAAACGGTTTTTTATACGTGGCGAAAGAATCGCTTCATGATGACCTCGCGTTATCGTAAAAAGTTGAAAACAAATGACAGCTAATCTCCTTTCACTCTCCCTCGAACAAAAAATAGGGCAACTGCTCTATATCGGTTTGCCCGGGACGGAGTTCGACGCCGACGCGCGTGCGCTGGTCTCCGAAGTGCAACCGGGAGGCGTCATCATTTTCGGGCGCAACGTCGCCGCGCCCGAACAATTGCGCGGACTGCTCGAACAAGTGCGCGAAACGCTCCGGGTCGAACCCCTGCTCGGCATCGATCAGGAAGGCGGCCTCGTGGATCGCCTGCGGCGCATCTGCACGCCGATGCCCGCCGCCCGCACCATCCGCCAACACGGCGACCTCGCCGCCGCCCGCACGCTTGGCAAACTAACCGGAGAAGCCCTGCGTCTGCTCGGCTTCAACATGAATTTCGCGCCCGTCTTCTCCATCATGACGGACGACCGCGATCTTCTGTCCAACGGACTTTATTCGCGCTCCTTCGGTCGCTCCCCCGGCGAAGTGCTCGGCTATACCACTGTCTATCTGCGCGGTTTGCAAGGTGAGGGATGTCTGGGCTGCGCCAAACATTTTCCCGGTATCGGCGCGGGCGAAGTGGACTCGCATGACGAGATGCCGATCATCAATTTGTCGCACGACGATCTGATCGCGCAAGACCTCGCGCCCTACATCGAACTCTTTCAGCGCGAGGACAACATGGTGCAGGCCGTGATGGTCAGCCACGGCGGTTTCCCGAAAGTTGATCTGCGTCGCGGCACGGCGGGCGGGAGGCTCGTCCCCGCATCGATCAATCCGCAGATCGTCACCAAACTGCTGCGTGAAGAACTCGGCTATCATGGTCTGGTGCTGACCGATGATCTGGAGATGGGAGCCATCGGGCGACATTATCAAATCGAAGAGACCGTGCGGCTCGCCGTCGAAGCGGGCGAGGACATGTTGCTCATCTGCGCCCGTCCCGATCTCATCCGGCGCGGTTACAATTCCCTGCTCGCCGCCGTCCAAGAGGGCATCATCACCCAAGAGCGCATCGACGCCTCGCTCCGGCGCATCGCACATCTCAAATCCCTCATCCAACCACCGCTCCCCTTCGACGCGGCGCGCTTCGCCGCCATCTCCGACGAAGTACACGCGCTCAATCGTAAACTCAATTACAGCTACGGAGGCAAAGTTTGATGCACACAGCAATGACGGCGAGCGAGAAGCGCAAAGCATCTGTTCTCAATGCCGAGCACGGAATGTGGAATGCGGATTGGAAATTTCTCAATCTGAGATTTCCAATCCGCAATCCGCAATCCCCAATCCGCAATCGCCTTGTCTGTCTCCTGCTAACCGTCTCCTGCCTCCTGCTCCTCGTCGCCTCCTGTGGCCGGGCGGGCGGCGGGGGCGGCGGAGTTGGTGATGCGTTCGTGATGGTGCTCGAAGCCAATCCGAAGACGCTCGACCCCTTGCGCGGGACCGACGCCTCAAGCGAGCGTTTTCGCCAGTTGATGTTCAACTCGCTGGTGCGCAAGAACGAGCAGTTCGACTACGTGGGCGAGTTGGCTTCCAACATCGAGACCGCGCCTGACGGCCTGACGCTCACTTTCACCTTGCACGACAACGTGAAGTTTCACGACGAAAAGCCCCTCACCTCGGCTGACGTGAAATACACTTTCGATAAATTTCTCGCCTCGGATTCGCCGAAGGCCGTGCCCTTCTTTGAAAGTAAAGACGGCAACAAGCAGCCCTACATCGCGTCAATCGAAGCGCCCGACGCGCGCACCGTCGTTTTCCGCCTCAAGCGTCAATGGCTCGAACTGCTCGCCAATCTCGTCCCCGTCGCCATCGTGCCGGAAGGAACTTTCGAGACGCAGGCGCAAAAGCCGCTCGGCTCCGGCGCGTTCAAATTCGCCCGTTACGATGAAGCGCAGCAGGTCGTCGACATGGAAGCGCACAACACCTACTGGGAAGGCGCGCCCAACATCAAACGCCTGCGCGTGAAAGTCATTCTCGACGCCAACACCCAGCAGGCCGAACTCATCTCCGGTCGGGTTGATCTCGCCATCAACACAGCGTTGTCGCCCGATGCTTACGTCAATCTCGCCCGGAATCCGAATCTGAAAGTAGAACAATCGCCCGGCGTCAACGTCCAGTACATCGGCTTCAACGCGGAGAGCGCGCCGGTCAATAACGCGCGCGTGCGGCAAGCATTGGCCTACGCCATCGACCGCCAGAGCATCGTCGTAAATCTCTTGCAGGGTCAGGCGCGCATCGCCCATTCGATTTTGCCGCAGGAATCGTGGGCCTACTCAACGAATCAGAAAACCTATAATTACGACCCCTCTCAGGCCAAAAAACTGCTCGACGAAGCGGGCTTTCCCGACCCGGACGGCGACGGCCCGCAGATGAGATTTGCCAAGCCTCTCAGTTTCAAAGTCTCCGCGAGCAATTCCGTGGTCAAGGGATACGCCGGCGTCATGCAGAATGCGTTCAAAGAAGTGGGGGTTCCCGCCAATCTCGAAACCTTTGAAGACAACACGCTGCGCGAGGCGCAGAAAAACGGGCAATATCAACTCACCGCCGGTCGTTGGGTGGGCGGCAATCAAGACCCGATTTTTCTGCGCGACCTGTTCACTTTTCTCACCGGAGGCAACTTCAACCGTGGCCGCTATCGCAACGCGGAACTCGACCGACTGCTCGGCGCAGCCGTCTCGACCGCCGACCGCGCTCAAGCGAAGGAACTCTACGCACAAGCCCAGGATTTAATCAGCCGCGAGGTGCCGATGCTCCCGCTCTGGTATGCCAATAACGTGGTCGTCGCACGCCGCTATGTCGGCAACATCAAAGTCGCTCCCGGCGCGGATTGGACATTCGTGCGGAGTTTGACGGTGGAGAAATAGACTTGTCCGTTGTTCTTCCTCCGTCGTAGAGTGTTGCCAGAGGCGGATGGCAGGGATTTTTGCGAGCAATGACAGGCAACCGCCGAACACCTAATCTGCCGCCGTACATCGTGGCGACGTTTCATGTTGTAAGGTAAGGCGGAAGTGTAAGTCTATGGCGAGTGAGAAACATCTCACATGCGGCGGTCGCTTTGTCGCGCCTCTCACCTAATCGCTCTAGCGTCATTCGCTTTTCCTATTTCTCATTTCACTTTTCTCCGTTTCCCTTTAAAATAACGCGGCGCAGAAAATATAAACAATTCCCTCCCCCGCGCCGCGGTCTCAGGGCGTGCGGCGTTGAGTTTCAGCATCAAATGATGATCGAACCGCGCTGGCACGCAGACGTATAGAATCGCATGGACAAAACCGAGAAAAAAGAGGCGGTAGCGAAGCGCGATGAGGCTCTGGCCGAGCGTCTGTTGCGTCGCGTGTTGGACCGTGTCGGGGCCGTGGTGGATCGCTCGCTCGGTCGCACACTCGAACCGCAAAGCGGCTTCACTACGACCCGCTTGATCGAGCGCATGAACCGTTTGATTGACGAGCGCGTGCGCCATGATGCCAAGCGGGGGCGCATCGCCCCTCACTTGATGCGGCTCAAAATCGAATGGGGCACACATTCGGAAGCCCCGCCGGAGTCCGTCAAAGATTTAGAAAACGAGGTGCTCGCCGCCGCCATCGATCATATCAACGATCAACGCCTGCGCACACTCGCGCCCGTGCGGGTGGAAACGCTCGTCGATATTTTCACGACCGGCATCGCCGTCGATCCGAATTACGGCGAGTTTGAAGCAGAATTGCAACAAGAGGACGAAGAGCGAGAGCGCGCGGCAGCAGGACTGACCGCACCACCGACGACACCCGCCGAAACAAAAAATGTCGTCGTTCATGCGCGCGTGACCGTCGATAGGGAGACGGAGGAAAGCACGCTCCACTTCAAACCGGGCGGCAAGCGTCTGAGCGTCGGGCGCGCGACGGATTGCGATTTGTCGTTGCCGCACGCGAGCGTCTCGAAGATTCACGCCGCGCTCGTGATGAACCGCGAAGGCACGCTTCTGGTTTCCGACACAGGTTCGATAAACGGAACCTATATAAACGGCAGGCGCATCAATTACGGCGAAGCGCGCCAACTGGAAGACGGCGATGTGGTTGGGTTCGGCGACGCCGAAGTCAGATTCAGAAAGCAGTGACGAGTGACAGGTGACAAGTTAAAACCGCATACTTGTTTTCATCTTGTCACCTGTCACTCGTCACTTAAAAATATGTTTCTTCTTGAAGTAATTCCGGAAAAGCAGCCCGCGCTGTTGAGTTTGATTTATGTGGCGGGGCTGGCGTCGTTGGTGTTGATGCTCGGCCTGACGTTGTTGTTCGGGATGAGGCGGAGGCGTTCGGCTCTGGCAGGCGTCGCGCCCGCCGATTTGCCGACGGAAGTGAAGCAGCGTCTCGGCGTCACATCCGCTAATCGCGGTCTCTACGCGCTGCGTTGGGTTTTCATCGTGCTGGCTCTCGCCGTCTTCGGCTTCCACGTCTACTGGGCGCGCTACGCCGAAGATCGCAACGACCGTTTCTCAGAACTCAACTACAAAGACTTGCGCAACCGCCGCCTCTCCGAATCAACGCTGCGCGGCTGGATTCTGGATCGGTCGGGCAAACTCGAGAACGCCCTCGCTCTCTATAAACGCGGCGAAGGCGGGCGCATCGTTCGCGAGTATCCGCTGGATCGCGAGATGGCGCAATTGCTCGGTTCGGATCGCGGCGACGCGGGGCTGGAGCGCGCCCTCTTCGGTGTCCAAAGCGGCGCGGCCCCCGAAGCTCTCGACGTGCTCTTTGAACGCGATATCCGGCAGCCCGCCAACCTCGACGTGCGTTTGACCATCGACGGCGAATTGCAGAAAGCGGCGGTCGAGCAATTGCGCGACCGGCACGGCGCAGTGGTCGCCCTCAATCCGCAGACGGGCGAAGTGCTCGCCATGTACAGCAACCCAACCTACACGCTCGCCGAAGTGCAGGACGAAGCGACGTGGATCAAACTCGACGCCGATAAGCGGGACAGCCCGCTCGTCAATCGCGCACTCAGAAGCTACTACCTCCCCGGCTCGACTTTTAAGACTGTCACGATGATCGCTCAGTATCTCGCCGGGACGCAGCATGAGAGATACCTGTGCAGCGGCGCGGGCTACTACGCGCAGCCCGGCGCGAAAGTGATTTATGATGACGGCGGGACGGGTGAAGTGCATGGCGTGATCGGCGTCGATACGGCTTATGAAGTTTCGTGCAACCAGTATTTCGCGCAGGCGGCGGTGAAGCTTGGACCGGAGCGAATGAAGCAGGGCGCGCAGTTGATCGGCATCGGCGCATACGACACGGGCGAGGAAGCGACGCGCGGGCGCAGGCAGACGGAAATCTGGAACGCCAGCACGACGGCGCTCACACGCGCCCTCGCGCCGAGCGAAGCGACCATCGTGACGGGCGCGAAGATGCGTCCCTACGATCTCGCCATCGAGGGTTTCGGGCAGGGCTTCGCGGGACAGATGACGCCGTTTCAAATGGCTCTCGCCGCTTCGGCCATCGCCAACCTCGAAGGCAAGTTGATGAAGGCCAAGATCGAATTCAATCAACCGCCCGCCGTCTTCAACCAGGTCGTATCGCCGGACAAGGCCGCCGACATGCGCCGCGTGATGGGACTTGTCACGGGCGGCGCTTCGGGCACGGCGCGCGGGGTGTTCGCCCCGGTTCAGGCGGCTGGCATCACAACGGGCGGCAAGACCGGCACGGCGCAAAAGGACGTGCCCGTCTACGACCCGAAGACGGGCGAGCCGAAGTTTGTCAAGAAGTACGAACGCGACCGACGGGGCAATATCATCCGCGAATACCAGCAGATTTTGATCTCGGACGAGAAACGCATCGACAGTTGGTTTCTCTGCATCGCGCCGCTCGACTATCCGCAACTTTCGATTGCCGTCATCGTGGAGGGCGGCGGTTACGGCTCGAAGGCCGCCGCGCCCATCGCCGCCGCGCTCGTTTTGAAAGCAAAGGAATTGGGATTGCTCGGAACCGCGCCGACTGCGCCCGGACAGCCGCAGCAGCAGCAGCAGCAACCGTTACAGCCGGGGCGACGCCAGACACAACCGCGCCGTGGTCAACCGCAACCCGCGCAACCGGCCACGCCGAGGGCGGTCGCAGTCAGACAATAGAAAATTTCGCCGCCGCGTATATTTCGCGCACCTGATTTGATTTATGAAAAACCGTGCCTCGACACACCTTTTTTTTCTGCTCCTGATCGTCGGCTTGCAGATCGCGGGCTACGTGGCGGTGACGCGCTCCGCGTTGCTGCGCGGCTACCAGCCATCGACGGTGAGCGCCGTGCGCGATCTCCTGTTGTATGTCCCCATCTTCTTGCTCGTGCTCTGGCTCTCGCGCCGGATGAAGTACGCGGGCAACTGGGCGTTGTACACGACGGCGATTCTGCTCTTCTCGCTCGGCATGCTGGTGCAGTACCGACTCTACAGCGACCCCGAATACGGCTCGCGCAACAAAGCCGAAGCTCGCGCCGAAAAGACGCAGGTGCAGCGGCTGCGCTTCATCAATAAGTTTTACGACGACGACAAGAAAAAAATGCTGGGCTTCCCGACCGACAAGGCGGGGGTCGAAGCGCAGTTGCTTGATCAGGCGGAGATACAATCGAACGTGACAATCGGGCGCGTGCTCGCGTCGGGCTTCACCTGGATTCCCATACTGGCTTTCGTTGCCTTCGGCGTCGCCTACTATTTCTGCACTCGCGACGAATTTCTCAACTGGGTGCAGCGGCGCTCTTTTATCATCGTGTTGTTCACGCTCGTACCGCTCGTGGCGGCGGTCGTCACGTCGAGCGCGGGCAAGACGCTCGGCAACATGACGCCGTGGGAGCCTTCCAAAGTTCCCTTTCTGCTCGGCTTCGCCGGAATCCTCACGGCTTACTATCGCGATCTCGCTAAAACTTACTGGGGCATGCCGCGCGCACAGGCCGTCATCCCGCTCGTCGTGATGGCCTTGATTCCCTTCATCCCGTTTTTCGCGTTGAAGGACTTCGGCCAGATGCTCGTCTTCAGCGGCGCATATGCCACGCTCTATCTCGTCGCTGTCCGCCGTTGGCCGCAACTGCTCGTCTTCGTCGGTTCGGTCGCGCTCGTCATCGGCATCCTCGTCGTCGGCTCGCTGCCGCCCAATGTGCAGGAGAAAGTTCCGCTGCTCCCGACGCTCTCGCGCCCCGTGCAGGCCGCGCTCCCGGCGCGCATCAAGCAGCGTTTTCACCTGTGGCTCGACGGCTTCAACCCGCCTTCGCCCAATGAAGAATGGTGGAAGAAAGACTACGACGAGGCGCTGGCGAAGGACGCGCGGATGAAGGAACTCGCCGAATCAAGCGAGGCGATGAAGAACACGGTGAACGTCGATGTCTGGTTCGACCGCATCGCGTTTCAGCCCGCGCAGGCGACCTTCGGGATCGCTTCGGGCGGCATCACGGGACGGGGTCTCGGACTCGGTTTCGCCGAAGTGATCCCGGTCGCCGATTCTGATTATATCTATGCTGCCATCGCCGAAGAATTAGGACTCCTCGGCGGCGCGCTTGTCATCCTCGCCTTGATCGTTTTCGTTAACGCGGGCGTGCGAACAGCCATTGATGCGCGCGACATGTTCACCAAACTCTGTGCGGCGGGGCTGACGGCCTTCATCGGATTCCAGGCCATCGTCAATATCGGCGGCATCACCCGCGCCCTGCCGATGACGGGCATTACACTTCCATTCGTGAGCCACGGGGGTTTCAGTTTGATCACAAGTTTTGCCATGCTCGGCATGTTGATGGCTTTTTCAAATCGCAACGCGCGCGACGCTGCCGCTGCTTCCGCGCGCCCGCGAATACGAACGACACCACAACATCGGCCCGGCGATCCTTTCGTCCCGGAGGCGGTTGAATGAGCACACGACCATCCGCAGTCAAATTTGAAATTGCATCAATCACGGATCGCGGCCTGAGCCAGAAGCGACCGCTCAACGAGGATTCGCTGCTCGTCGATGCCGAACGCCGCATCTTCGTCGTGGCCGACGGCGTGGGCGGAGCGCAGGCTGGCGAAGTCGCTTCGAGAACCGCGGTCGAAGTACTCGGCGAAGCCTTTCGCCACCATCAGGACGGCGACGACATTGAAGACTTGATGGAGATCGCCATCCAGCGCGCCAACGCCTCTATCTACCAGATGTCGCACGAGCAGCAGCAACTCTCGACGATGGCGACCACTATCGTTGCGCTGCACCTCGATGGACATCAGGCGACCATCGGCCATGTCGGCGATTCGCGTCTCTATCGACTCATGCCCGACGGTCGGCTGCAACGCGAGACGGAAGATCATTCGGTGGTGGAAGAAGAGGTGCGCGCCGGGCGGATGTCGCCGGAGCAGGCGGCGCATCATCCGAGCCGCAACGTCATCAGTCGCGCGCTCGGCGCCGAGCAATCCGTCGAAGTTGACATGAAAACCATCGAGGTGGAGGACGGCACCATCTTCCTGCTCTGCTCCGACGGCATCACGCGCCACATCCCCGACGGAGAGATCAGCGCGCTGCTGCGCGGCGAAAAGTCCCTCGAAGCGGCCTGCGCAGTGATGAAACAGCGTTGCTACGAACGCGGCGCGGAGGACAATTTAACAGCCGTCATAGTGCGCGTCGGCGCGTCGGCGCAAACAACGCAATCAACTGCGGACGAAGACGAACGCACACTGTTAACCCAACGTGCAGTTCAGCCGCCGGCGGACGTGACACCGTCGCCAAACTTGGCCCAGACCACCACGCTGCTTCAGCGACCGTTCGACGAAGTTGCTTCCGCCAATGCCGATCCCGCCGATACCGCGTCGGCTCCGACAGAGAGCAAAATCAGGGTTGCGAACGAACAAGGTGTCCCGGCGTCATTCGCGCGGACTCAACCCGGACGCGGTTCGACCGGCAGGGCGAGCCGCTGGTTCGGAGTTCTCTTCCTCCTCTTAATCGCCTCGGCGGCAGCTTTCTACGGCGGCATTCGTTATCAGCAAAATAAAACTGCCGCCGCCGACAATCTCGCGGCGTTCGTCCCGACGCCGACCCCGACGCCAGCCGAAAGCAACGATGAAATTTATGAGAGATTGAAGACGGCGGTTGATGCGTCTCCCAATGCAGAGGCGCAACGGATGGCGGGCGAGAACGGCGGCAGACCGTTGGATTCAAATGATCCGATGTTTCTCGCGCTCTACGGGCGCGCTCTCTTCCTGTCGGGTAGGGATCGAGAGGCGAGCATCGCGCTGAGAATGGCAAACGAGAAGATCGATGCGCAGTTTCCGCCGGGACGGATTCCCATCAGGCTCGACACATGCATGACGCGCGCCGCCGCCGCTCTGCGCACACAGAATGCGGGCGAGATGATCCTCGCACATGATTCGCTCAAACATATCATTGAAGGGCAGGGTGGCACGGGAGCAATCGGCGGCTCACCAATTCCCACCCCGTCGCCAAATCGTTGAACGATTGCCCGAACAATTGCGGAACGGTTTCACAGTAAAGTTGCAGACGCATGAGTGAATTGAAACTTCAACAGTGCAGGCTCGATGGCCGCTACGACATTCTCGAATGTCTGGGGCGCGGCAGCTATGCTGAAGTTTACCTCGCGCGCGACGCGGCGGCCTCCGGCAACTCGCCCCAGTTGGTCGTTATCAAAGCCCTGAACTTACTCTTGCAAGGCGCAATCGATCTCGATCTCGAACATACTCTCATCGAAAATTTTCGCAACGAAGCCGTCGCCCTCGACCGCGTCCGCCATCCCAACGTCATCAACCGGCTCGGTCATGGCACGGCGATAGACCTCGCAAACACGACATTTCATTATCTCGTCCTCGAATACCTGCCCGGCGGCGACATGGCCGCGATGTGCCGCAGCCACCCGCTCACGCTCGACCGCTCTCTTTACTATTTGGACCAGGTCTGCGACGGACTCGCCTACGCGCACGAGCATGAAGTGATTCACCGCGACATCAAACCGCAGAATTTGTTGCTGACGGCGGATCGCGAGACGGTCAAGATCGCAGATTTCGGCGTCGCCAAGATCGAGGCCACCGAGGGCTTGATCACGCGCGTCGGCACGGATGTCTACGCCGCGCCGGAACATCATCCGCTCGCACAGGCCGGAGTACTCGGAACCGGCTCGCTCCTTTCTCCCGTGACGCAACTGACGCCCGCCGCCGATGTCTACTCACTCGCTAAAACGGCTTATATGCTGTTGACCGGCGAAACCCCGCGCCGCTTCTCGCAAAGGCCGATCACGGAATTGCCCGCGCACATGGCCGACGCGGCGTGGGCTTCGTTCGTCCTGCGCGTGCTGCGCCGCGCGACCGAGACGAACCCGGCGAAGCGTTATCAAAGCGTCCGCGAGTTCTGGAACGAATTGAGCGATGCGTTGATGCCGAAGACACAATTGTTGACACAGCCTAACGGCGATGAAACGCGCCCGCTTTCGCAAGTCGGCGGCAATCAACGCGGCGCGTTACCACCCGAACCCTCGCCCGTGCAGTTCCAGCGAGAAGAGAGCCAACCGCAGGCGAGCAGCCACAGTAGCAATAGTAGTGGCGGCGCGAAAGTGCGCCCGCGCATCGTCGTCCCCGTCTCGCTGGCGCAACCCCCACAACCCCGACTGCTTCAGGATGCCGGGCAAACAGATTCTCCGCCCGCACCGGAACAACAGAAAGCATCGCCCGCGCGAAAGTCATCCAACTCGCCGGTGAAGCCGAAAGAGCGTCTCTCGCTCGCGCCGCGTAAGTCATGGTTTACGGAGCACGCGCGCCCGTGGATCGTCGCGCTTTTACTGCTGGCGGGATTTGCGTTGCTATTGCTTGGCATTCAGTATCAGGTGCGCAGCCGGCAAAGAAGCGCACCCGCCAGTGCGGCGACAGCGACGACGCCCGCCGCGAATGCCGCCGCGCTTCAAGCCGGACGCGAGATGATCACGACGACCAATCTCAACTTGCGCACCGGGGCGGGCAAATCTTATAACAGGATCGGCGAGGTGGAGAGCGGTTCGCGCGTCCGCATCCTGCAAGTGAACGGCAATTGGTGTGAAGTGGAAATACTGGAGCGTGGTTTCCCGCGACGCGGCGACGACCGGGAAGATCGCGGTTGGATTGACGGCACAAAGTTAAGATAAAGTTTTCATAGTTTGACGGATCGGTTAACGGATCGAGAGGTGAGGGCAGAGTGAGCATACTGGAATCCATACGCAGGTGGATTGACGGCGAGGGCGAGGAAGACCCGCTTGCTTCCGTAGATGAACAGGCGCGACCGCGCCGCGTCTGGGAAGAATTTCTGGTGAAGGTCGCGCGCGAGATCGAGATCGTCATGCAGCGCGAGATGTTCACGCCGCCCGGCGGACAAACATACATTCCCCCCGAATACATCGTCTATTTGAGCGGCGAGGACGACAAGAACTGGCAGGGCGAGAAGCGGCGCGGGCTGGAGCAGGGACTCTTCTACGTCCTCTCCGAACGCGCCCGCGAACTGAGCGGCTCGACGCAACTGGCGACCAAATCCTTCGCCGTCGAGTTGCGCGTTGACGGCACGTTGAACGAAGGCGAGTTTCGCGTCCAGCCCGTCTGGGACGCAACCGAGAGCGGCCACACGATGGTGACGGCGCGCTCCCCGGAAGTCGGCGCGGCGGCGGCGGCAACCATGCCCGACCCGGCTTTGCCGGAAGCGGAACCGACCGAAGACGATGTCACGCGCGTCACGGCGCGCCCCGCCGCTGAATTGTTTGCGGTGGAACTCTGGCGCAACGGCGTGCGGCAGATGGTGATTCCAATCTCGAAGCCGGAGATCACCATCGGGCGCGGCTCGAAGTCTGTCGCCGTCGATCTGCCACTCAAGGGCGACCCGGAAGTGAGCCGCGTTCACGCGACGCTGGCGCGCGACCCGGAGGGCAAATTCTGGTTGACGGCCAGAGGGCGAAACGCCACCATCGTGGCGGGCGTCGAAGCTCCCCGCGATGAAAGCGTGCCGGTCGCACCCGACGACAAGATCGAGATTTGCAGTTACACCCTGCGCATCCAACCGCGCTGACCGTTCAAACCCGCGCCTCTGCCGGGCGGAAATTATTTCCAAACGTTTGAAGTAAGGAGATTTGCGATGACCTACATCGTGACCGAAGCCTGTGTCGATTGCAAATACACTGACTGCGCGGCGGTCTGCCCGGTCGAAGCCTTCCACGAATTGCCCGACCGCCTTTACGTCAACCCGGAGACTTGTATTGATTGCGACGCCTGCGTGCCGGAGTGTCCCGTCGAAGCCATTTTCTCCGAGGCGACGCTGCCCGCCGAATATCTGGAATGGCTGGAGTTGAACGCGGAGGCGGCTGGCTATCCCATCATCAGCTTGAAGAAAGATGCGCTTTTGGGACCGGCCTGCACACCGGCGGCTGAATAGAAGTTCGGCTGCTACATTGCATTTATGGGAGACACAAATGAGGAAAGTGATTATTAGCTTGTGGATGTTTGTAGCGGTGACGGTGTGTTTCGCCCAAGCCGATATGGAAAGATCAACCAAACATTCTAAGCCTGATTTAAGCGGCACATGGGTTCTCGACAAATCTAAAAGTCATAAAGTTGATGCCGACCATTTTAATTTGGTGATAGTGCATCGTGAGCCGGAAATTAGAATGACTGAGATATCAGTGAAAGATGGTCGTGAGTTGACAAACGATTCTGTTCATTACACTGATGGACGGTCAGATTCAGACACCGCAAAGGGTATCCAATATTCTAAAATAAAAATCAGGTGGCGGGGAGAAACATTGGTAAGAGAGAACATTCACACAACCACCGGGGTGAGGTTTGAAATGGTGACTACTGAAGAATGGAAGGTTTCAAAGGATAGTAAATCCTTAACACGCACAATAGTGAGTAGACAAAAAACAAGCACGAACGAAACAATACTCCCGCGCATGGAGAAACAATATGTATTCACACGAAGTTCTTGAGAATCTCAACCGCATCCGAATAAATCGCTGAAGGGGATGGCGAATAACCGTGCCTCTTATCTGTCTTGGTTAGTCGCCCATCCTCAGCCCCGGTGTTCGACCGCTTGAGATTTACCTGCCGAAAAGTTTGATCCACATCTGACGGAAAGAGGAAATTAATATGAGCGCAAAACAGGAAGATGCCAATTTGCTGCTTCGCCTCTATGAAATCAGAGCGGAAGCAACCATGCGGAAGGCGCGCGATTGGTTTGCGACTGTTTTCAATCCCGCAAGCACGCAGGAAATTTTCGCCGTCCTCGTGGGCGAGCACAGCGCCGATTTTCGGATGGTCGCGTCGTATTGGGATATGGCAGCGGCGTTAGTCATTTTCGGGGCGATTGATGAAGAGATGTTCAATGCCGTCAACACCGAACATGTCCTGGTGTATGCCAAACTTCAGCCGTTCATCAGCGAGATTCGCGCGCTGCCGGGCGTTCCTCCCTACTTGTTCCTGAAGCATCTTGAACCATTGGTGATGCGTCTGCCCGATTCGCACGAGCGAATCGGCGCGATGCGCCGGTATATGAAAAGCCGCATGGAATCGCGAATTGAGCGTCCGGTCTGACCTCGGGCTAGGAGCCAACCGGAAGCACAGACGCAGGCAGATGTGCCTCCTCCAACATCGCAAGCGCGGCGTGTTCATCGCGCGCCAGCGCAATGTGGCGCATGAGGCCGAGCATACAAAAGAGTTGCGCTGCTTGGTGGTTAACGCTTGAGAAGACGAGCGGCGCGTGCGCGCTCTCCGCCGCGTCGATAACGTCGAGCATGATCGAGACGCCGAGGCTGTTGACGAGTCCCGTGTTTTTGAAATCGACTACGAGAGCGCGGCAGCCTTCGTTGAGATGTGTACGGCATGCGCGTTCGATGCGTTTGCCGCTCAACTTGTTGAGGTAGTCGGCGGCATAGACAATAGCGATATCACCCACGCGTTCGGAACGCACGAGGACGCGGTCGATTGAGTCAATCATTTTTTTGGGACCCTTCCGAGAGCGGAGATATTTTCGCCGTCCCTTCTAACGGCGAAGATATTTGATCATATGCAGGCGCGTGCCGTCGTCCACCCGTTCAAACTCGACTTCGTCCATCAAAGTCCGAATCAATTTCAGACCCCAGCCACGGCGTCCGTTAGCCTCTTCAGTGGTTGCGGCGGCGACACCGTTGGTGCCGCCATTTGTGGGGGTGGGCACGACAATCCCTCTGCTCGATATGGTGATCACTAATTTATCACTTTCGAGACGAAAGCGCTGATAAATTTTCCGGTCGGGGCTGAGACTATGCTCGGCGGCGTTGATACAGGCTTCGATGAGCGCCGTCTTGATCTGGTTGATAGCTTCCGGCAGAAAATCAATCCGGCGCGCGATCTGTTCCACTGTTCGGGCGGCGATCAACTCCGTGTCGCTGCCCATGGGAATCACCATCTCGAACTCATCAGGCGCGTCCCTTTCGGAGGTTGCCACCGTCTTCGTGCGGCCCTCGGCGTTGTCGGGACTGAGGCGCGCGGTGAGCAATTCGAGTTGCTGGCGGCACGAACCGAAAGCATCTCTCTCATTCAACAGTTCGGCGGCTTCGGCGGAAAAACCTGCCGGGGCCACCAGCCAAATCTTAAAGCGTTTGAATCCGCACGAATGACCGATCTGCGCCAATCGGTCGCACCAGACTTCCGTGATGGCGCGACCGGCTTCGAGTTTCGCCTCCATCTCGGCGGCGAGCCAGACAACTTCGTTCGCATCGACGTAAGGCAGCGCGTCGAACCCGTGCGCGACGGCGCAGCGTTCCTCATCGCAAATGAGCAGCAGTGGCGGATGAAACGACGCCCCGCTCGCCGCGTGAACCACTTGCGGCAACCGGATCAAATCGGTTTCGGCATCTAGGCCGAGTTCGATCTCCTCCGTCTCGATGCCGCGATAGATGCGGCTGAAACGGTCGTAATGCAGGAGGCTGGCGGCGACGCGTTGCGCGTTGAAGCGCGCGAGTAGTTCGCGAAGGCCGAGGGCGGAAGCGCGGCGATAATGACGCGCCATCGTCTGCGGGGCGCGTTTCAAAGTTTCGACGAGCGTATCGGCCACGACGAGCGCACGCGGTTCGACGGCGACCTGAAGACGATAATTCGCGCGCAGGTAATCGCGCCAGAGACTTTCGGTTCCGATCTGCATGAAAGTCGCGTTGAAGCTGGCGAGTTCATGCACATGCAGGGAGAACATCAACGGGTAGAGTTGGTCCGGCTCAAGTTCGAGCCGTCTGCGCCAAGCCTCGACGGGGGATTTGCCTCCGGCGTTCGTCGCGGCATCATAGAGCAAGCGAATCAGCGCGCGGCGCGTGGTGAGCGACGGCGCGATCTCTTCGAGAATAGAATTGAACCGGCGATGGATGCGCCCGCCCAATAATTCATCGACGTAAAGTTGTTGGCAAGCCAGAAAACTTGTCAGTGCGATGCCCTCGCGATGCGCCGCGTATATGAAAGAGGCGATATAAAAAGGGCTGCCGCTGAAGAGATGTATGATCAGATCGCGCGTCTCGTCGTTCAGCCCGACTCCTTCCGTATAGGCCAGTCGCTCGACGAGCGTGCGCGCGTCCGCCTCCTTCAATCCTTCGAGATGGAGCGTGCCGAAATTGTCGAAACGGTGCGGCGAACTGCTTCCACATAACTCGTCGAGCAAGCCGCGCCGCAATCCGCACAGGACAAACGGCGTCTCACCATGCATCGCTATCTGCGCGATCTCGTTGCCGAGTTCGACTTCGCCCTGCTGCAACTTCTCAACGTTTTGCACCTCATCGAGCAGTACCACGCAACGCGCGCCGCGCGAGGCGGCCAGGGTGGGCACGCTCAGGCACAGACGCACCAGCGCGAGTTCGTCGCTTCCTTCCCGCGCCCGCTCGAAAGTCATCACCAAACGCTCAACCCATTCGTAGTCCGACGGGTCGGCGAGATCAATGAGATCGCGCAGGGCAGGCGGCGCGTTGACGTAAGAGGCATCGGCGCGGCGATGCGCGATGAGTTGCGAGAGAAAGGTGTGGAGGAAACGGCGCGCCGCAGCCGTGACGGTCTGATCCCGGTGCGTGAAGGCGAAATAGATCGGAGACGCGCCGCGCTGACGGAAAAGTTTATCGTAAGCCTGCCGCAACAGCTCTGACGCCCCGGAAGCGGGAGCGGCATACATGAGCAGGCCGCGCCGCTGCGACGTGGGCGGGGCGAGCGCGGCGATCTCGCGCAGGGCATCGCTTCGTCCGGTAAAGTTTTCCGGGGCGATTCGACCCAAGAGGCGTCCGGCGGGCGAGACCTGGAAAAGATTTTCAGTTGACATCGCGCGAGGGGGTTGTTTTGAGCGGGAGCACGTAGGAGACGACGCAATTCTTGCCGCGACTCTTAGCCACGTAAAGCGCGTGGTCGGCTGCGCCAATGATACTCGCCGGGGTGTCGAGCTTGGGGCCAAAAGCGGAGATGCCGATACTGACGGTGACTGCCCCGTGCGGTTGGCTCTGGCCGTGTGGGAAAGAGGATTTCTCCACGCGGTTGCGGATGCGTTCGGCGATCACGACCGCTTCCGTGTTGCTCGTTTGCGGCAGCAGAATGCTGAATTCTTCGCCGCCGTAACGCGACGCCACGTCAGCCGTGCGCAGGGCCGATTTCAAACATTGCGCCGTCATCTCCAAAGCGAGATCGCCCGCCTGGTGGCCGTTGCGGTCGTTATACTCTTTGAAATTATCAATATCGATCATGAGGAAGCTCATCGGAAAACGATGCCGTTTAGAGCGCTCGAATTCTTCGGCGAGGCGCTCTTCGAGATAACGGCGGTTGAGCAAACCCGTCAACGGATCGGTGATGGAAAGCAATTGAAACTGCGTCGCCTTCTGATGCCACTCGGCACGGTCGAGCGCGAGCGCCATCTGCGGAACCATTGATTCAAGCAGATGCAGGTCGAGGTCGTTGTATGGTTCGCCGCCCGTCTTGTCCGTCATATTGATGACGCCGACCTTGCGCCCGCCGATGATGATCGGGTAACTGATAAAGGAATCGGTCTTATATTTTCGTTCCGCCGGAGCGCGATGCAGTTCGGTCATCGAGAAATCGCGCACCATGCGCGGGCGACCATCGAGGAGCACCTCGCCGGAGACGCTGCCGCTCAGGCGCACGCGCTGTTCCTGCGTTACCTCGGCGCGCGGTCCGACCGCCGCTTTCACTTCGAGTTCGTTTGCCGATTCGTCAAACAACAACAGCGAGCCGCGTTCGGAGTGAAGCAACTCGGTCGAATGACGCAGAATGGCTGCGTAGGCCTCGGCAGGCTCGACTTCGTTGATCTGCTGCGTGAAAGCTTGCAGGTGATGAGTCGCACGCAGATTGCGCTCCAACTCTTCACGCAGGCGCAGCATTTCGAGCGGCAGCGCGATCTCGCGGCAAAATTCATCTATGCCCTGCCACTTCTCTTCAGATAGTTTATCGTCTCCCACGATCAACGCGCCCTTCAACTCTTCGCCGACGACGAGCGGAAACACCTCCGTCCCCTCTCCTTGAAATGCCAGCGACTGCCCGCCGGCGGCGCTCGCTCGGCGGCTTTCGGTCACTTTCAAATTCTTGCCGTTTTTCCCCTTCACAGACAACTGCGGCGAGTTGTTTTTAAATCTGCCCGTCGCACACACAGGCGCGAAACCCTCTTCCGTGCGCAGCAAAAGGGCGATTGACTTGAGTTTGAAATGTTCGCGCAAGTGTTCGACGGCACTCCGGCAGGCTTGTTGAAGTTTCATCTCCGGCGGGAAATAAGCGCCGTTCGCGCCTTTCCTTTCTCCCTCCGCCTCATCGCTAAGCGGTTCGCTCTGCCGCTTGGTGAAGTCAACCTGCCTCGCCACATGACGCACGTTGAATGTGGCGGAGGCTTCCGCCAACCGCACGGCCAAGTCCTCCAGATCATGACGCGAGGCGAAGATGACATTGCGGAAGAGTTCGGTAGGGAGCAAATCGCGCAGATCACCTTTACGAAAACGCTCGGCCAGTTCCCGGTAGTCTGCGCTGGAGAGAAATGCCCGCCCGCCAATTACCGCCAGCGGGCGCGACGCATCGATCTCGACTGGCATAGTGACGCAATGAAGCCCGGCGTGACAACGGTAAGAGGTCGCTGCGCCCGCTTCGTGGGCGCGTTTGAAGGCCGCGCCGCAGTAAGGAGCGCACAGATGCGCGTGCGTCTTTGAGCTTTGAAAGGCGTGGCAGATGGAATTGTTGTTCGAGACGGCCAACTGAGGCGGTTGCTCGCCTTCGACCAGTAGGACCGCCAAGTCGGTCTCAGCCGCGACAGAGTCCTGCAACTTCTCCCATGCATGGAGAGTTGGCAGTTCTTCATTCTGGAATTTGGCACGCTCGGAGGCGGCTGTATTTTCCATGCTGAATCCTGATACGTTGGGCGTTCCCGTTGCGTGGTTGAGCGGCGTGTCTTGCGTGTGAAGCCCGGCAGCTATTAAAGCGGTTTGCACTTGCATCTGCACTGCCAAGTCGCATCAACAAGCGTAAGACAAGTCCGATTGCTTGATGGTTTGCATGGTTTCGCTTTCACTTTAGGGCAAATGCAAGTGCAAACCGCTGTAAGACTATCAAATAGCCTATAATTCAAACCGGACGGCAGAGGGATGGACGGAGCCATCCTGTATGGCAGTATAAGTGCCTGATTGCAAAGAGACAAGCGTTGACCTGAAGAAAGATTCGACTGCGGCCTGTTAATTCGTCGTCCAAAGCGAGAGAATTGATTTTGGACTCTTCTGATAAAGGATTAATAGCGGGAGAGTTTCACAGCGTCGCAATTTGCTTTGGATTCTTGAGTCCCGGCGCGTCGCCTGCGGCGACCTGTTCGATGTGGGGCTGGTCGGGACTGATGCGGATGCACGCGGCGAAGTGTCCGGGTTTGATCTCGGCGAGCGCGGGCATGACCTCACCGCACGTTTTGATGGCAAAGGGACAGCGCGTGTGGAAACGACAACCTTGCGGCGGGTTGATCGGCGATGGCACATCGCCCACGAGCACGATGCGCTGCCGCGTGGCCTCGGTGACGGGGTTGGGCAACGGCACCGCCGAAATCAGGGCTTTCGTATATGGCATCAGCGGCTCGTCATAGACGGTTTTGGCCGCGCCGAGTTCGACGAGTTTGCCCAGATACATGACGGCGATGCGGTCGGAGACATGGCGAATGGCGCGCAGATCGTGGGAGATAAAAAGATAGGTGAGATTGCGCTCGCTCCTCAGCCGCGCCAGCAAATTCATGATCTGCGCCTGGATGGAAACGTCGAGCGCGGAGATCGGCTCATCGGCAACGATGAATTCAGGGTTCGCGGCGAGGGCGCGGGCGAGGCCAATGCGTTGGCGTTGCCCGCCAGAAAATGCGCGCGGGTAGCGTTTGGCGAGACGCGCGTTGAGACCCACCGTCTCCAACAACTCGCGCACGCGCTCCGCACGCGCGCTTCCCTCAGCCAGACCAAAAGCGATGATCGGCTCGGAGACGATCTGCCCCACGGTCATGCGCGGATTGAGCGAGGCATACGAATCCTGAAAGATCATTTGCATGTGCCGCCGCGTCCGGCGCAACTCATCCGGCGACAGGTTAGATAAATCGCTTTCGCGAAAAATCACTTGCCCACCCACGATTGGAACGAGCCGCAGCAAGGCGCGTCCGAGCGTTGATTTGCCGCATCCCGATTCGCCGACCAGCCCCAGCGTCTCGCCCTCGTAGATGTCAAACGAAACTCCGTCTACAGCCTTGACCATCCGGCTCTCGGCAGAAGAGTCGCCCCTGAATCTGTCCCACGTTGTGCCGCCGCCACCCAGTTCAAAATAAACTTTGAGATCGCGCACGGCAATGAGCGGCTGCCGTACCACATCAGGAGCGGATAGCGGCATCAAGATGGCGACATTTTCCCCAGACGCATCATCGCGCATCATGTTTCTTTTACCGCCTGCTCATAAATTTCACCGGCAAAGTGGCAGAGGGAGAAATGCTCGCGCGCGAGTTGTACGAACGGCGGAAACTCTGCGCGGCAAATTGCTTCGGCGCGTGCGCAACGCGGAGCAAACGGGCACCCCGGCGGCAATCGTGCCAGGTCGGGCGGTAGACCCGGTATCTGGTAAAGCGCGCCCTGCGTCGAGGCGGGATCGGGCATCGAACGCAGCAGACCTTTCGTGTATGGATTGGCCGGGCGCGCGAACAATTCGCGCGTCGATGCTTGCTCGAAAATTCTCCCGGCGTACATCACGATGACGCGATCCGTCATTCCGGCGACGACGCCGAGGTCGTGTGTGATGAGAATGACGCTGGCGCGCGTCTGCCCTTTCAGATTTCTAATCAATTCCAGAATTTGCGCCTGAACGGTCACATCGAGCGCGGTGGTCGGTTCGTCCGCAATTAACAATTCGGGTTGACAGGAGAGTGCCATCGCGATCATCACGCGCTGCCGCATGCCGCCGGAAAATTCGTGTGGGTAGCTCTCGGCGCGCAGTCGCGCGTCGGGGATGCCTACCGCTTCGAGCATGCGGACGGCATGCGCGACGGCCTCTTTCTTTGTCTGCTTGAGATGCAGCCGGGTCATCTCCGTCAATTGTCTGGAGATGCGCAGGAAGGGATTGAGCGAAGTCATCGGGTCTTGAAAGATCATACCGATGTGCTTGCCGCGAAGCCGGCGCACTGCTTCGAGCGGCAACGCCAGAATATTTTGCCCTTGAAAATTAACTTCGCCCGCAACGATCTTTCCGGGCGGTTCTGGAATAAGCCGCAGGAGGGAAAGGCTCGTCACGGATTTTCCCGAACCGGACTCGCCGACTATCCCCAGCGTCTCGCCTTTCTGTAAATCGAAACTGACGCCATCGACCGCTTTGAGTGTTCCGTCTTCGGTCTTGAAATAGGTGCGCAAGTCTCTGACTGATAGCAGCGGTTCAGCGTCGCTCATCAAATAATCCCGCCTGCGAATGCCCTGAATAAATTTACCTGAGGTTTGGCGACCGACTTATCGAAGACTGACGATCTTGATGGGGATGTCTCGTTGCGGCGGCTGCCAGTTGGTCTCGATCCGCACCTGCTGGAGCGAGCGAGCGTCGAGCAGATTAGTGTCGAAACCCATGACATAAGGCTTGATAAGCGCATAAGAAGAGGCGAAATAGATCGGGATCGCGGGCAACTCTGCGAACGCCTGCTGCTCGCTTAAAATCGCTGGAGGCGTAACCCCGGAGGACGGCACAGCCGGTTGCTCCTCCGCAGACACGGCATCGCCGTTGCGCGGTTGCGTCGGCGCAGGGGAATCAAGCTTCGCCTGCGTGCCTTCACTGCCGTTTGTCTCCGTTGCCGCCGCGAAGTTCAATCGTTCGGGATCGAACATGGCGAGCATGTTGGTCGCTTCATCGTGTGTTTGCATCACGAAACTGCGGCGCGCTACGTCGTATTCGCCCACGCGTAACGCCGCTTCATACTCGTCCCAGTTGCGCAGCACGATCTCCGTTTCGATCCCCAGCACGCTCAGCCACATCCGGGCGATAGCCGAGGCCACCGTGCGATGCTGCTCGTTGCGATTCACCAGCAGACGAATGCGCGGGAAATTTGTTCCGTCCGCAAATCCTGCCTCCGCCAACAAGCGGCGCGCTCGCGCGGCGTCAAACGTCATGGTGAACTCTCCCGCTTTCGCGCTTTCGCGCTTTGCTTCTGCGGCGGCGGGCAAAAACTTATCTGCCACCTCGGTTGCGCCGCCCAGAGTATCCGCGCTGAGTCGTTCGCGGTCGATGGCGAGCGAAAGAGCCTGACGCACGCGCAAGTCGTCAAAGGGCGGGCGAGTCGTGTTGAAATCGTAGAAAGTCAATGCGCCGAACGTGGCGCGGCGAAAATCCTGATAAGGCGTGAGCAGTTTCATCGCGAGCGGCTCGATGTTCGCGTTGGTCACGGCGTCAACTTCGCCCGCCTGGTATGCCGAGAGCGCGGTTTCCGCATCACGCGCGGCCACGAAGCGAATGCGTTCGAGTCCGACGAGCCGCGCGTTCCAATAATTATGCGCGCGTTCCAGCACCACGCTGTCCGGCGCCTTCTCGCTCAAATGAAACGCGCCGTTGGAAATGATCGAGGCTTCATCAACGTGCCGCGCTGCGTCGCCCGCGCTCTCGGCGCTGCTCTGCACGGAAGTCTCCGCCCGTGCTTCGATTTCCTCGACCTTAGATGTATGCACGGGGCGAAACACAGGATGCGCAACGAGCGTGGGGAAATTTTTATCGGGCCGTCGCAGACTCACTTTCAACGTGTAGTCGTCGAGCGCTGTGACGCCGAGATCGATTTTTGGCGGCGTCTCACGAACGGCAGACTCGGCCTGCGGGGATGCGGCGCGAGAATTATTTTCATCTTTTGTCGGCGGCGCGGGAGGCTTCGGAACCGATTGAGTTGCGGCCAAGCTTGGCGCGCCTTCGAGGTTCGCTAAAAGTTTCGCATGCGGGGCGCGTTCGCCGAGTTGCAGCGTGCGTCGCCACGAGCGCACAAAGTCGCGCGCCGTCACCGTCTCGCCGTTCGACCAAAGCGCGTTGCGGCGCAGATGAAAAACCCACTCCCGGTCTTCTCTGGCAGACTCCCATCTAATAGCCACGCCGGAGACGGGCGCTAAGGTGTGAGGATCATATTCCGTCAATCCCTCAAACATGGCTCGCACCACGTCCGTATCAGGCGGCGCTGCGGCGAGCGCGGGGTCGAAAATTTGCGGCAGCCCGCCATTGCTCCAGCGAAACTCCTGCCGGGGAGGCACGCTGACGCGCCCGTAATATGGCTCGCCTTCCTCACTTGAGAAACATCCGCCGCTCGCAATCACCAGACCGAGCGCAAGGCACACGGCGAGCCCCGGTCGCCAACGCGCCAGATTGAAAAACGACGATGCTCTGCTCTCTCCGCTTCGCTTCATTAATGCTTGCTGATATTAACTCTGAATTGCCAACTCCCTCAGATGTTCATAGACCGACTGCGTTTGCTCTCGTATCTCAGCAAAACTGTTGGAAGTGTCAATCAGGTAATCCGCGAACTTTTTCTTCTCCGCTTGGGGCATCTGCGCCGCGATCCGCCGCTGCGCTTCGGCCACAGTGAGTTTGTCACGTTTGACCAGACGTTCGAGTTGCAACTCTGCGCGGCAATGTACCACGATCAATTTGTCGAACCGCCGGTAACTGCCCGTCTCGATCATCAGGGCGGCATCCACGAGACCGATGCCGCGCGGCTCTTTTGCCTCCCGTCGCCGCAACCAATTATCCTGTGTGCTGATAATCAACGGGTGCAGGATGGCATTTAACTGCTCCCGCTTCGCTTCGTCCCGAAAAACTATCGCGCCGAGCTTCGCCCGATCAAGCAGCCCGTCTGCCTGAAGCACTTCCCGGCCAAATGTTTCGACGATGGCGCGTAGTCCCGGCGTCTCCGGCGCCACTACTTCACGCGCGGTCTGGTCCGCATCCAGTACGTGACAACCCAATTCCGCGAACACGGAGGACACGAAAGATTTACCGACCGCAATCGAGCCTGTGAGTCCGGCACGCAACATCACTAGATTTCAGAGAGGCCGCGACGACGACGCGCCGCCGTCAAAGTGTTTCGCATCAGCATTGCCACCGTCAGCGGGCCGACGCCGCCCGGCACGGGCGTCAGACATCCCGCGACCTTTTCCACTTCCGAAAAATGCACGTCGCCCGCCAGTGTGTAACCGCGTTGCCGGATCGCTTCGATGCGTTTGTCTGACTGTTCGCCGAAAAAATCTCGCGCCGTCTCCTCGTCGGTGAGCCGGTTCATGCCCACATCGATGACCGTCGCGCCCGGTTTTACATGCGGGGCGCGAATCAACCCGGCTCGCCCCACCGCCGCGATGAGAATATCGGCCTGACACGTCAACAAAGCCAGATCGCGTGTCCGCGAATGACAGACGGTGATGGTGGCATCGTGTTGCAACAGGAGTTGTGCGAGCGGGCGTCCGACGATGTGGCTGCGTCCGACGATGCAGGCATGTTGGCCGCTGATTTGAATGCCTTCGCGTAAAAGTAATTCGATGATTCCGGCTGGGGTGCAGGGCGCGAAACCGGGACGTTCCAACGTCAGCCGCCCGACGTTAATCGGATGAAAGCCGTCCACGTCCTTCGCGGGGTCAATCGCTTCAAGCACGCGCGCCTCTTCCACGGCGCGCGGCAAAGGCAATTGCACGAGGATGCCATCGACATCATCCCGCGCGTTGAGAGTTTTGACTATTGCCAGCAAATCTTCGGTCGTCGTCTCCTCCGGCAGTTCATGCTGCTCGGAGCGCAGCCCCAACACGGCGGACGTGCTAACCTTATTGCGCACGTACACTGCCGACGCCGGGTCATTCCCGACGCGCACCGCCGCCAAGCCCGGCACGCAATTGTGCTCGGCTTTCAAACGCGCTGCTTCGTCAGCCACCTCGCGTTTGATTTCAGCGGCCACATGTGCTCCGTCCAGAACCGTCGCACTCCGTTTCTCTTCATTCACAATCAACATAAGCAATGAGTGAGTCTCAGGCATCCTACCATATTTCAGCAACTCTCGATGAGGCCGGGACGCAGCCGTCACACGGCTAAAATTTTTCTCGGACCTGTTGCCCTTTATCTCTTCAGGAGGGCTCGACAAAGCAAAAGGCTTTCTGATCGTGAGGATGATCAGAAAGCCTTTTGCCCAACGCGGCCTTCTAAATTTAAAGCGTGAAAAAATTATCGAAGTGTCAATCTACCGGTACAAATCTTTCTATCCCATCGTTTTCCTAAAGATCGAAGTTGGTCGGCTTAGCACATATCTCGCCCAATTCAGCCTTGACCATTACACACAAGTTTAGGCTGGTCGCCGGTATCTCTCACGTTTTCACTGTCGAGCAATGAATAGCAGATCAAAACTAAATTTTTCAATCCGGTCGGCTTATTCAAAAAAGCATCAACTCCGGCGGCCATCGCATCATCGTGTTGCAAACTGCCGGAAAACATGATGAGCGGCATGTGCCGACGATGAGTTAATTGGCGCACTCGCCGCACCAGTGTCAGACCGCTCTCTCCCGGTAGCTGTTCATCAAGGATCAGCAAATCGTAGTGCTCATCGCTTTCGATCTTCTTCAAAGCCGCACAACCATTGCGACAAATGTCGACTTGCCAATTTTCGAGTTCCAGTAATTGCTTAACAGTGAAGAGAACGAGGTCGTAATCCTCGACATACAGGATTTTGATCGGCTGCAATGTTTCCGCACCATCCTTCCCCGTTATGAGGTTTGCAAAGAAGATATAGGCGAGGGTAGCCCACGAGCAACTTACTTTGCCTCGATTGCACGCATGGCAATAAGTGTTCCTTCTCACTAACCGTTATGTGTCTGAACCACTCGCCGGATGGGTTAACTGCGCTCAATGAGGAATTTAGCCGGAGATTTGGCGGGATCGGGTCAACCTGCGGATTTGAATCTTCAATCAGTCTCAAGACGAAGTGGATACAATTTACACACTGAGAGATCGCGCTGGCCTGTTAAAAAACAGACACAGGTGAAGTTAACTTTAGTTGAAAGGCTTTTTGCGGTGTGTACTGATCGCGTTTGCATGCCGCGGTTTATCTAAATTATCTCTTAACTTTGTCGTCGGGACGCATGAGACTTACGCGGCGGCGGCGCGCTGGGCGGCGCATGGAGAGTAAATCTTTGTGCCGTCCGTTGACGATATAAGCCAAGCCCTGATGCGTAGCATTGAGTAGACGAGCGGCGCGCGTGATGCTTCCTCCGGCGCTATCGAGAGCGCGCCGGATCAAGTTGCGTTCGTAGGCACGCACCTCATCTTCAAGTGAACACCCTGACCAGACAGCAGCGAGATTAGCCGGTGGGATTTGCCTGAGAGCAATGATTTCCACCGCTTCTGCCGTAATAACGACGCCCTCTTGGGCGGTGATATAGGTTCGCTCGATCAGAGTGCGTAATTCACGCGCGTTTCCGCGCAGGGCCAGACTGGTCATGGCTTTCAGACTTTCCGGGGTGAAAGTAATCTGCTTGCGATACTGCCGTTGCGCTTCCGCGATGAAGTGACGGGCGAGCGCGGGAACATCTTCAGGTCTCTCCCGCAGAGGCGGCAGCCTGAAATGAAAAGCATTGAGCCGGTAGAAAAGGTCAGGACGAAACAATTCGCAGCCTACTCTTTGTCCGAGATCGTGATTGGTAGCCGCAATGATCCGCACGTTCATTTGTTCGGGCACAGAACTTCCAACAGGGTACATTTCACCGAGATCAATCAGACGGAGCAATTTGGCCTGATGAGTTAAACTGAGTTCGCCGACCTCATCGAGAAAAAGCGTCCCGGCTTCCGCTTCACGCACCACACCTGCGTAATCTTCCTGAGCGTCAGTGAAACTCCCTTTCTTGTGTCCAAACAATTGTGACTCGACGAGGGCATCACACAGGGTCGCACAATTGATGGCAACGAAACGCCCGCGCCGCCCGCTCCACTCATGTATCAGACGCGCCAGCACCTCTTTACCGGTGCCTGTCTCGCCGCTGAGCAAAACCGCTCCCTCACCTTTCGCGATTGCCTGCGCCTCCCGCAAAAGATTCGCCGTCGCTTCGGATTCGTGGACAAACCTCAAATTACTCGTCTTCGGCTGACTATTGATCGCAGTTCCGGCGACTAGCCGGCGGGCACACCCGCGCAGCCGCGAGAGTAAGTCTGCTTGCTGCGTTTGTGAGAGCAGTTCGTCGGCGCGCAGATAAATGGCTTGTAATTCGTCCGGCATGCAATCATGCGCCAACTCTTCAAATAGGGTGAGCAGGGCGCATCCTGTTCCTTCTCGATTGTTGAGTTGTTCATTGATGACCACGGCGCGTTGGAGCGCGTCGCGCGCCTGCGCTTGACGTTTGAGCCGCGCCAACGCGATGCCGTACGTGATCAGCGTCTCGGCCAATAAGGACTGCTCATCCCCTCGCTCCAAAGCGCGCACGGCAGCGCGGGCGATTCTCTCAGCCTCCGCATGACGCCCTTCCGCCAGCAACGCACGAGAGCGCGTTTCATCGACTTGAGCGGCGCGCACACCATCCTTTAAACTGACGAAGAGTTGGCGCGCCCGTGCCAGATGCTCATACGCTTCGCTGAAACGACCTGCCCTGAATAAGGAGAAACCCAAATTATTCTCGACGCGAGCACGATGATGGATATGGCCCGCCTGTTCAAAATGGAAACTCGCGGCGGCGAGTTCGATCAGGGCGCGATCAATGTAATCAGTACGGTTTTCTATAACCCCGAGAGATTCCCATGTTCCCGCGAGGGCAAGGTGGTATTTACCTTTCAAGGCATGGCTCTCGCAGGCTTCAATGAGGGGTGCGGCTTTAAGCAAATAGGGTAGTTCATCCCTATAACGCTCAGCAGACCGCTCGACGCTGGCGCTTCTAACCAGCGCCAAGCCCTTTAATTCGCTCTCAGAATCAGGCAGATTTTCCACTGCAAGTTGGAGCGTGACGCGCGCTTCGTCGAAAGAACCTTCCCGCAGGTAACACCATGCTAATTCGATCTCAGCTTCTGCTGTCCTGATCGTCTCACCGAGCGAAGCGAAAAGCGTCAGACTTTCGCTGATTAAATCTTTCGCCGAATCTTGCGAGCCAGAGACTTGCCGCATGCTGCCCAACCACCCGCTCACGGTACCCACTCGAAGTAAAATTTCGGCTTGTGTGCGTAGGCTAAATTCTTCGATCTTCGGACGCGTACCAACTCCCTGCCACAAAACGCCCAAGGATTTTGCGGCGGTTTCGTAATTTCCGGATTCCTCTAATTCCCGCGCGAGTTTACAGCGCAGCAGTGCTTGTGCTTCCGGTTTGAGATTGTGCGTGTCAATTTGCTTGAGCAAGATAGTAGTTAAAGTCATGTGAGGCTTGAATTTACATCCCTTAGCAAGATTTTTTGCAGTAATACGAATTTTTTTCCCAAAAGTGATATGATAAGACTCTTAGACTATAGAAGGGCGGCCATTTGCCGTTACATGCGAGCACCACTATTCACCTCAGGAGAAACGTTTATGCGAAATCTCGGACAAATTTGCGCCACGGCTCTGTTGATAGCAACGCTTTCCAACTCTGCACAGGCCGAAGGCTGGATTGTTGCCGGTCGCACTTCAACTACAGGACAGAGGCCAGAACCGACGATTGAGGAGACAAAGAAAGAGATCGGCAACATTGATGAAATGTACGAATCTATCCTTATTTTGTTGAAGACAGTTTTGTTTTTAAGCTGAGCGTGCAACAACAACGCTCAAGCAGTTTCATTGCTCTTCAAGGTTGTAAGATTTACAGGCCAGCAGTTCAATATTGACTGTGAAATAACTCCCCTACAATTTAATTCACAGACTGCCTCTGCCTACGCTTTTGGGCGAGACTGCTCTTGTTGTATAAATTCCAGTAGTTTGCCACCCTACCCATCTCCTGTCTGAGAGATATAATTCCCTGCTAATATGACATCCTACTCTCATTTTTGCGAGAATAGCAATGACTTTCCCCAACCTTGGCTTGTGTCTTCCGCAACGGCTGAAGTTAAAAATTCGTCGCTTAAGTAAGATTTTCCTTCCTGCCAATGGAAGCTACTTTCTGAAAAGTAGTATGCAAAAGTAATGTGCAAGATTGAGGCTTGCGAGAGGAATTTCGGTTCGCCGGTATTAGATGATAGCGTGTACTAATGAAGATAATTAACAGGCGCAGTTATACTTTTTTGCTCGTTCTCACTTCACTTGTGGGAACACTTATGAGCGGTTGTTCGCGACCACCGCAGCAGCACGACCAGAGTCGCGGAGAGCACTATGAATTGAAGGGCAAGATTGTCTCCTTCAATAAGAAACAGCATCAGGTCATTGTCATGCACGAAACCGTGCCGGGACTGATGGAGGCGATGACGATGCCCTTCACGCTTAAAGAGGACTCGGCCTTCGACGTGATGCGCGCTGGCGACACGATCCAGGCGACTTTAATCGTAGATGATGAACGCACGCGGCTGGAAAATCCGATCATCACGCAGGCGGTCGAAGGCACGGCGGCAGCCCGCCCATCCGAAGGCCCAACTGAGCCTGAAATTGGCACCCCTGTGCCTGAGATAGAACTCATTAATCAGGACGGCAAACAAATTTCCCTGCAACAGTATCGTGGGCGCACGCTCGTCTTAACTTTCATCTACACCCGTTGCCCGTTACCCGACTACTGCACCTTAATGAGCAATAACTTTGTCGAGATCAATCGAGAGTTGAACAAATCTTCCGACCTTCGCACTCAGGTTCATCTGCTCAGCATCACTCTCGATCCGGCCTACGACACGCCAAAGGTGCTGCGCAGCTACGGCGCAGCGCATACCGAAAACTACGAGGATGAAAATTTCGAGACTTGGGAATTTCTCACCGGAAAGCCTCAGGAGATAAAACAACTGGCCGGTTTTTTCGGATTACTCTACAAGGAAGAGAACGACCAGATCGTCCATGCCCTGCGCACCGCCGTCATCGCGCCCGACGGCAAACTTCATAGACTGTATCGGGGAAACGAGTGGAAGCCGATTGAAGTTTTGACCGTTTTGCGCGAATTACAAACTCAAAAGCAACCATCTTGAAAGATAAAAACACTGCGTGAAAAGATTAGAGACGGCGCGTGCATTATCACGCGCCGTCTCTTGCAGGAAATAAATTGCTACGCAGTTAGTTCTTGAGTTTTTTGATTTCTTCCGTCAAGACCGGGATCACCTCAAACAGATCGCCGACGATGCCGTAATCGGCAATATCAAAAATCGGCGCTTCCGGGTCTTTATTGACGGCGACGATGGTGCTCGCGTTCTTCATGCCGACGAGGTGCTGAATCGCACCTGAGATACCGAGCGCGATGTAAAGTTTCGGCGTCACGGTTTGTCCCGAAGAACCGATCTGCCGGTCAATCGGCAGCCATCCGGCATCGCAGATCGGGCGCGAGGCCGCGATCTCGCCGCCGAGCAAATCAGCGAGTTGCTGTGCGAGCGCGATATGCTCCTGCCCCTTGATGCCGCGCCCGATAGCGATGATGGTTTGCGCTTTCGTCAGGTCAACGGCTTGCTTCACTTCCTGGAAAGGCTCTTCCGGCTGCATCCTCACTTCGCCGACTTCGACTTGCATCGACTCGACTGCCGTCGTTGCCCCGCCCGCTCCCTGCTCCGCCTGATCCGCCCGGTAGGCTCCCGACTGGAATGTCGCAAACACGGGAGACTCATCATTGGCGACCACATCGGCGTCGATTTTCCCCTGAAAGATGCGGCGGGAGAAAACCACCGCGCCGTCATTCGCCGCCGCGCGCACGCAATCACTGATTAAATCCTTCCCGAAGCGCGCCGCCAATTTCGGCGCATAGTCGCGCACCAGATAGGTGTGCGGCATGAACACGTATTGCGGGTCGAGGGCGCGCACCGCATTCTCCATCGCGTCGGCATAGCCGTCCGGCGTGTAGTCGGCAAGCTTCGGGTTCTCGACGGAAACAATTTTATCCAGCTTGTAAACCGCAATCTCTTTCGCAAAGGTTGCATCCGTGCCAAGCACGACCGCAGTTACAGTTTGACCAAGCGACGCGCCGATTTGCTGTGCGGCGGCGATTGCCTCAAAAGAAGTTTTGTTGAAAGCGCCACCCCGGTGTTCGGCGAAGACTAAAATTCCATTTGGCATATAAAAGTTTTCAATTACGGGTTTTCAGTCTTCAGCAGGCGTCTTTTCAGTTTTTGTTCAACTGAAAACTCCTAACCGAAAACTGCCAACAGTCAAAAAATCCTGGCTTCGGTTCTTAACTTTTCCGCGAGTTGCACGGCTCCGGCCTTGGCGTCGCCGTTGCCGAGAAACTGCGTCTGTTTGGTCTTTTGCGGGAAGTAAATTTTCGTGATGCGCTGGTGCGCTTCCGCTCCGGCGGACTCAGCGGCAGGCGCGATTTCTTTGATCTCTTTCTTCTTCGCCGCCATGATGCCCTTCAAAGTGGCGTAGCGAATCTGGCTGATGCCCGACTGAATCGTGAGCAGAGCGGGACGCGACATCGCGTACCACTGATACCAGCCGCTCTCCAACTCTCGTTTGACCCGCAACCGCTCGCCCGAAGCATCAACTTCGATCACGATGGTCGCGTGCGGGAGACCCAACAATTCAGCGAGGATCACGCCCGTCTGTGCGTAACCGTTGTCGTCGGATTGCAGTCCGGTCAGGATGAGATCGGCCTGCTCGTCTTTGACGGCTGCGGACAGAATCTGAGCCGCCACATACGGCCCGTAATTAGATGTATCATCGCCGATGATATGGATGGCGCGGTCGGCCCCGCGCGCCAATGCGTCCTTGATGACGCTCTTAACACGTTGCGGCCCCATCGAACAGACGATCACCTCGCCGCCGTGTTTCTCTTTCAGACGCAGTGCCTCTTCGAGCGCGTAGCCGTCCGACTCGTTGACTTCATAGGAGATGTCGCCTTCCTCGATCCAGGTCTCGCTTTTGTTGATGCGCAGAATCGCGTCCTTGTTGGCGACCTGCTTCATGAGCACAATTATCTTCATCTATTCCTCAAAACGTTTAAAGAGTAATGCCGCGTTCGTGCCGCCAAAACCGAAACTGTTCGAGAGCGCGTACTGAACGCGCGCCTCGCGCGGCTCGTTCGGGATGTAATCAAGATCGCAGTCAGGGTCGGGATTGACGTAATTGATCGTCGGCGGCAGCGTATTGCGCGCTATCGCCAGCACGGAGAAGACCGCTTCGATGCCGCCCGCTGCGCCGAGCAGATGTCCAGTCATCGACTTGGTCGAACTGGCCGCCAACTTGTAGGCGTGGTCGCCGAAAGTTTTTTTGATCGCCAGCGTTTCGAATTTGTCGTTGTAGGGTGTAGAAGTGCCGTGCGTATTGATGTAGCCGACCTCGTGCGGTTGGACCCCGGCATCGCGCAAAGCCATCTGCATCACGCGCGCCGGGCCGGAAGCGGTCTCGTCCGGCATCGTGATATGAAAAGCGTCCGCCGTGTTTCCGTAGCCGACCAGTTCGGCGTAAATTTTCGCGCCGCGCTTGAGGGCAAACTCCAACTCCTCCAAGATCATGATCCCCGCGCCTTCGCCGATGACGAACCCATCGCGGTCGCGCTCGAACGGGCGCGACGCATGGGCCGGGTCATCGTTGCGCGTGGACATCGCGCGCATCGCCGCGAAACCGGCGACGCTCATCGGCGTGATGGCCGATTCCGCGCCGCCACAGATCATCACGTCGGCGTCGCCGCGCTGGATGATCTTGAGACTGTCGCCGATAGCATGACCGCCCGCCGAACACGCTGTCGCCGTCGCCGAGATATATCCGGTTGCGCCGAAGCGGATCGAAACCTGGCCGGCGGCCAGATGGACGATGGCCGAAGGAATGAAGAATGGGGAGACGCGGTGCGGGCCTTCTTCAAGCAGTTTCGAGTGTTCGCGTTCGATAGCCCAGAAGTCGCCGATGCCGCTGCTGATGTAAGTGCCGACGCGCTCGGCCAAATCGCCGCTCAGTTTCTGCCCCCGCTCAATGAGGCCACTATCGTAAATCGCCTCATCCGAAGCGGCGATAGCGTAGTGAATAAAAGCGCCCATCTTGCGCGCTTCTTTTTTCTCCACATATTTGAGCGGGTCGAACTCCTTGATCTCGGCGGCGATCTTGACCGAGAACTTATCCGTGTTGAATTTCTCGATATAACCCACGCCGCTCTGACCTGCGAGTAAGGCAGCCCACGTGGATTCAACCGTCAAACCGATTGGAGTGACGAGGCCGAGTCCCGTAACTACGACGCGACGTTTCAAAATTCCTGCTCCTCCCTCAAGCAATTGCTCGCCGTGTTGCCTCACGGTCGCACCTGGCGACAGGCCGGCATGGCTCTCACAACAACAAAAACGACAGCAACCAGCGCAGCGACAAGCGAGTTATCACACACGAGTGTGGCAACTCGCCGCGCGGCAACCTTACGCTTTATTCAAGTGCTGCTGGATATAATTGTAAGCGTCCCGCACGCTTTGAATCTTCTCGGCGTCTTCATCGGGGATTTCGATGCCGAACTCCTCTTCAAAACGCATGACGAGTTCGACTGTGTCGAGCGAGTCGGCGCCCAGATCGTCAATGAAGCGCGCGTTCGGCGTCACTTCGTTTTCATCCGCGCCAAGTTCGTCAACGATGATCTGTTTCACTTTAGTCTCGATCTCTGCTTGATCGGGCATAGTAGTTCTGCTCCTTCGGTCAATTAAAAAATAGAAAAACTCGTCTTGGTGTTAAGCGCAAATTAAAACACGCTCACAGCTTAATTGCCACCGCTCGCTGCCTGCGTCTCCGTCAACGCCGCCCGCGTGGCGGCGAGACTCGCGGGGTCTTCGACGTTCAGACAACGCGCGCGCGCAAACGTCTGTCGCACCAACCCCAAAAGAACTTTACCGGGGCCTACCTCTACGAAAGTCTCTACGCCTTCGCGCGCCAGCAATTCAATCGATTCCCGCCAGCGCACGGGCGACGATACCTGTCTCACGAGAGACGCCCGCGCGTCCATCCCCTTCCGAATCGCCCCGGCATCAACGTTGGTCACAAGCGGTACACGCAAATTCTTGAATTCGATATGGTCTAAATCCGCGCTCAAGCGATCCTGCGCCGGTTGCATCAAGGCACAATGAAACGGCGCGCTGACGGGCAATTTGACGGTGCGCTTCGCCCCGCCCCCTTTCAATATTTCCATCGCGCGCTCAACCGCAGCCACATTCCCCGCGATGATGGTCTGCTTCGGCGAATTGAAATTCGCCGGGCTGCATACCTCGCCTTCCTGTGCGGCTTGGCGGCAAGCATCCTCAATCACGCTCGCGTCCGCGCCGAGAATCGCCGCCATCGCGCCCATGCCCACCGGCACGGCTTCCTGCATGTAGCGCCCCCGCGCACGCACCGTCCGCACCGCCGCACCGAGCGATAGCCCACCCGCCGCGACCAGCGCAGTGTATTCGCCGAGACTATGTCCGGCCACGAACGCGGGCGACGGCAAATTTTCCGCCTCCAGCACGCGCAGGGCTGCGACGGAGACTGCCAGAATCGCGGGCTGCGTGTTCTCCGTCAACTGCAACGCCTCGGCAGGTCCCTCGAAACACAATTGCGAGAGGGAAAATCCGAGCGCGTCGTCGGCCTCCGCGTACACCTCGCGCGCCGCCGGAAACTGCTCCGCCAGTTCACGCCCCATCCCCGCAAACTGCGATCCTTGCCCCGGAAAAATGTATGCCACACCCGTCATAATTTTAGATTTACGATTCTTGACTCAGGTTCAAAACAACGCTTTTACTTAGTGGCTCCGCATGTCGATGAAAAAGTTTTCAAATCGCAAATCTAACATCTAACATCGCAAATTCTCTCACCAGCGCATCGCGACTGCGCCCCATGTGACGCCGCCGCCGAAGGAAGCCATCAGCACCAGATCGCCCTCGGTGATTCGATTTTGTTCGATGCACTCGTCAAGCGCAATCGGGATCGAAGCCGATGAAGTATTACCGTGCATGGCGATGTTGGAATAGACGATTTCGCTATCGACCTTCAAATTGCTCGCCACCGCATCCGTGATGCGCTGATTGGCTTGATGAGGGATGAACAGTTTCACATCATCGGTTTTATAGCCCGCCTCTTCCAGCACATCACGCGAAATGTCGGCCATCGAACGCACGGCCACCTTGAACAATTCGTTGCCTTTCATCTTGTAATAGTGCTGGCCGGTCGTGATGTTATCGGTGGTGATCCCCATGCGTGTGCCGCCGCCGGGCGCGTAGAGTTGTTCGGCGAAACGCCCGTCGGAGCGGATGCGCGAGGCGAGAATGCCGCGTTCGCCTTCTGAGGGGCCAAGCAAAGCCGCGCCCGCGCCGTCGCCGAAGATCACGCACGTCGAGCGATCCGTATAGTCAACATACCGCGTCAAGATTTCCGCGCCGATGACGAGCGCGTAGCGGGTCTGCCCGCCACGGATCATCTGATTGGCGAGCGTCAGGCCGTATAGAAACCCGGAGCAGGCGGCGGCCAGATCGAAAGCGGCGGCATGATGCGCGCCGAGTTCGGTTTGAATCAGGCAACCCGTTGAGGGAAGAATTTGGTCGGGCGTGACAGTGGCACAGATGAGCAGACCGATTTCGGCGGGGTCGATGCGTGCGCGTTCGATGGCCTTCTGCGCCGCCTGCACGGCAAACATTGAAGTGTATTCGCCTTCTGCTGCTTTGTGCCGCTGTTTGATGCCGGTGCGCGAGGTGATCCACTCGTCTGACGTTTCGACCATCCTTTCGAGGTCGGCATTCGTCAACACGCCTTCCGGGTAAGCGCGCCCCGTGCTCAAAATACGGGCGTTGATATTCGCCATCTTCGTCGTTTCCCTCAACTCTAACCTGATATTTTTCGACCCTGTTGCAGCTTAAGGAAACAAATGCCGCGTGATCGATAAGAACATCGTCACCATGTGAGCGACAGTCTCTCCGATGAGCGTAAGCAGCACAGTCCTAGTCCAAACTCAAAAATCTTAGCCCGACCAGAAAAACGACAGCAAGCATCGCAACATTATTCAAGACATTCAGGGAAGTTAGCGACCCGATCACGTAACTTGTCGTTGTTATCCGTCTCCGCCTACCTTTTTAGCCCGACCGTTGAAGTCTTAGCGGTTAGAGTTGACGGCTTGACCTTAACCGGAAGCCTCTAATCTTTGCTCTCTGGCCTCCAGCAACTGTAGTTCGCGTGCGTGCGTCTGCGCGATTCCTTCCTCAATGCGGTCGCCCGCGCCGTGTTCGGAAAACTCTTTGACGATGCGCACGGCGTTGCGAATTGCTCGCGCATTTGAACTGCCGTGGCCGATCACGACCAGTCTCTGCACGCCGAGCAGGGGCGCGCCGCCGTACTCAGAGTAGTCGAGTTTCTTCTTCAAGCGTTGAAACGCGGGGCGCGCCAGCATCGCCCCGGCCTTCGTGATGGCCGACGCACTCAGCTCGCGCTTGATCAAAGAAATGACGGTGTCCTGCAATCCTTCAGAGAGTTTGAGCATCACATTGCCGGTGAAACCATCCGTCACGATGACATCGACTGCGCCCGTGAACACGTCGCGCCCTTCGACGTTCCCGACGAAGTTCAAACTGCTCAATTCGCGGAGCAACGGAAACGCTTCCTTCGTCAACTCGTTGCCTTTCGCCTCTTCTTCGCCGATGCTCATCAAGCCGACGCAGGGTCTGGTCGTCCCCAACACGGAGCGCGAATACGCATCGCCCATGATCGCAAATTGCGCCATCTGATGCGGCTTGCAGTCCGAGTTCGCACCCACATCGAGCAGGAGCACGGGCTTGCCCGCCTTCGTCGGAATCAATGCTGCGAGCGCGGGACGATCTACTCCCGGCAGCATCCCGATGACCATTTTGGCCGTCGCCATCGCCGCGCCCGTGTTGCCCGCTGAGATGAAACCGTCGGCCAGCCCGTCGGCCACGAGCCGCGCGCCGATCCGTAGCGAACTTTTCTTTTTGCGCCGGACGGCGGTGGCGACCGGTTCATCCATGCCGATCACTTCCGCCGCTTCGACGAGTTCGATGCCCTGATCGCCCTGCTTGCGCCAACCGCAACGCCGCAACTCCGGCTCAACCCGTTCGAGTTGGCCGACGAGAATGATGCCGAGATTAAAGTCGCGCGCCGCCGCCAGCGCGCCGTCAATTTCGGGATGCGGGGCGCGGTCGCTGCCCATCGCATCCACCACCACTTTGCCCGTCAATTGGCGTCCGTGATTCATCCTGAGGCGCACGCTGGAAGTGCGCGCATCCAACGCTGTAAACCGCTTAAACTTCCGTGTTGATCCGAATTACTTCGCGGCCTTTGTAGTGACCGCACTTCGGGCACACGCGATGAGGGATACGCGGCTCCTGACAATTCGGGCAGGTCTGGGTTTGGGGCGCACGCAATGCGTCATGCGCCCGGCGTTTTCCGGTCCGCGCCTTAGAATGTCGTCGTTTGGGATTAGGCATAATTATTCCTTATTAAGTGACGAGTAACGAGATAGAACAAGCATTTTAACTTGTCGCTCGTCACTTGTCGCTCTTTTGTAAAGCTGCGAGGACAGCCCAACGCGGGTCTCCGCCCGGCTGCTCGCAACGACATATTTGCGTGTTCAAGTCCGCGCTACAGGTCAGGCATAAGCCCCGGCAATCTTCGCGGCACAATTGGCGCGTGGGCAAAGCCAGGAGCACTTGCTCGCGCACCAGTTCATCAAGATCAAGACCGTCGCCTTCGTAGACGGCGAAACTCAGGTCATCTGCCTGAAGTTCCGTCGCCTCCTCTGGGGCGGCTTCCAGTTCCGCCGGAATATAGGTGACATCAAAATCGGTGTTGACTCGAACGACGACCGGGGCGGCGCAACGGTCGCAGCAAACCTCGACTGCTGTTGTGATCGTCCCCTGTAAACGAACTTGCTCGCGCTTTTTACCGGCACGTCCCGCGACGTTCGTCTCGGCGACGAGACACGTCAACTCGTCTCCAAGTTGCAAATCGGCGGGCGCATAAGAATTAGCGAACGGTACGCCCGTTTCTTTGAGTTGATCCACCTCGATCCGCATGACTCGTCCCCGATAGATGACTCCCGCCGCAAATATCCGGCGCACGCAAAAGGAGCAATTATAGCGGTCAGCGCGCGGCTGTCAACATGCGAAGGCCGACCGGGTGTAACCGGAAACAGTCGGTAAATGTTTCAAGCAGCAAGAAACTTTAACTGACGTTGTTGCCAAAACTCTTTCCACCAACCATTAGCTCTGATGACACGCAACGCCAACATCTTGTTGACGG
>JBPCIP010000155.1:0-19111 GCA_051006195.1 Pyrinomonadaceae bacterium
CTACAACGAGTACGCGAAGGACCGGCGGATGCGCTTGAACGTCGGCATCCGCCGCCGCCTCGCGCCGCTCATGGACAACGGGCGACGCCGGATCGAGTTGCTGCACGGCTTGTTGCTCAGTCTCCCCGGCTCGCCGTTTCTTTATTACGGCGACGAGATCGGCATGGGCGACAACATCTACCTCGGCGACCGCGACGGCGTGCGCACGCCGATGCAGTGGTCGGCGGATCGCAACGCCGGATTTTCCAAAGCGGACTTCGAGCGGCTCTACTTCCCTGTGATCAGCAATCCGGTCTACGGCTACCAGTCAGTCAACGTCGAAGCGCAGCAGCGTTACGATTCCTCGCTGCTAAACTGGATGCGACAGATGATCCACCTGCGCAAACGGCACCACGTCTTCGGGCGCGGGTCGTTGGAATTCGTCAAGCCGGAGAACCGGAAAATTTTCTCCTTCACGCGCCACCACGAAGACGAGACGGCGCTCTGCGTCTTCAACCTCTCGCCTGTGGCCCAACCCGTCGAACTCGATCTCGGCGCTTACGCCGGTCGGACGCCCGTGGAGATGCTCGGCGAAACGCCGTTCCCGCATATTACGGAGCGGCCATATCAACTCTCGCTCTCCCCGTTCGGGTTTTATTGGTTCTTGCTCGAAGAGGATTCAAGCAAGATTGCATAGGGTGATTTCACTCAAACAGTCCCGGCAGGGGATGAGAGAATTCTTTATCCCAGCGGGAACTTCATCAACGCAATCACAGAACTATAGGTAGCTATGTCATCAAATGAAAACAGCAACGGTCGTCTCGTCGTCGTCTCCAACCGCCTGCCGTTCACGCTCAAGCGCACGGGCGACGCTTGGCGCACGGACAAAAGCACCGGCGGACTGGCGACGGCGATGGGGCCGATCATTGAGCGCACCGAAGGCGTCTGGATCGGGTGGTCGGGCGATTCCTCCGACCCCGGCGATGAGCGGCGGCAGAAGACGCTCAGGCGCTGGGCCGAGCGCGAACGTTATTTCGCCGTGGACATCCCCGAAGAGATCGCCGAAGGCTTTTATGAAGGCTACTCGAACCAGACGCTCTGGCCGCTCTTTCACCAGTTCCCCTCGCTGCTCCACTTCGAGCCGAAACACTGGCAGGCTTACGTCGAAGCCAACCGCCGCTTCCGCGACGTGGTGCTCGAACACCTGCAACCCGATGATCTCGTCTGGGTACACGATTACCAGTTGATGCTCCTGCCGGAAATGCTGCGCGAGGCCGTGCCTGCGGCGCGCATCGGTTTCTTCCTCCACATCCCCTTCCCTTCTTCGGCCATCTTCCGCCTGCTCCCGCGCCGCGAGGAACTTCTGCAAGGACTGCTCGGCGCAGACTATCTGGCCTTCCACACGCACAGCTACCTGCAACACTTCCGCAACTCCGCTTTGCGCATCCTCGGCATCGACAGCCGCATGGACGCACTGGAGGTGGGCGGTCGCACCGTGCGGCTCGAAGCGTTGCCCATCGGCATCGCCCCGCGCGAGTTCACCGAGTTGCTGACGAACGACGAGGAGACCGTCAAACGTCTCGCCGAATTGCGCGCAGGTTTCGCGGGACGCCGCGTGATGATCGGCGTGGATCGGCTCGACTACACGAAAGGCATCCCCGAACGCCTGCGCACTTTTCGCCGCCTGCTCAAGGGCACGCCGGAGCTGCGCGGGCAAATCGTCCTCATTCAGGTGGCCGTTCCTTCGCGCGAAGTGATCCCGATGTACAAGGAACTGAGGCAGGAGGTGGACGAACTGGTGGGCCAGATCAACGGCGAGTTCTCGACGCCCGACTGGACGCCGATCACTTACATCCGGCGCGGCATCCCACGCTCCGAACTCGTCGCGCTCTACGCTCTCGCCGACCTCGCGTGGGTCACGCCCCTGCGCGACGGGTTGAACCTTGTGGCTAAAGAATACGTCGCCTGCCAGCAGGACGGCGCGGGCGTCCTCGTCCTGAGCGAGTTCGCGGGCGCGGCCTCGGAGATGGGCGAGGCATTCCTCGTCAACCCATACGATGAGGAACGCACGGCAGAGACCATCGAACGCGCCCTCGCGCTGCCGGAAGACGCGCGGCGCGAACGCATGCGTGCGCTCCACAAACGCGTCGTGCGCAACAACGTCTTCGCGTGGGGCAACCGCTTCATCGCCGGCTTGCGTGAGGCCGCGAGTACACGCACGGAGCGAGACACGGAGAAGCCGCAGAGCCTTCCCGTCGAGGACGCGGTCGCGGCCTTTCAACAAGCCCCTCAAAGGCGTTTGCTGCTCGATTATGACGGGACGCTCGTCCCCTATGCCAACCGCCCGCAGGACGCCGTGCCGCCCCGCGAGTTGCTCACCTTGCTCGGCAGACTCGCGGCGGACAGTTCGACCGCGCTTGCCGTCATCTCAGGCCGCTCGCGTCATGATCTGGAAAACTGGTTCGGCGAAATACCGGGCATGTGGCTCGCGGCGGAGCACGGCGCGGTCATGCGCTCGCCGGAGACGATGCGCTGGGAACTTTACCGTCACGCCTACACGAGCGAATGGAAGGAACAAGTCTTGCCCGTCCTCGAACACTTCGTTGATCGCACGCCCGGCAGCTTCATCGAAGAGAAAGAGTTTTCCTTAGTCTGGCACTACCGCATGTCCGACCCGGAGTTCGGCGAATGGCTCGCCAACGAGTTGGTCGCCAACCTCGAACAGATGCTCGCCGAGACGGAACAGCGCGCCTATCGCGGGCAAAAATCCGTCGAGGTGAAACCGGGCTGGGCGAACAAAGGCGAAGTGCTCGCGCGGCTCACCGAATCAGCCCCGGAGGCCGAATTTTGTCTCGCGGCGGGCGACGACCGCACCGACGAAGACCTCTTCGCGCGCCTGCCCGAAGACGCCTGGACGATTCATGTCGGCGACCGTCGCACGCGCGCGAAATATTGTCTCTCAGGGCCGGGCGAGATGCGGCAACTGCTCAAACGCTTCGCTGATGCATCGCGCCGCGAGAGTTCCGCCGCCGGATAAAGCCGCCGGAGAGGTTCATCGCAAAGTATCATCTTCCTGATCAACGAAGGGGAAAGGGAAAATGTAGAAGTCAGTTTTTCTGCCTCTCACATTTCTCCTTTCCCCTTCCTCTTTACCCTTCACCCTTTTTCTTCTTCCTTTGAGCAATTTGACACTGCACTTTGGGCGGGCTACGATGCGCAAAGTTTTTCAACTGAGATTTTGCGGTGAAAAGTGGTGGCCGGATGAACTTTCTGTTAAGTTCTTCTGTCTGTGACGATTCACCATTTATCATTCGCATTCACTAAAACATGGGATTTCAAACAACAGCCATTCATGCGGGGCAGGAACCGGACGCGGCGACGGGCGCGGTCTCCGTGCCGATCTATCAAACGTCAACTTACGCGCAGGAAGGACTCGGCAAGCACAAGGGTTTCGAGTACGCGCGCACGCAGAACCCGACCCGCCTCGCCCTCGAACGCAACATCGCCGCCCTCGAAGGCGCGCGTTACGGCTACGCTTTCGCCTCCGGCATGGCCGCCATCGACACGACGCTACGCCTCGTCAAAGCGGGCGAGCACGTCATCGTCTCCGACAATACTTACGGCGGCACGTACCGGCTCTTCTCGCGCGTGCTGGAAAACTACGGCGTCGAGTTCACCTACGTCGATACGTCTGACGCCGCGAACGTGGAAGCCGCGCTGCGCGACAACACGCGCATGCTTTATGTCGAGACGCCGACCAATCCGGTGATGTCCGTGACGGATTTGCAGGCCGTCTCCGACCTCGCGCATGCGCGCGGCGCACGCGTCGTCTGCGACAACACTTTCCTCTCGCCATATCTGCAACGCCCGCTGGAATTCGGCGTGGACATCGTCCTGCATTCGACGACGAAGTATTTGAACGGCCATTCTGACAGCATCGGCGGCGTGGTCGTCTTGAACGACGAGGGGGATGCCGAGTGGATCAAGTTCATTCAAAACAGCGTGGGCGCGATTCTCTCGCCGTTCGATTCGTGGCTCATCATGCGCGGGACGAAGACGCTCGCCCTGCGCATGGAGCAACACGATAAAAACGGGCGCACCGTCGCCGCCTTTCTCGAAGAGCATCCGAAGGTGCAGAAGATTTATTACCCCGGTTCGCTCTCGCATCGCCAGCATGATCTGGCGATGCGACAGCAACGCGGTTTCGGCGGCATGGTCTCTTTCGATGTCGGCTCGCTGGAACATGCGCGCACGGTGCTCGAAGGCGTCAGCCTCTGCACGCTGGCCGAAAGTCTCGGCGCGGTGGAAACGCTCATCTCGCACCCGGCCACGATGACGCACGCCTCCGTGCTGCCCGAAACGCGCGTCCGCCTCGGCATCACCGACGGCCTCGTGCGCATCTCTGTCGGCCTCGAAGATGTGGACGACATCATCGCCGACCTTGATCAAGCCTTGAGTAAAATATAGTGACAGGTGACAGGATAAACTCCTGCCTGACCTGTCACCTGTCACCTGTCACCTGCTTATGTTCGTCGAGCTACACGCACAAACCGATATTGGCCGCATCCGGCAGGGCAACGAGGATAATTTCCTCGTCCTTCATCTCGCCTCGGCGGAGAATTGGAGCGGTTCGGACTTAACGAAAGACCCGCCGGAGAACCTACGCCGCTTTGAACTGCCGCGCGAAGGACTCGTACTCCTCGTTTCCGACGGGATGGGCGGCGCGCTCGCGGGCGACGTGGCGAGCCGCATGACCGTCGAGAGCGTGCGCGAAATGCTCACCGAAGACGACAAGCACAAGACCGACGATCAGGGCACGAGAATCTCGCTCGTCGAGTGTCTGCGCAATGCCACCGGCTACGCCAACTACGCCATCCATCGCAAGAGCCTCGAAGACCCGCGTTGCAGCGGGATGGGCGCGACTCTCACCGCCGCCGCCGTCGCGGGCGACGCGATAGAATTCGTGCAGGTCGGCGACAGCCGCGCCTACCTCATTCGCGGCGACGAAATCAAACTCGCCACCAAAGATCAATCGCTCGTCCAGCAACTCGTCGATGTCGGCCAGATCACCGAAGCCGACGCCGAAACGCACATGTTTCGCAACGTCATCCTGCAAGCCCTCGGCGCGCAGAGCGACCTCACGCCGGTGCTTTCGCGCGTCCGATTGCAGCGCGGCGACCTCGTCCTGCTCTGTAGCGACGGCTTATCCGGCAAGCTGCGCGGCGAAGAGATGCGCGACATTGTGGCGGCCACCGACGGCGTTCTCGCGGCGGCCTGCGATGCCCTCGTCAAAGAAGCCAACCGGCGCGGCGGCGAAGACAACATCACCGTCGTCCTCGCCCGCTTCGACGGCGACGACCTCGCCCCCCCCGAAGCCGGAGAAATCACCGTCGAACTTCCCGCCCCCACAGACGACCAGACCCTCTACGACATGGAAGACGACACCTCGCCGCTCCCGTAAGGAAAGCAGGCACCAACCTGATCCAAGACAAAAGTTAAAGCCGAAAGCATCCAATCGCTTTCGGCCTTAAACTTCATTGTCTCTCCCGCAATTCTGCCGATGACGAATGAGACCTTACGGTGACATCCCATCCATCGCGAGTTGCCACGGAATCAATGAAATATCGGTTTCGAGGCAAGGGAGTGAGACACTACAGTTATAATGTCCCGTCCATAGTCCACTTTTTAGACCGATGTAAGTCTCTGCCGGCGGATTCCACTCCTTGAAGTTTTTACGTGATTATCCAATGCCCATCCGGTGCTGGGGGGCAAGACCCCTCAGGCCGAAGAGCAGAGCGGTGTTAGTTCTCTACATCAGGCAAAATGCCCTGAAGAGAATCCCATGATGTTTCAATTAGGCTCTTCAGATCAGCACTGAGAGGAAGAGCAGCCACTTCTGTGAGGCGATTCAAAGCGGGCGTCCAACCCCTCGCAGCCTCCCGCATCGCTGGAGTAACAATGCAACGTGCGCTGGAATTACCTAATGCCCGAATTCTATCGGCGTCGTTCAGTAACTGCTGCAAGGAGGAGTTGTCGATCCGGCCACTCTTACGAGAGCCCCACAACGCGATACCCAAATAATATGCCATCCCTTGCATCGTTGATCTTTCGCCTTCGTTGGCTATCAGGCTGCCGTCACTCTTTACAAATATCTTACCTCTTGCTTTGGTGTATTCGCGCTCGAGCATGTTGCGAACTTTAGGAAATTCGCCCTTGTCGAATAACTCCATCGCCTTCAAGTTTAGGACCCCGTAATAATGAAGAGGGTCAGACAGTCGCCCCTTTTCGGTGAGCACATGTTCGGTAAAAGGTTGAGAAGGTAGCCCCTGGCGTATCGCAGCGAGGAGTAGTTGTCTTTGCGCAGTGTTAAATTCAGAAGGTGAGGTAGCCTTCAATTCGTCTCCGTAGCGACCCAACGCAGCACGGAGCCAGTTAATGCGTCTGCAAAGCGAAGAGCTGGTTCGTATCGGAGCATAAGTCTCGTTCTCTAATGCAACCAGTTCCTTTACTACTTGAATAACGGGGTAAATCGGAATCGACTTTCCCTGGCTGCGGATACACTCCTGCAGACGTTCTACAGTGGGTATGATGAAGTCTTCATACGCTGCGCGGTATCGAGTTTCATTGCCAGTGCGACGCGAAAGTTCCGAAATCTTATAGGCGATTTTCATCTGTTCCGCGATCTGCGGAACAGGCATGTCTTGTTTTGCTTTGGTGTGGTATGCAAGTTCTGTAAAACGCAAGGCTTCTTCAATCCGCCAATTGCTCTTGAGAACTTCCGCAGTTTTCAACAGGTCCCGCTGGTAGCGTTCGACATCGTCGGCCTCCACTCGACTCAGCGGAACTCGAATCGTCAAGCACTTGTCTGTGCTGACGGGGGCACATGCAAGGCAACTATCGTTAATACCTTGACACTTCAATAGCAGCGGGCGCCGCTGATTCGGGGGCTGGGAAACCACATCCTGATTGTGCCTGACCACCCAACGAAGGTGCCTCACTACCCACGGCGAAAATTCTTTGTTACGGTATTTTCGTTCTTTATCGATTGCTCCGTATACTATTGTCTTGCTAAGGCCAGACAACCACACAAGCCACTCCACCTTATGCTGCTGAGCAATCCTTAGCAGGTCCTCCCGAAAGTCATCTGGAATTTTACTTGAAGCGTGCATTGCAACTGTTTCCGCGATTTTCCGCGAAAACTCAGTTTGAAAACAATTATGCCACCATTGCGCCCAACGACGCAGCTGATTCGGGGCTGCGATTAGGTCAACGGCTTGCAGGGTTGGTTGGCGACCTACCGACTTGACTGCACGAAGAAAGGAGTTCTCATGGGCACGAAAGTTAATCTTGTTAAAGCAGCTTGTTACGTATTTGGTTATGGCTGCTTGGTGGTTCACACTCTTTACGACTTGCCGACCACACAGGCGGGCTATGTCGCGCTGCTTGGCTCATCGTTACTGCATCTTTTCGGGATTGTACAACACAGAAAGAAAGAGTAGATACATGTATTGTGGTCTCGGTAATGTGCGGACGGTAGGTCGCCAAGTGGCGCACCACTGCTAGATTGTGCGCCTGCTTGGGACGGTAGCTATGCTGCACGCGTTTGCGGACAATGCTTGCGACGGCGAGGAAATTGTCCTCACCCATCACTTTTCAAAAGGCCGCAGCGACCTTTGGTCAAGGATAGGTAAATGCCCCACCACGAAAATTAGGCGGGTGGGGCATGTTTTGTGCCAGCTATATGCCGCGCACACCAAGATACCAACTCCTGTTTAGCTTTTCGCCATGTAGAAAGGCAGCCAGAAGCGATCAAGGAATCCGAATCTTGGTGTAGCTTCCATATAGTTTACTTTCCGCTCGCACTATCTTTAGGCCTTCCTGCAACAGTAGAAGGACTCGGCTATCTTGTGTCCAGTAGCTTATATTGCATGATATAATGAACGGGACAAAAGAACTCAACTGTCCCGTTCATCCAATATTCAATGCCCGTCGTCAAAATAGCGTGAGAGTTTTTTAATTCTCTTCCTTGCCTGCGGGCAGCGCGCTCGGACGCCAGCCGGGTTCGAGGGAGGCGCGGCGGACGTAGATCGAGGCTCCGCTGACGCGTTCGACGATGACGCGGTCTCCGGCTTCCAGTGGGTCTTCGCCTTGCGCGGGGTAGGCCGTCCATGTCGAGCCGTAAACTTTCACCGCGCCTTCGGAGAGCGCGCCCCGGCTCGAAGTGACGACCGTGCCGATCTGCCCCGGCAAGGAATCCGCGCCCGATTTATAACCGCCGCCGTCCTCTTTGCCGCGCACCAGATACCGTGTGAAGATGGTGCGCGAAGCGGCGGTCAGGGCAATCGAGACGATGAAGAAGAGAAGAAACTGGAGCGGGTAGCCGAGGCCGACGAGAGCGGCCAGCGCGGCGATGATCGCGCCGACGCCGAACCAGAGCAGGACGAAGCCGGGCGTGAAAATTTCTGCGATGATCAAAATCACGCCGAGCACCACCCATAAAATCCACGCCAAATCGCTCATCTCGTCTGCCTCGGTTCAGGGCGCAGGGGTATAGACTCTAACAATTCGGTCGTGTTCTCCGCCACGCTCCCGCGCACGTCTTTCAGCGAGAACTGCGCTTCGGCGAGAGGCAACGCGGCGGGCGCGTCCCACTGTGACTCTCCTGCGAGAGATTCGACGGCAGTAGTGGCAGCAGAGGCGCGGGCGCGTTTGAGCCGGAGTTGCATCTTGACGTTGAAGACTAAACTGACGATTTGATGGACGGCGATGACGATGCAAAAGGAGGCGGCGAGAAAGACCGTCGCAGGCGTGCCGGTGCGGTTGATGAATGTTCCAAACAGCAGGATTGCGGCAGCGAGCGCCAAGAGCGCGTCGAGCGCGTTGAAGACGAGCATCACCCTGAGTCTCTGCTCCGGCGTGCGCGCGCTGTGCGGAAGGCGGCGGCCATGTCGCCGCAGCGCGTTCACGTCCGCGAGCCATTCGCCGCAGCGCGTACAGTAAGCGTCAGTCCTTTGCTTGTCCGCTCCGCATTGAGGGCAAAACATTCCTCACCTCTTTTCCGCTTCAGCCCCTCAGCAGGTTCTTCATCACGAACCAGACGTTGGCCGGTCGCTCCGCCAGACGCCGCATAAAATAAGGATACCAGTGCTTGCCGTAGGGCACGTAAACGCGCATGTTATAGCCGGCGCGCACGAGTTGGACTTGCAGATCGCGGCGGACGCCGTAGAGCATCTGAAACTCGAAAGCCTCTTTGCCGATGCCCGCTTGCGCGGCGTGATTGATGGTCGCGTCGATCATGGCGGGGTCGTGCGTGGCGATGCCGTGATAGACGCCGCTCGACAGCAGAACGCGCATCACGCGGACGTAGTTTTCATCCACGTCCTTCTTATCGGGGAAAGCCACTTCGGGCGGTTCGTTGTACGCGCCTTTACAGATGCGAATGCGCGCCGGAATCTTCAGGAGGTCCTGCACGTCGTCGTAAGTTCGCCGCAGGTAAGACTGCAAGACGATGCCGACCGTGTTCAGGTCAAACTCCGAGCGCAGGCGTTTGAAGATGTCGATGGTCGTCTGCGTGACGCCCGACTGCTCCATGTCCACGCGGACGAAATTGCCGCGCTGCGCCGCTTCGGCCACCACCGCCCGCGCATTGCGATAGGCCAACTCAGGATCGATTTCGAGGCCGAACTGCGTCAACTTAATCGAGACGTTCGAGCGAATGCCGGTGTCGTCAATCGACGCCAGCACGCGATTATATTCGCGCACCTCGGCTTCCGTTTCGGCCACGCTCGCAACCGATTCGTTGAGGTGATCGAAGGAGGCTGCCGCGCCGCGCGCGTTGATCTCGCGAATCGCTGCGACGGCTTCCGCCATATCCTCGCCCGCCACAAAGCGCGTCGTCATCTTTTTGAAAGGGCTGAATTGCGTCGCGAAATCCTTTAACCCTTCGTGTCTCGCCAGATATAAGAGTGCGTTTCTTGTCACCATTTCATGTGCAGTAATCGGTAACGGGTGATAGGCTTTACCAACTTGTCACCCGTCACCCGTCGCTTGTCACCTGCCTCCCTTGTGGTATGCTTGGCCTCGATCCAACACTACCCTAAAATCGCCCTCGCTCAGAGTAATCAACGTAAAACTGCTATCTTGAGGATTGTCTCAACTTGATGCGCTGGAAGTTACTTATTCTGACCTCCCTCGTCGCGGCGCTCATCAGCGCGGGAGGAAGTTTCGCGCTCGGCTACTGGATGCACGGGTTGACAAAGTCTTTGAGCGCGCCCGCCACCTTTCTCGCCGGCGGCTTCATCATTCCGCTCATCGCCATCACACTCGCCGGAATCTTTATCTACAGACATACGTCGCGGCGGCGCAAACTGCAAGCCGCAGCGACCGTGTTGCTCTCGCTCACACTGACGGTTGCAGCCCTCCTGATCGCCCAAATGTTTCTCAATCTTCGCTCCGCCGGCGTTTCCCGATTGACTTCGACGCTGCCCCGCGCCGCCGACTATTGAGCCGCACCGCTCGCCGCTAAAGTTTGCAATCCGATTTCACGCTGCACGGGCCGTAGCGCTTCGATCACGAACCGGATGTGTTCGTCCAGATCGACGCCCAACTCCGCGACGCCCAGATGGATGTCTTCGCGGTTAACTGTGCGCGCGAACGCCTTGTCCTTCAATTTCTTTTTCACCGACGAGCCTTCCATATCGTCCAGACTGCGCGAAGGGCGCACGAGCGCGCAGGCGACGAGAAAGCCGCACAATTCATCCGTGGCAAAGAGCGCGCGAGCCAGCGGCGTATCGCGCGCGACGCCCGTGTAGGTGGCATGTCCCATGATGGCTCGGATGATGTGGTCGGGATAGCCGCGCCCGCATAAGATGTTCGCGCCTTTGAACGGATGCTCGTCCGCGCCCGGAAACATCTCATAGTCGAAATCATGGAGCAATCCGGTCACTCCCCACTCGTCAACATCCGCCTCCGCACCGCCGTAGCGCGCGGCGCTGGCGCGCATGGCCGTCTCGACGGCGAGGGCGTGGCGGCGCAAACTCTCGCCTTTGGTATACTCGCAGAGCAGTTCCCAAGCGTCTTCGCGATCAGGCATCCGTCTTCACCTTCGACTCAAAATTTGCTTATCGGCATAACGGGCGTGGCACGCCGGGAAGTTTCTCATGTCTGGCCGTCCGGTTACAACAGGTCGGCTTCGGGATTGCCCGCTTGCCGCGTTTTTCCCAGATCACTTACAATGCCGCAAGCAGGTTACGTGTCGTATCGCCCCCGATGAACTATCTTTTACTCGCAGCACTGGCAGCTTATGTGAACGCGGCGGTTCACGCCCTTCTGGCATTCGCCTACAAGCGTCGCTCCGTCGAACGTGTAGCCATCGTGTCGCTCGGCTTAGGGTTCGCGGCGCATACGGGCGCGCTCCTGCGCGACTGGGTGCAGGACGGCCATTACCCGCTCTTCAGCCTGCGCGAGACGCTCTCTTTTCTCGCCTGGACGCTCGTCATCGCTTACGGGCTGGCACACTTTCGCTATCAGGCCAAAGCCCTCGGCGCGTTCATGACGCCGCTCGTTGCGCTGCTCGTCACCGCCGCGATGCTGGTGCATGACTCGGAGAACATGCGCGCCGGAACGGTGACGGGCGGCGTGGCCGCGTGGCTCTTTCCCATTCACACGACGCTGATCATCTTCGCCTATGCCTCGTTCTTCGTCGTCTTCGCCGCGAGCGTGATGTATCTCTGGCAAGAGCGCGAATTGAAACTGAAAACTTTCTCCGCCCTCTTTCACCGCCTGCCCTCGCTGACGACCGTCGACGACATCGGCTCAACCGCCGCCGATATCGGTTTTACGCTGCTGTCGCTCGGCATCATTACGGGCGTCATCTGGTCTTCGCAGCGCAGCGGTCGCCTCTGGAACAACGACCCGAAAGAAGTCTTCGCCCTGCTCACATGGCTACTTTACCTGACCATGATTCACTATCGCATCCAATGGCGCGGGCGCAAATCCGCCATCGTCGGCGTCGCCGGATTCGGCCTCGTCATCTTCACCTTTCTCGGCACGCGGCTGATGGGCGGCTATCATGTGTTTGGATGAAGTTAGTTTTCAGTTTTCAGTTTTCAGCTTTCAGCTTTCAAGCTGGCTTCTGAAAACTGACAACCGAAACCTGATAACTGAAAACTGTCTATGTCAATTATTCTCGTCGGACTCAATCATAAGACTGCACCCATCGAGGTGCGCGAGCGTCTGGCATTTACGGACGAGGCGTGCGCCTGTAGTTTGCGGTCGCTGGTTGATGGCGAATTGATCAGCGAAGGATTGATCGTTTCGACTTGTAATCGAGTCGAAGTGTTGGCAGCGACGACGGGCAGTTTGAGCGGAACGGAAGGGGCGGCGCGCATCAGTTCATTTTTGAGCGAAACACGCAACGTGCCGGGTCAGTTTTTCAGAGAGCATCTTTATTCTCATGCGGACGCAGAGGCCGTGCGTCATCTCTTCCGCGTCGCTTCGTCGCTCGATTCGATGCTCGTCGGCGAACCGCAGGTGCTCGGTCAGGTCAGGCGCGCTTACTCGAACGCGATCACGGCGGGCACCGCCGGGCGCGTGCTGCATCGCCTCGTCCATCACGCGCTGCGCGTCGCCAAGCGCGTGCGCACCGAAACAGGGATCGCGGCCTGCGCCGTCTCCGTCAGCTTCACGGCGGTCGAACTCGGGCGCAAAATTTTCGGGACGCTCAAGGGTACGACCGTGCTCGTCATCGGCGCGGGCGAAATGGCCGAACTCGCCGCGCAACATCTGGCGAGCGCAGGCGCGTCGCGCATTCTCGTCACCAACCGCACGACGGAAACCGCCGAACAACTCGCCCGCAAAATCAACGGCGAAGCCCTCGACTTCGCTGCCCTGCCCGCGCTGCTCGCACAAGCCGACATCGTCATCTGCTCGACGGCGGCGAGCGACTATGTCGTCACACAGGAGATGGCGCGCGAGGCGCTGGAGGCGCGGCGGAAGCGTCCGGCCTTTTTCATCGACATCAGCGTGCCGCGCAACGTCGATCCGGCGGTCGGCCAACTCGACAATCTGTTCGTCTTCGATGTGGACGACTTGGAAGCGGTCGTCGCCTCGAATATCCGCGAACGCGAACGCGAAGCCGAACGCGCCGAGTTGATCGTCGAATCCGAAGTGATGCAGTTTCAGCAGGCTTTGCGCTCGCTCGATATCGGCCCGACGGTCGCCGCGCTGCGTCAGAAGTTGGAAGAAATCGCGCGCGGCGAACTCAGACGACAACGCAACCGACTCGGCGATTTGACACCGGAACAGGAGAAGGCCGTCGAAGCCATGCTGATGTCCACCGTCAATAAAATTTCTCATCCCCTGATCAGTCGCCTGCGCCGCTCACACGACACCGGAGAAGATGAGAACCTCCAGGCCTGGCGCGACACCTTCGGACTAGAGGAATAAAAGGTAGAGGTCAGAAGTTAGAGGTTAGAGATCAGACAAAACTGATTTCTTCTGACCACTGACCTCTAACCTCTGACCTCTGTTTTTATGAGAGATAATTTCATCATCGGCTCGCGCGGCTCGAAGCTCGCGTTGTGGCAGGCAGAATGGGTCAAGTCGCGGCTCGCGACACTGCGTCCTCAGATTGAGATTCGCATCCGTGTCATCAAGACCTCCGGCGACGTGATGCGCGACGTGCCGCTCGCCGTCATCGGCGGCAAGGGCGTCTTCACCAAAGAACTCGAAGAGGCACTGCTCGCCGAAGAGATCGACCTGGCCGTCCACTCGCTCAAGGATTTGCCGACGACGCTCCCCGATGATCTCGCCATCACCGCCATCACCGAACGCGAAGATGCCCGCGACGCGCTGATTTTGCGCGAGGGCGACACAGAGACGAGCGCGACGCTTCATGATCTCCCGCGCGGCGCGGTGGTCGGCACGTCGAGTCTGCGGCGACAGGCGCAGTTGAAGCATTTACGCCCGGACGTTGTCATCAAGGATTTGCGCGGGAACGTCGATACGCGTCTGCGCAAACTCGACGAGGGCGGCTACGACGCGATCATCCTCGCCTCGGCGGGCTTGCGGCGTCTCGGTCTGGCGCATCGCATCAATGCCTCCATCGCGCCCGACGAAATGCTGCCCGCCGTCGGTCAGGGTGCGCTCGGCATCGAGACACGCGCCCACGATGAAAGAACTCGCGCCCTCGTTTCACTGCTCGAACACGCGCCGACGCGCGCCGCCTGCACCGCCGAACGCACCCTCTTGTTCGCGCTCGGCGGAGGCTGCCAGGTCCCCATTGCCGCGCACGCCGTTGTCAAAGGCGACGCGCTCCGTCTCGAAGCGCTGGTCGCGGCCATGAGCGGCGAGCAGGTCATCCGCGACTCTATCGAAGATGAAACGCAACACGCCGCCCGCGCGGGCGAAACGATGGCCGCACGCTTGCGCGAACGCGGAGCCGATGCGTTGCTGGAAGGATTGACCGTCTAAATTGTTTTAATGCCGCAGACGAATATTGCGGCACCTCGTCGTGATGTCATCAAATCCACGTCACCTGAATAACCAACCGCTTCACGGGCGCACCATCGTCATCACCCGCGCCCTCGCGCAGGCGGCAGAGTTTGCCGCCGAACTCGCACGCTACGGTGCGCGGGTCGTCGCCTGCCCCACCATCGAGATCGTCGAACCCGAAAGCTACGAATTCCTCGACGAAGCGCTTGAGAATCTCTACGGCTACGATTGGCTCGTGTTCACCAGCGTCAACGGCGTCGATTATTTCCTGCGCCGCTTGGAGGCGCGCGGCCATGATGCGAGCGAGCTGGACGAAATGCGCGTCTGCGCCATCGGCGCGGCCACCGCCGACCGCCTCCGCGATGCGCAAGTGCATGTCGATGTCGTGCCCACCGAGTTCAAAGCCGAAGGCGTCTTCGCGGCGCTCGCGAATTATCTCGGCGGCAGGGAGCGTTTCGACCGGTTGAACTTTCTCATCCCGCGCGCAGCAGTCGCGCGCGATTATTTGCCCCGCGCGCTGGAAGAGGCCGGAGCGCGGGCGGATGTCATCGCCGTCTACCGCACCGTCGCGCCACGCACGACGGAACGCGCCCGCGTCGAAGCTCTGCTCGTCGGCGGCGCAATCGATTGCATCACCTTCACCAGTTCCTCCACGGTCGCCAACTTCGCGCAACTTTTCGACACCACTGATCTGAGCGAACTACTCAAGGGCGTCAAAGTCGCCTGCATCGGCGACATCACCGCTTGCACCGCCGCCGACTACAACTTGCATACCGACATTCAACCCTCAGAGTTCACCACTCCCGCGCTCGCCCGTGCCATCGCCGACCACTATTCGCGGCAGAGCTAAGGATTGAAAACTTTACGCTCCACGTCTGTTCGCGGCCAGCTATCTTCCCTTGAAAAACAAACGATGATCAGCACTTCTCCGACTCAAACTTAAACGCATCGCTGTATGCTAAACTGCGTTTATGCCAAAGGGACGGGTGTTGGTGATCGATGACGAGCCGCTGTTGCGCGAAGCCTTGTGCGAAATGTTGGCCGCGCAAAACTTCGAGGCGGTGGCGGAGGGAGATGCCAAGCGTGCGCTGGCACGCGTCGCGGAGTTTCACCCTTCCGTGATCATCACCGATGTGAAGATGCCGGGATTGGATAGCTTCGCCTTACTCCGGGAATTGCGTTCGCATCACCCTGAGATCGCCGTCATCCTGTTGACCGGAGAAGGGTCAATCGAGATGGCGTTGCGCGCGATTCAGCATGAGGGAGCGTACCACTATTTTGAGAAGCCCATTGACGGGGGAAAACTTTGCGCCATCGTCGAGCGGGCGATAGAAACGGGCAAGGCGCGACGCGACAGCCTGGCGCTCCAACACGAACTACGACAGCGCGGTGCGTTCGGCAAGTTGATCGGCAACTCCGTCCCGATGCAGCGCGTCTACACTCTCATCGAACAAGTCTCGTCCTCATCGGCTTCGGTCTTAATTACGGGCGAGAGCGGCACGGGCAAGGAACTCGTCGCGCGCACCATCCACGACCTCAGCCCGCGCCGTGAAGCGGAATTTATCGCCATCAACTGTTCGGCCATCCCGGAGACGCTGATGGAGTCGGAATTGTTCGGTCACGAAAAGGGCGCGTTCACGGGCGCGAGCGCCCGGCGGCAAGGGTGTTTTGAACTCGCCCATCACGGCACGCTCCTGCTCGACGAGATCGCGGAGATGCCTGCGCTGCTGCAAGCGAAACTATTGCGCGTGCTGGAAGAGCGGAGCGTCCGGCGACTCGGCGGCTCGCAGGAAATTCCCGTTGACGTGCGTGTGTTGGCGGCCACCAACCGCGAGCCGCATCAGGCGGTGCGCACGGGCGCGTTTCGCGAAGATTTGCTCTACCGCTTAAATGTCATCACCATCGAACTTCCCCCTTTGCGTCAACGCAAAGAAGATTTGCCGCTCCTGGCCCAGCGTCTCATCACGCAACTCGCCGAGCGTCACGAGCGCCCCGCGCGACACCTGAGCGCCCCCGCCCTCGAAGTGCTGCGCTCGCATCATTGGCCGGGCAACGTGCGCGAACTCCGCAACGTCATCGAGCGCGCCATCATCATCTGCTCCGGCGAAACCATTGAGCGGCATCACATCGCGCCTTACCCGCTCGACCAGCGCGCCCACGCCCGCAGCGAAGACACCATCACGCTCCCCGTCGGCACACCCATCGAAGAAGTCGAGCGACAGATGATTCTGCGCACCCTCCAGAAGACCGACAACAACAAAACTCGCGCCGCCGAACTTTTGCAGATCAGCCTCAAGACTCTCCACAACAAGCTGCGTCTCTACCGCGACCGGGGACAGTTGACCGAGACGGAAGCGCCTCGGCTGGATGCCCCCACCGCGCCCAAAGCTCACGACTGACCTTGTGTATAATTTGTAAAAGTCTGGATTTGAGCTTACAGATAGTGGCTTGCGGTCAATACTGAGCTGACACCAAGGCCGTCATTAGTCAGAAGCTTGATAATTTCGCTTTGTTTCGCTCGCGGGGGCGAGGAGCACGGTAATTCCACCCTTGAAACTTTCCGATGAATTAAACGATGACGCAAATAAAGATCGTATATTTCCGTAGATGGCGGTAAAAATCGCTGTTGTATTGATTAGGCCGCACAGTTCGGTAAAAGTCCGGGATTAGCGGATTAGGCCGAATGATGCGGTAAAAGATGGCTATGGGCTGACAAATATCGCATGGCGCGGTCTAAATAAGCGTTGGGTGCTTCCTTACTGCGAGTCCGAGAGGGTGATTCTCAAGCAATGAAAGTCTTTTCCTATCTATCACAAAGGTTAGTGCAGCGAAAAGGAATCTTAGTGGCTGCATTGGTTGTGTTGTCTATCGTCGCATTAACAATCGGCAGCTATTATCTTGGTGCGAGCCGTTCACCCAAACCGCACTACCCAATTATCGGCAATCGTCGTACAAGAATTTATCACTGGCATGGCTGCCCAAACTACTATGACGTTGCTCCAGAAAATCAAGTTATTTTCGCTACACCGGAAGAAGCTGAAGAACGTCGCTTTCGCGCGGCTCAAAATTGTTCTTCCGCTCCACCCCGTTCAACTCCCCGCTAAGAATAAGGAGCTAAAGCTGTGAAATGGTGTCTCATATTGCTTATTCTTTCTTGTACGGTCTCATGCGGCTCTAACTCTACCCAGAACGATAACAAAACATCGGCAGAGCCATCGCCGTCTGTTTCTACAAGCCAAGTAAATACTCCCAAAGGACCTTTTCCCAATGAAGAGGAGGAAGACCCGCTGGATGATGAGGAAAGTCGCCGAGATGAATCGGAGAGGCTCCGCGCAGAAGTGCGTGAAAACGCAATCGAATATGCTCAACAAAACTTTCCCGGTTGGAAGGTGAAAGGCGTTATTACGCGCCAAACCTTTGACAAGCACTATCAGGTCACACTTGATTTGGAAAAAGGCAGCCAGACTAAAACTCTCCAACTCATCTTGCGGCGCTTCTTTTCAGAAAGTGGTGAGCCTTATTGGAAAGCAGAAGTTTTCGTCGCGCAAAACCTTTCCCGTCAATATCAGGAACTCGCATACTTGCGGTTCGTTGAAGGTCAGCGGTATAGCTACGATGTTTGTAAAGAACTTGTGCTTGACAATCTTGATGCCGATGAAGTTCCTGATTCTGTACAAGAGTCAATCATCGAGAGCTATGTTGATAGAGCGGACTATGAGAATTATGAACCGGCTGACCCTCACTATTAACACGCACCCAACAACGGCATGCACCCGACCGCGAATAGCGCGGCCTTCATCGAGAACTTGGCCGTATCGGCGGTTCGTCGCGGCGGGTGATGCCGGGCGTTATGCGCTACAAGTCCGACCTCTGCGCTTCAAACCACTGAACATGTTAGAAGGAGAAAATTAATGACGCAAGGATATATCATTCGCATACTGCTTCTGTTGATCGGGGGAGCTGCAATCTTAGCCTCCGCTGTACTCCATGGGCTAATCAATGTGCCTCATCTGCGTGAGGACATGGTGGAGATCGGCGTGCGCCCTAGCCTGTTCAGGGCAATCTCGTTGGTTCTTTATTTCAGCGTTGTTGCAATGTTTGCGTTTGCTGCGTTGATCCTCGGCGGTGCTATTTCTTTGTTTCGGGGGAAAGTGCCGCAGGTCCTTCCGCTGTGGCTAATAGCTGGCACATACTTGATCTTCGGCATTGTTGCGTATGTTAAGATCGGGCACAGCATTCATTACTTAGGCTACGCATTAATGGGGATAGTTGTAGCGATGGGCGCGGCATTAATTTCTAGAGGCGTCGGGAATGGCATTCGAGAGCGCGCATAACAAAGGCTTGCAGCGGACGCGCACCCCAGCTTGAATGTTATCTGTTATGACCTCAGCGCGGCGGGTGATGCCGGGCGTTAGGTTGCTTCGTGCAAGGTGCGAAAAGGATAAAAGGAGACGTAGATGTGACAACTATTGGAACTGTTGAAAGTTTATGGCGTTACCCGGTCAAAAGTATGAGCGGCGAGTCAATGACCGAAGCATTTATGGGATTCTCCGGCTTTTACGGCGACCGCTGCTTTGCCTTTAAAAGTTCAGCCGCACGCAAAGGATTTCCTTATTTGAACGCAAATATCCAGCAAAAA
>JBPCIP010000156.1:0-7541 GCA_051006195.1 Pyrinomonadaceae bacterium
AACCGTTGGGGGGAGGGGGCGTTCTCCCTCGGGGGCGTGTGGGACCCCCCCACGCCCAAGGCCGGTTCTGACCTAGTTGCCCAACGGACTGTTTCCGGTCACACCCGCTTGAGATTGAACTCAAGCGCGACACTGACTGCTGATTATTACTGCTCTATGTTAAGCAACAGCGCGGCAGGCTAGTGAATTGCTACTTCTTCTTCTTCGACAAGATACGGCGACACCTTGACGGGTCGCTCGTCCGCGTCTTCGGCGAGAATGGCCTGGACGATGGGGAGCGAGAGCGAATGCTTCTTAGGGATGCCCGGCACTTCCTTGCCTTTGGCGTAGACGGCGTGGCGTCCGTTCTCTTCGTACCACTCGGCGAGTCCGGCGGTCTTGTGCATGTTCTCGATGATTTGCCGCCAGCCGACGCCCGTGTTGTAGGCGCAGAAGGAAATCTCGCCTTCCTGCGTGCCGTAGGGAATGACGCACATCTCGGTGCGGCGGAAGTCGTAGTTGAACAAATCCTGAAACCACATGCCTTCGACGCACAGCACGCGCCACGCATCGTTCGGGTCTTCGGAGCCGTGCTGCGTCTTCATGCGGTCGTTGCGATCCGAGTTCGAGTTGGTCGAAGACGGCTTGAAGAGGTTGATGATCTGCGAGATAGGGAAGCCTTCGGGCGCACGCTTCGCGTCGAAGTTGCGCATGATGGTCATGCCGAGTTGCGCCATCGAGAGCTTCGCGCCGCGCGCCGTGTCGGTGATGACGGCCACATCCTTCATGAACTGCTCGTAGTTGAAAAACTTGAAGAGCGGCGTCCACTCGCCCGTGTGTCGGTTGACGACCATCAAGGTGAACACGCCGCAGTTCGGGTGGCAGTTGCAACTCGACCAACCCCACGGCGCGTCCGCGCCTTGCAGCATGTCCATCACCGAAGTGAAAGCCGAATAGGAGGAGAGCGGATACCAATCGCGCAGGGCAAGGAGTTCGCCGCCGAGTTGCGCTTCGAGGTCGGTCGCCATATCGGCGAGCGTGTAACGCTGCCTGATGCGCACCGCGTCGGGCACGTCCTCGTCGCGTCCCGTGAAGGAGACGGGCTGGAAGGCGATGGTCTGAATCTTGTCTATGTTCTTCGCGGCGAAGGTGACGATCTGGCCGATGGCGTCGTTGTTGATCGTGTTGACGATGGTCGTCACGAGCGTGACTTTGATGCCGACCTCGGCGAGATTCTCTATCGCCTTCTGCTTCACGTCGAAAAGATTGCCGACGCCGCGGTGCGCGTTTTTCTCCTCCGAGACGCCGTCGAACTGCAAATAGACGCCGTGCTGCCCCGCCTCTTTCGCCTGCCTGCAAAACTCGATATCTTCGGCGAAGCGGATGCCGTTCGTGGCGGCAAGTATCCGGTAGAAACCGATCTTCCTGGCGTAGGCGACAGCCTCCAGGTAATAGGGTGAAAGCGTCGGCTCGCCGCCGGAGAACAGGATGATCACCTGACGCTTCGGCTTGAAAGAGACAGCGCGGTCAAGAATCGCTTTCGTGTCTTCGAACGTCGGTTCATGCACGTAGCCGACTTGATTGGCGTCCATGAAGCAGGGGTTGCACATCATGTTGCAGCGGTTCGTCAGATCAACCGTCAAGACCGCGCCGCGCCCGAATTTGATGTCGGATGTGCCGTGGCGATGTACATGCGCGTCTTCCGCCGCGCGAAAGTCGCGACCGTAGAAGAGCGACTCGATGCGCTGCAAAAACTCAGGGCTCGTCGCCATCACATCGACGAACTCGCCGTGCTTGGCGCACGTCTTTTTCATCACGATGCGCCCGTCTTCCTCAACGATCTGCGCCTTGATTTCGCCCGGATGCTCGTGCATCAAAGTCTCCAAAGGCGTCTGGCCGGAGATGACGGACTCTCGCACTTCCTTCACGCAGGTCGGGCAGAGGCTATCGGTTTCGCGCGGAAAGCCGAGCGGCGGCGCGGTCTTCTCGTAGGATTTCAAGAGCGGCCCCGGCGCCCACTTCGGGCGAACCGCCTCGCCTTCCGGCAGCGCGCGGTTGACGGTCTGAAACACCTTCCACGCCGTGTTTGATAAATTCGAGATCAACGTCGAACTCTTGACCCCGCTGAACCTGCCACGCACCGATTCGTTGCGGCGAAATTGATCGCTAAACAAAACTAATTCTCCCTCCGGTCAAAGACAGCAGACGCGATATCAAACACGCCTGCCCCTCGTTAACCGCACATTAATTGCACAACCGCTCTCAAGAAGATAGCCTGCTTTTAAGCCATGATCAGGCATCGGCAGGCTGCAACAAGCCGGTATGATAAAGACATTCACGGGTAAAGACAAGACAGTAAAACGACTTGAGGGCAGTACGGGATAAAACTTCAGGGCAAAGAAATGAGCAAGCGATTTCGAAACAGAGACTGCCACACGTCACCTCGCTCGCAATAGCAGTCTGCCGCTCAATTCATGTCTAACGACTCAGTTGCGGTCATCACGCCATCACCTGCTGTCACAGAGAAGGCATTGAAGTTTTACTGCAAGCTCTACTCTTCGCTTCTATCTAAAGAACTTATTGCCCATTGCAAAAAAAGTTGCAATCGTGCGGAATGTGACCTCTATCTCTCCGGTTCCGGTTTGACAGTTTGACCGGCAGACGTAATAATTACGGCACTCTAGGCGGATGCTGAATGTATCCGCCTGCTGCGCCGGACGAGTGAGGCGTCCGGCGCTACTTCACAATGAAAATTGTGAAAAGAAGCGGCGAAGCCGATTAAAACGGCTTCGCCGCTTTCATTTCGGCCACCTCCTCGCGGTCGCACACTATTAACCTCCTCCTGTTTCGTTGCGCAGGCGCGAGCGGCGGATGTAACATCCGGCGCGTTGAAAGATTTTATGGAAGCTCATCCGACAGCCATCATCAGCCCGCAAGCGCGCATCGCCCCCGGCACACGCATCGCCCCTTACGCCATTATCGAAGATGAAGTGATGATCGGTGAAGATTGCGAAATCGGCGCGCACGCAGTCATCAAACGCTTCACCCTCCTAGGCGCACGCAATCGCATCTTCGAACATGCGACGCTGGGCGGCGAACCGCAGGATGTGAAGTTCAAGGGCGAAACGAGTCGGCTCCTGATCGGCGACGACAACTTGATCCGCGAAAGTGTGACGATTCATCGCGCGAGCGGGGAAGGCGAGTTGACGCGCATCGGGAGTCGCAACTTTTTGATGATCGGTGTCCACATCGCGCACAACTGCGAGGTGGGCGATGACAACATCTTCGCCAACGGGGTGGCTCTCGCCGGACACGTCCGCGTAGAGGATCATGTCTTTTTATCGTCGAACGTCGGCGCGCACCAGTTCGTGCGGATGGGACGCTACGCGATGGTCGGCGGCAAATCGAAGATCGTGCAGGACGTGTTACCGTTCTTCACGACGGACGGCAACCCGCCGCGCGTGCGCGGACTCAACGCCGTCGGCCTGCGCCGCGCCGGGTTCTCGCCCGCCTCGCGCCGCGCCCTCAAGCGCGCCGCTCAACTTTTGTTTCGCTCGCGCCTGCCGCTCGCCGCCGCGCTCGGCGAATTGGAGCACTCGGAGGACGAGCATGTGCGGCATCTCGTCAACTTCATACGGGGGTCGCGGCGCGGCTTCTCGCGCGCGGAAAAAAGAGGTGTGCCGGAGCGGGAGGACGAAAGCAATCTCTGAAGTCTCCGGCGTGATGCCTTATGAACACTGAAAGCAAACAGGTCACAATCGCCGCATTGGCCAGGCTGGTGAAAGGTCGGGTCGTTGGCGACGGCGAGATTTTGATCGAGCGCGTGGCGAGCCTTGAGAGCGCGGGCGCGGGCGCGATCAGCTTCGTCGAGGACCAGAGGCTTCTGGCGGGCGCGAAAGAGAATCGCGCGTCGTGTCTGCTCGTGCCGGAGGGGACGAGGGAAGCGGCGGGCGAATTTGCGCCCGCGTTGATCGAAGTGGCGCGACCGAAGCTGGCCTTCGCTTTTGTCGCAGAGGTGTTGCACCCGCATCGGCGGCGCGTGGCCGGGATTCATCCGACGGCGTCTGTCGCTCGGAACGCTCAAATCGGAACGGATGTTTTTATCGGCGCGGGCGTGGTGGTCGGCGAGCGCGCGCAGGTCGGCGCGGGGACGCAGGTGCTGGCGGGCGCGATTGTCGAAGACGAGGTGAGCATTGGAGAAGCATGCGTGCTCCATCCAAACGTCGTGCTTTATGCGGGCGTGCGGCTCGGAAGCCGCGTGATTTTGCACGCGGGCGTAGTGGTCGGCGCGGACGGGTTCGGGTATGTGCGCGACGGGGCGACGGGATACATCAAGTTTCCGCAAGTGGGCGGGGTCGTCATCGAAGACGACGTGGAGATCGGGGCGAACTCGTGCGTGGATCGCGGCGCGCTCGGAGAGACGCGCATCGGGCGCGGGACGAAACTCGATAATCTCGTGCATGTCGGGCACAACGTCTTGATCGGCGAGCGCGTGGTGATCGCGGCGCAGACGGGGATTTCGGGCAGCACCGTCATCGAAGACGACGCTATTATCGGCGGGCAGGTCGGGATGGGGGATCATGCGCGCGTGGGGGCGGGCGCAATCGTCGGTTCAAAGGCGGGCATCTTGCCGGGCAAGATCGTGCGTGCGGGCGCGGTCGTGTGGGGCGTGCCCGTGCGCCCGCTCGACGAGTACAAACGCTTGAACGCGCACTTCGGCAGACTCCCGCAGATGCGCGAAGAGATCAATGAACTCAAGCGACAGGTGCGCGATCTCTGCGCGCGGCTCGCCGGAGAGAATGAGACGGACAAGCCCGCCGGTTGAAACCACGCTCCCGCGCGCACGCTCCCGCCTGTTCAGAAACACTTTTGCATAAACTGTCTTCGTCTTCTTTGCGCCTTTGCGTGAAATTATCCTCACGCAAAGGCGCAAAAGGAAAGCGAAGACTTTTTATCCGCGCGATTTGTCGTTGCGCCACTCATGCACAACTCTGAGGACAGCTTCAGCCGCGCGTTTTGATGCGCCGCCCACACCTAGATTTTCGGTTGCCGCGCGCAGACGTTCGCGGATCGCGGCGTTGTGGTCGGCCTCCAAAAGCTTCAACAATTCTGCGGCCAGCGTCTCGCCCGTGAAGTCGTTCTGCATCAGTTCCGGCGCGATGCGTGCGCCCGCGACGAGGTTGACGAGGCCGAAGTGTTCCGTCTTGATGAGGCGTCCGAGTGTGTGCCAGTTGATGAAAGATTCTTTGTAGACGACGACGAGCGGCGTATGCACGAGCGCAGCTTCGAGCGTGGCCGTGCCGCTGGCAACGGCGGCGGCGTCCGCGGCGGCGAGCGCTTCGCGCGTCTCGCCCTGAGCGAGGCGAATGGTGTTTGCCGGTCCCGTTCCATTTGAGCCGATGGCGGTGTCGATTATCGCCCGCGCTTCTTCAATCGAACGGTTGGGCGAGAGCGCGACGACGAACTGCGTTTCAGGTCGCACCTCATGAATCGTTTTCACAGCTTCGAGCATGGGCGGAAGGATGCGCAGCAATTCTTTATGACGGCTGCCGGGCAGCAGCGCGACGACGGGGCGCAACGGATCGAGCCGGTGGCGGCGGCAGAATTCTTCGCGCCCGTAGCGCGCACGAACTTCGCCCGTCAAAGGGTGGCCGGTGAACTCGACGTGCGCGACGCCGCGCGCCGCGTACCACTCTGGCTCGAAGGGAAGGATGGCGAGCAGGAGATCAACGTCGCGGCGGATGTTGCGGATGCGATGCTCACGCCACGCCCAGAGTTGCGGGCTGATGTAGTAGATGACTTTGATCCCGCGCCGGTGAAAGTAGCGCGCGAGCCGCAAATTGAAATCCGGCCAATCGACGAGGACCACGGCATCGGGTTGGCGCTCGATGCCCGCGCGCTTGAGCTTTTGGTACGCGCGCCAGAACTCCGGCAGCACGCGCCCGATCTCCATGAGTCCGACAATCGCCAACTCGTCCGCGCCGACGATTGATTCGACGCCCGCCGCGCGCATCTCTCTTTGCGTCGAGCCGAAAAATTCAAACTCCATGCCGGGCGCGCCCTCGCGCAACGCGCGCACGAGCGACGCCGCGTGCGCGTCGCCCGAAGGCTCGCCCGCTACGATCATCAAACGCAACTTCGCCCGTGCCTGCCCGCTCATCGCCGAATAATAGCAACAGCGAAGCGGCGAGCGACAGGCGAGGCAGAGGTAAGGGCAGGGCGCGGGCGGCTTTTGGCACACTGCCAATACTCTCCGAATCGTTTTGCGTTGTACCTATTCGGCGCAAGCTCAATTGAGTTAACGAAGGCCGGCATCCTGTCTTTATCTTGAGGCACGCGCGTTGATATGGTGAGAGCTGATTTTCTTACACAGAGGTGATCTATGAAGATAATTATACCCGGCGGCACGGGACAAGTCGGAACCGTTCTGGCCCGCGCGTTCCAAGAGGGCGGGCATGAAGTGGTGATCCTCAGTCGCGAGCGGGGGAGCGCGCCGTGGCGGACGGTGGAGTGGGATGCGGAGACGCTCGGCGGCTGGGCGGCGGAGTTCGAGGGGGCGGACACCGTCATCAATCTGGCCGGGCGCAGCGTGAACTGCCGCTACACCGACGCGAACCGCCGCGCCATCAAGGAGTCGCGTGTGAACTCGACGCGGGTTGTAGGTGAAGCCATTGCCCGCGCGACACATCCGCCGCGCGTCTGGCTTCAAATGACCACCGCCACCATTTACGCTCACCGCTATGACACGCCGAACGACGAGGCCGACGGCATCCTCGGCGGGTCGGAGCCTGACGCGCCCGACACCTGGCGTTTCAGCATCGATGTCGCGGCCTCCTGGGAGCGGGCGTTGGACGAGGCGGCCACGCCGCGCACTCGCAAGGTGAAGATGCGAGCGGCGATGGTGATGAGTCCCGACGGCGGCGGCGTGTTCGACACGTTGCTGAGGCTCGTGCGGTACGGCCTCGGCGGGCGGGCGGGCGACGGTCGGCAATACGTCTCCTGGATTCACTACGAAGACTTCGTGCGCGCCGTCGATTGGCTGATCGAGCGCGATGATTTTGCGGGGCCGGTCAACCTCGCCGCGCCGAATCCGGTGCCGAACTCGGAGTTCATGCGCGCGTTGCGAGAGGCGTGGGGCATCCGGTTCGGTCTCCCGGCGACGGGATTGATGTTAGAGGTCGGCGCGTTCTTCCTGAAGAGCGAAACGGAGTTAATCCTCAAGAGCCGTCGAGTGGTTCCGGGCAAACTGCTGGAGAGCGGCTTTAACTTCCAGCACCCGGCCTGGCCGAAGGCCGCACGCGACCTGTGCCGTCGCTGGCGCGACCCGAACAGTGCGGCGGCCTGATGATTAGCTGCGCCTGAGGCTTCCCCGGCCCGGTTGTTGTCGCCGTTCAGTCGCATCACGCCGGTCATGTGTGGCGCTTGCTTGTCGCCCATCGGGGGCGCATGTTAGCATCGCCGCGCTTTTGCGGGGAATAGCGCGCGCCCGCTGCCCGAAGGTTGAAGGGCGGGGGCGCGATTGGTTATTTAAGGCGGCGGAGGTCTTGCGCTCACTCTTTTGG
>JBPCIP010000157.1:0-62393 GCA_051006195.1 Pyrinomonadaceae bacterium
ACTCCATGTCGCCGTGGCTGAGTGCCGGGTGGCGCTTGCGCAGCGCGATCATGCGCTTGGTCCACCACAGCAGCGACTCGGGGTTTGCCCACTGCGCCTCGACGTTGACCGAGGAGGCGTGGTACTCGGGGTCGATGACCACCGGCAGGTAGAGCTTCTGCGGGTTGGCGTCGGAGAAGCCGGCGTTGCGGTCGGCGCTCCACTGCATTGGCGTTCGCACGCCGTCGCGGTCGCCGAGGTAGATGTTGTCGCCCATGCCGATCTCGTCGCCGTAATAAAGAAACGGCGAGCCGGGGAGACTGAGCAACAAGCTGTGCAGCAACTCGATCCGGCGTCGCCCGTTGTCCATGAGCGGCGCGAGGCGGCGGCGGATGCCGACGTTCAAGCGCATCCGCCGGTCCTTCGCGTACTCGTTGTAGAGATAATCGCGCTCCTCGTCCGTCACCATCTCCAAAGTCAGTTCGTCGTGGTTGCGCAGGAACATACCCCACTGGCAGTTTGCAGGAATGTCGGGCGTGCGCTCTAAGATTTCCACGATAGGACGGCGGTCCCCCTGTCTCAAGGCCATGAACAGGCGCGGCATGATCGGGAAGTGGTAATTCATGTGAAACTCGTCGCCGTCGCCGAAGTATTCGACCACATCCTCCGGCCACTGGTTCGCTTCTCCCAGCAGCAGGCAGTTCGGATAGTTGGCTTCGACGTGCGCACGCAATTGTTTCAGGAAACCATGCGTCTCCGGCAGGTTTTCGCAGTTCGTTCCCTCACGTTCGTAGAGGTAAGGGACGGCGTCCACACGGAAACCGTCGATGCCGAGGTCGAGCCAGAAGGAGACCACGTCGAGCATGGCCTGTCGCACTTCCCGGTTGTCGTAGTTGAGATCGGGCTGGTGGCTGAAGAAGCGATGCCAGTAGAAAGTTTCGGCTTCTTCGTCCCAGGTCCAGTTCGAGTGTTCCGTGTCCGTGAAGATGATGCGGGCTTCCGAATATTTGTTCGGGTCGTCGCTCCAGACGTACCAATCGCGTTTGGGCGAATCCGGCGAACGGCGCGCTTGCTGAAACCATGCGTGCTGGTCCGAAGTGTGATTGATGACGAGGTCGGTGATGACGCGGATGCCCCGCTCGTGCGCGGCGACGAGGAACGCTTTGAAGTCTTCGAGCGTGCCGTATTCGGGGAGCATCGAGTAGTAGTCGGCGATGTCGTAGCCGCCGTCGCGCAGGGGTGAGGCGTACATCGGGAGCAGCCACAGGCAATCGACGCCGAGCCATTGCAGATAGTCGAGCTTTTCGGTCAGGCCGCGAAAGTCGCCGATGCCGTCGGCGTTCGAGTCGTAGTAGCCGCGCACGTTGATTTCGTAAAAGACCGCGTCCTTGAACCAGAGCGGATCGTGGCGGAGTATGGCTGCATCCGGCATCTCTCCCGGCCTCCCTTGCGCACTGATTTTAACCACTTGATTGATGCTGTGGCGGAAAAGATAGCGGTTCTCTTCGGCTCAACGCAAGACGCGCTGACAGCCGAAGGAACATCTCTTTGCTTGCCATTGACACTCGCCGCCCGTCAAGCTATCGTGCAATCCCGTGAACCACACGGATTCCCAAACCCAAGTTATCGCCATTATTCCCGCGCGCTTCCATTCGACGCGACTTCCGGGAAAGCCACTGCTCGACATCTGCGGACAACCGATGATCGTGCGCGTCGTGGAACGCGCGCTCGCGGCGCAGAACGTTTCGCGCGCGGTGGTGGCGACGGACGACGAGCGCATCTTTGCAGCAGTGCGCGCCGCCGGGTACGAGGCGATGATGACGAGCGCGGCGCATGCCAGCGGGAGCGACCGGCTGGCCGAAGCCGCCGCCGCGCTCGACGAGCGTTGCGACCTGATCGTCAACGTGCAGGGCGACGAACCGCAGATTTCCCCGCGCACCATCGAGCGCGCCGTCGCCGCTTTAGCCCAGGACGCGGCTGCCGCCTGCGCGACAGTCTGCGAAGTTGTGGCGAGAGCCAGCGACGTGTTGAGTCCCGACGTGGTTAAAGTCGTCACGGACGAACGCGGGCACGCGCTCTACTTTTCCCGTTCACCAATTCCGTACCCGCGCGAGGCCGTGCGCCGGCATGGTTCGCTCGAAACCGCGCTGGCCGCTGAGCCTGCGCTACTCTGCGGTTTTCGCAAGCACACCGGGCTTTATGTTTACCGCCGCGCCTTTTTGTTAGAATACGCGCGCTGGCCTGCGTCCCTGCTTGAACGCGCAGAGTCGCTTGAACAACTGCGCATGCTCGAACACGGAGCGAAGATTCGCGTGGTTGAAACAAACGAATCCTCCATCGGTGTGGATACGGCGGAAGACCTGGAGCGCGTGCGCGCCATGTTTGAAGCAGAGGTTAGAGGTCAGGGCTAGAGACTGGTGAAAACTGATCTCTGCTGACCTCTACTCTGAAATCTATTTTATGAACGATTGGATCGGGCTTGGCGTCATCATCGTGGTCATTCTGGGCGGCCTCTTTGCGGCGGCGCATCTCGGCAAGCCAGCACAGGAAATAACACAGGAAGAATTCGAGCGGCGCGTGCGCGAAGGCGCATCAACGCGCGCCGGCATGTTCGCACTGCAACAGTTGTTGCATCCGAAGGCGGCGAAGTCCATCGAGGTGCAGCAGGATTTGAAACACAGTTACTATAATAAGAAGAAGATTCCGGGCGACGGCGACGAGGCTGCACCCGACAAAGGTCATTCAAGTTTATCCGACATCGGAGAGAGAAATGCCTAAATATATTTTCGTGACGGGTGGCGTGGTTTCGAGTCTGGGTAAAGGGCTGGCGGCATCGTCCATCGGGTGTTTACTCGAAGCGCGCGGCCTCTCCGTCACGCTGATGAAACTCGATCCTTACATCAACGTCGATCCCGGCACGATGTCGCCTTTTCAACACGGCGAAGTCTTCGTCACCGACGACGGCGCGGAGACCGACCTCGACCTCGGCCACTACGAACGCTTCACGCACGCCCACCTGACGCGCGCCAACAACTGGACGACCGGGCGCATCTATCTCTCCGTGATCGAAAAAGAGAGGCGCGGTGATTATCTCGGTAAGACCATTCAAGTGATCCCGCACATCACCGACGAAATCAAAAAAGCGGTGCGCACGGTGGCGGAGACGGACGGCGTCGATGTCGTCATCGTGGAGATCGGCGGCACGGTCGGCGACATCGAATCGCTGCCGTTCCTCGAAGCCATTCGCCAGATGGGCAATGAAGAGGGGCAGGACGGCGGGCGCGGCGCAATCTTCGTCCACCTCACACTCGTGCCCTTCATCGCCGCCGCGGGCGAACTGAAGACCAAGCCGACGCAGCATTCGGTGCGCGAACTGCGCGAGATCGGCATCGCGGCGGACATTCTCCTGTGTCGCTCCGACCGCAAATTGTCGCGCGATTTGCGCTCCAAGATCGCGCTGTTCTGTAACGTCACCGAGCGCGCCGTGATCACCGCCGAAGATGTCGATACGATCTACGACGTGCCGCTCGCGCTCAACGAACAGGGACTCGACGAGTTGATCGTCGGTTCGCTCGGCCTGCAAGACCGCGCCGCGCATATCGACCTCGCGCACTGGCGCGAACTCGTCTCGACCATTCGCGACCCGGCGGCGGGCGAAGTCACCATCGGCATCGTCGGCAAGTACGTGGAGTTGGAAGACTCCTACAAGTCTCTGCGCGAGGCGCTGACGCACGGCGGCGTCGCCAACAACGTACGCGTGAACGTGCGTTGGGTCGAGTCGGAGAAGTTGATGGAGGACGACAACGAGGAGCGGCTGCGCGACTACGACGCGATCCTCGTGCCCGGCGGCTTCGGGGCGCGCGGCGTGGCCGGCATGATCCGCGCCATCTCTTACGCGCGCAAAAGCCGCACGCCCTATTTCGGCATCTGTTTGGGAATGCAAACCGCCGTCATCGAGTACGCGCGTTCCGTGTGCGGCTTGACGAACGCCGATTCCACCGAGTTCGATCCGGCGACTCCCTATCCGGTCATTTTCAAATTGCGTGACCTCGTCGGCGTGGAAGAATTCGGCGGCACGATGCGGCTCGGCTCCTGCCCATGTCGCCTCGCCCCGGCGAGCCTCGCGCGCGAAGTGTATGGCGGGGAGCCGGAGATCGGCGAACGCCACCGGCATCGCTACGAGTTCAACCCGGAATTCCGCCAGACGCTCGCTCGCGCCGGACTCACCTTCAGCGGCGAATCGCCCGACGGTCGCTTTGTCGAGATGGTCGAACTGCCGCGCGACGTGCATCCGTGGTTTCTCGGTTGCCAATTCCACCCCGAATATAAATCGAAGCCGCTCGCCGCTCATCCGCTCTTCACTTCCTTCGTCCACGCCGCTCTGGAGAACCGTCTGCGCCACGAGGCGACGATGGAAGACGCGCCCGAATCCGGTATCGCCGCGACGCCCTGCGCGCCCCAACGCATCGGCGTCGCAGGCGACGACTGAAGCAAGGGATGAGGGCAGAGGGATGAGGGATGATGCAGGAAAAGCACTCGGACTCTTGAATGCTTTTTATTCATCTCTCATCCCTCCGCCCTCATCCCTTTTTTTGGCCTCTTCACTGTACATTTCGCCGGAGAAACCGGACAATAAAGATGGTCAGTGGTCAATCATAAATCGTGAATCGAAGGGGTTCAGAGGCTTTGTCCGTTCACGATTTACCATTGACGATTTACCGGTAAATTCATGCTTCATTGTCTCACATGCGGTCGGTCGTTTACGGCGGACGTGAAGACGTGCCCGGATGACGGCGCGACTTTGCGTGCCGATGCGACCGTCGCCGCTTACATTCCGATTGATCCGCTGGCGGGGCGCGTGCTCGACGAGAAATATCGCCTTGATAAACGACTCGGCGAGGGCGGGATGGGGACAGTGTATCGCGCGACGCATCTGTTGATCGAGCGTCCCGTGGCGGTGAAAGTCCTGCACCCGCGTTTCGTCGAAGACGAAGCGGCGCAGGAACGTTTCCGGCGCGAGGCGCGTGCCGCCGGTCGCTTGCAGCATACGAACGCCGTGGCCGTGACCGACTTCGGACGCACTCCCGACGGCTTCGTCTACATCGTGATGGAACTGCTCGAAGGGCACAGCCTGCGCGATGTGCTCGCCCTTGAAGCGCCGCTGGAGAGCCGCCGCGCCGTCGCGATGATGTTGCAGGTAGCGGCGGCAGTCGAAGCCGCGCATGAAAGCGGCATCATCCATCGCGATCTCAAGCCGGGCAACATCTTCATCGTCCAACCCCGAAACGCGCCGCCCGTCGTCAAAGTTTTAGATTTCGGCATCGCCAAACTCGCCGCCGACACGGTCGGCGATGCGGAAATGCATGCGCTCACGCAGACGGGCGTGATGATCGGGACGCCGCGCTATATGTCGCCCGAACAATGCGACGGCGTGCGGCTCGCGCCTGCCTCGGACGTATACAGCCTCGGCATCATCCTCTACGAAATGCTCACGGGTGTGCCGCCTTTTACGGGCGCATCGCCGCTCGCCGTCGCGTTGCAACATTCGTCGAAGCCGCCGCGCCGCCCGACGGAAGTGGTCGCCGGCATCCCGCTCGAACTCGAAAAGTTAATTTTGCACGCGCTCGAAAAAAAGCCGGCGAGCCGCCCGCCCGACGCCGGAGCGTTTCGCCGCGAACTTTACGCTGCAGCTAAACGCGCGGGGCTGGATGCGTCGCTCAGTTTCATCGCGCACATGCCGGACGAGTCTGAGAAAGAGAATGGGGAGCAGGCATCGGAGTTGCTCGTGCCAGGCGGCGCGGATTTAAGCGCCGGGCGCAACGGCAGTACGACAAACGAGACGACAATGGTGGCGGATACGTCGGAGAAGAGAAGACCGCGAACCAGCGAGTTGTCCGTCGCGTCGCTGACCGCCCCGTTGGTGGCGATGGCTACATCGATGCTCTCTGCGCATCCGTTCACGCGCGTGCGCGTCTTTCTGAACGCAAGGCATTTGTCGTCAACGTCGTGGTTCTACTGGCTCAAGCAGCCGCCCATCCTGCTGGCGGCGGCGTTGACCGTCGTCGTGCTGGTGATCGGTCTCGCCTCATTTATTAGAACGCGACCGGCTGCGACCCTGCCTGTCGAGAACGAGAACGCGGCGGCGACACCGGGAAATTCTCCAACACCTGATGCTTCGCCAACCGCAGGGGCGACGGCGACCCCGCCGCCCGGTGAGGACGCGAATAGAAAGCGACAGGCGAGTCAGGCGAGCCGCACGAGCCGCGCGAGCCGACCCGCCAACCGGGGCAGAGAGAAAAAAGGCTCAAAGGTCGGCGGGGCTTTCAAGAAATTGAAGAAAGTGTTGAATCCGTTTTAGCCGTTGCGACCGGGCGAGAGCTGCGGTTCGGATGTTCCTACTGTTTCATCTCAACTTATGACAACTGAAACGCAAGTACAATCTTTTCAGGTCGGCAACGCCACGTTCGGCGACGGGCGTTTGACGCTTATCGCCGGGCCTTGCATCGTCGAATCGCCGGAGCACGCCTTGATGATAGCGCGCGAATGCGTTGCGCGGGCGCGCTGCGCCGGACTCGATTACGTCTTTAAGGCCTCTTTCGACAAAGCGAACCGTTCTTCGCACGAGAGTTTTCGCGGGCGCGGAATGCGGGAAGGTCTGGAAGTTTTACAGCGTGTGAAGGAAGAGACGGGCGTGCCGGTCTTGACGGACATCCACGATGTGTCGCAGGTCGAGGCGGCGGCGGCTGTCGCGGATATCTTGCAGATACCGGCGTTCCTCTCAAGACAGACAGATTTGATCGTGGCGGCGGCGCGTTCGGGTCGGGTGGTCAACGTGAAGAAGGGACAATTTCTCGCGCCCGCCGATGCGCGCAACATCGTCAGGAAGGCACGCGCCGCCGGATGTGAAAGGCTGCTGCTCACGGAGCGCGGCGTCTCCTTCGGCTACAATAATCTCGTCGTTGACATGCGCTCGTTTCCGATCATGCGCGAATTCGGCGCGCCCGTCGTCTTCGACGTGACCCACTCGCTGCAATTGCCGGGCGGTCTCGGTCATGCCACGGGCGGGCAATCTCAGTACATCGAACCGCTCGCCCGCGCCGGGGTCGCCTGTGGCGTGGACGCAGTTTTTATGGAAGTGCATGAATGCCCGGAGCGCGCCCTCTCCGACGGGCCGAACGCCCTTCCGCTCGCACGCCTTGAGCCGCTGCTCCACCTGCTGCGCGACATTCACGAACTCGCCCGGCGCGACGTTTCGACAACAGCCTGAACACTCGCTCAAGTATGAAAACTCTTCGTCTCGATAAATTCATTCTGATCTTCTCTCTGCTAATCATTGCTGTGCCTCCGGCGTGGGCGCAGGAAGCCGCGCCTCCGTTATGGAAAGTTACAAATTTTGACGTGACGGCCAACTTGCCCGCAACGACGGCGACCGCCGCCGCGGAGCGCATTTTGACGGCGCGTGCTGTGATCTCGGCAAGCAACATCGGGCAGGGAACGGGGCGTACTTTCACCGTCCGCCTCAATGCTACGGCGGAGATTAAAACGGCGGCGGTTGGCGATACAGCGGCGCGATTTGTTGCACGTGCGGAATCACGCACGCAACTGCAACAGGTGACGATGACGCTGCCCGCGCCCATCGCGCCCGGCGGGGCAGTGAACGTGACGCTTGATTATCGTCTCCCCGTGACGAGCAACACAGCGCTGGCGACGATCTCGCCGGAAGGCTCGCAGTTCCTGCCGCTCTCCGCCTGGTATCCCGCGCCCAACTCGCCATTCTCCGTGCGCGGGGCTGACCACGCGCCCATGCGTCTCACCATTAACGGAGCGGGCGACGACACCATCATCTCTTCAGGGAAGAGCGCGGCGGCGGGCGCAAGCTTTGAGCAGAAACTTGCGGCGCAGCCGTTTTTCCTGACAGGCAAATGGGAGATAGTCGAAGGCGCGAACGAGGCGCGCGGCGTCAGCGCACACCTCGCACGCGGCGCGTCGCCGGACGAGCGCAAACGCGCTGAATCGCTGATCGCGCTGGCCGCTTCGGCGCGCAGTTTTTATACGGGCTTGCTCGGCGCGACGCCCGATGCGCCCGTGCGTCTCGTGGCTGTCAATCGCGGCGGAGGATTCGATTCCGGCGGGACGATCCTCGTCGATCACGCGGTTTTTCGGCGCGGCAAAATTGACGCATTGACGGCTCAATTGATCGGCGAAGCGGTCGCGCGCATGTGGATCGGCGGCGTGACACCCGTGCGCGCAGAAGGCGCGGGCGTGGTGCGCGAAGGCTTGATCCGTTTTCTCGCGTCGCTTTTTGTGGAAAAGGAATTCGGGCGCGAAGCGGCGGAGGCCGAGCGTTTGCGCCAGCGCATCGCTTATTCAGCCATCGCCCGGCGCGATGCTCCGCTCTCTCTCTCCACGCCGCTTGAACCAACTTATTACACGTCGGTCGCCAACAAAGGCGCGATTGTCTGGCGGCTTGCGGATCGCACGCTCGGTCGCGAAGCGTTTCTCACCGTCTTGCGCGAGCAACTACAAAAGGCACAGAGCAGTGAACTTACCCTCGCCGCCCTGCGTGCCGCACTCAACGCTCGCGGCGGCGCGGGCTTGAAGACCGCGCTCGATGCCGGGTTTGATCAGCCGACCGAAATCGATCTCCTGATCGGCTTGCCGCAACAGCGCGGGGGCGAATGGGTGTCAGCGCTACGCAACACCGGAGCCGTTGAGACAATGGTGAACGCCGTAGCGACGACGGAGAGCGGCGAACGCATCGTCTCCCAAGCCACGATCCCCGCGCGCGATTTCGCCGATGTTCGCTTCAAAACCGCGTCGCGCATCCTGCGCGTCGAAGTTGACCCGGACAAAATCTACCCGCAGATCGATTACGCCAACGATGTCGCGCCGCGTGCGCCCGCGCTCGAAGAGTCGCTCGCTGAAGCCACGCGCCTGCTTGCCGGACAACAATTCATAGGGGCCGAAGCCAGCGCGCGCGAATTGGTCGCGCGTGCTCCGCTCATGCAAGAGGGGCGCATCCTGCTCGCGCGTGCCCTGTTGGAACAGAACAAACTCCCGGATGCGGAGCGGGAATTTCGCGCCGCGCTCGACGAGCGTCTGCCGCTGCCTGCCACGCTCGCGTGGGCGCAGATCGGACTGGGCGAAATCGCCTTGCGCCGCAATCAGGCGACAGAGGCCGCCAGGTTTTTCGATATGGCCGTGCGCTCCGACGGTGGTTATGCGCCGACGCTCGCCGCTCGCGCCGCGCGTCTGAAGGCCGGAGTGGCGCCGGCGGGCGCGAACGCGATTGACGAAGCTGTGCGCGCCGCCGTGGCGCAATTCGATCAGGCGGTGCGCAGCGGCAGGAAAGCGGAACTCGATGCACTCATCGTGCCCGGCGAACTCGCCAACTTCGCGAAAGGCATCATCAGCAGCCAGCCCGAACAGTGGCAATCGAAGTTGCTGCGCGCGGAAGCAATCGGGGCGGACCGGGTCGCCGCCGACGTGCAGATTGCGGCCAAGACGCTTGGCCGCGAGCGGGAGGTCACGGCGGTGCTCATTTTTGCGCGCATCGGGGGCGCGCTCCGCCTCGTCGAGATTCCCATTTTCGAGGAGCGTCAACTGTGAGCGCGAGTCAGCACGCCGACGTTCAACGACGCGCCGCCCTCGTCAAATTGCTGTTGATGGATTGCGACGGCGTGCTCACGGACGGGCGCATCACGCTGTTGGCGAACGGTGATGAGGAGAAGAGTTTCCACACGCGCGACGGACACGGCCTCGTGCTCCTGCATCGCGCCGGACTGCAATCCGGCATCATCTCTGGCCGCACTTCTTCCGCCGTCGAACGCCGTGCGCGCGACCTCGGCATCAAGCATGTGCGGCAGGGGACGTGGGACAAGATCAAAGATTTTACGGAGGTCATCGCTGCCGCCGGCGGCGTTGCGGAAAGCGACATTGCTTACATCGGCGACGATGTGACGGACATCCCTTTGATGCGCCGTTGCGGTTTGGCCGTCGCCGTCTCGGACGCGACCGAAGAGACGCGCGCCGCCGCCCATTACGTGGCAACTTTACCCGGCGGCTCCGGCGCCGTCCGCGAAGTCTGCGAGTTGATTCTCAAAGCACAAGGCCGCTGGCTTGAACTCATGCGGCGCTATACGGCAGTGATGAGTGATGAGTGATGAGTGATGAGTCAAAGACAAGGCTTCTGTTTTTACTCATTACTCATTACTCATTACTCATCACTCATTACATCAGGGGAGGTGAAAGTTGATGACCGATGCTCGCCCGGCGATCTTGTATGTGGAAGACACGCAGGATATGCGTTTTCTGGTTGAATATAATTTGCAGCAAGAGGGTTTTGCCGTGACCGCCGTGCCGACGGCAGAAGCAGGACTGGCACAGGCGCGGGAAGGTTCTTATGCGTTGATCCTGCTCGACATCGGCCTCACCGATATGGACGGCCTCGAACTTTGTCGGGAGATCAGAGAATTCAACACGCAGACGCCGATCCTTTTTTTCACTGCCTACGAGTCGCTGCTCGATCATCAGGAAGCCATCCGGGCGGGTGCGCAAGGCTGCCTGCGCAAGCCAGAGGATACCACCCGCCTCGCTCCCGCCATCCGCACACTCATCGAACAATCTCAAGGATAGAACGACGGCCCTCGCTTACGAATCAAACCACTTCACACCGTCTCTGACACATCAGCCCGGGCGCGCGTTAATTCTTCTTTCTTCGTGCTTTCGTTTTGCGAGACGCGGGGTGTGATTCCAGTCGGCGCGAGTTGGCCGCTTCCGTGGCGGCGGCGAACTGCGCCCGGCATAAGTTGATGAAAGTTTGCATGACGGGCGATTGATAACCCCCGCTGAGGAAGGCGAAACCCAGTTCCGAGTTGATCCGCGCGCCCTCGATCCACCAGCGAATCAGACGCCTTGCGGCGACCTCTTCCAACGCCGAGCGGACGGGCACGATGCCGACGCCCATCCCTTCTTCCACCATCCGCTTGATCGAAGTCACCCGGCTCAATTCCATCGCCACCACGGGATGCAAACCCGCCTCGGCGAAAAACTGGTCAATCAGGCGACGCGTGTTGCCGCCCCGCTCGCCCAAAATGAGCGGCTGACCAGCCAACTCGAACGCGCTGATGACGCGCTTGTGCGCCAGCGGATGACGGGGATGCGCGATGGCGATCAATTCATCCTGCAAAAGCAACTCCGTCTGCACGCCGCGCGCCTCCGCCGGGAGCGAGATGAAGGCGATGTCCAATTCGCCCGCAACGATGTGCCGCACGAGCGTTTCACTCGTCCCCGAAATGACGGTGACTTCGACGTTCTCCGAACGCCTCCGCAGTTCTTTCAAAATCTGCGGAAGCAAATCGGAACTGAACATCGCGGACGCACTTCCCAAACGCAGGCGACCGTGCGCCTCGCCCGATAAATCGGCCAACTCCGCGAGCGCGGCATCGTGTTCGCGCAGGATAAGTCGGGCGCGTTCGAGCAGGCGCTCGCCCGCGTGCGTCAGCACACAGCGGCGCGGCGTGCGCACGAAGAGGGGTGCGCCGGTCTCCAGTTCCAGTTGGCGAATCTGCATGCTGATGGCCGCCTGCGTAATGTGGACGCGTTTAGCGGCGGCGGTGAACGTGCGCGCCTCGGCGATGGCGGCCAATGCCCGGAGTTGGCGTATCTCCATAGCGGAACCTCATTATCAAAATTAGTTATCGAACAAATAAAATCTTTTAGTTTCCATTATATGTCAACTCTTTTTACAATCAAGCCATCACAGCCAGCGTCAGGCCGGGCAGTTGCTCGGTCGTGAATTGCTCCCAAGCTGTATGATGAAGGCCAGACGCCAACTTACCAACTTTTCCCGCGCGCCCGGAAATCTGAACGCGCCGCTCATCGTGCTCGGCGTAGACGGCGGCGGCACGAAGACCCAAGCCGTCATCACCAACGAAGAGGGGCGAACGCTCGGCGAAGGTTTCGCCGGGCCGTCGAACCCGTTGCGGGTCGGTGTCAGCAACGCGGCAGCGGCGGTGCGCGAGGCGGTGGATCAGGCGTGCGCCCTGGCGAACGTGCGCCGCACGGATATTGTCTCCGCCGAGATCGGTCTGGCGGGCGTGCGCCGCGCGGATTTACGCGAGCGGATGGCCGACGCTTTGAACGCTCTCGGCATCAACTCAATTGCAGTTGTGACGGATGCCGACATCGCGCTTTATGGCGCGACGAACGGCGCGCAGGGGCTAGTGTTGATTGCGGGCACGGGGTCGATTTGTTGCGGGAAGAACGCGCGGGGCAAGCATGTCTGCGCCGGAGGTTGGGGGCCACTGGCAGGCGATGAGGGCGGCGGTTCGTGGATCGCGCGTCGCGGGTTGCAGGCGGTCGCGCAGGCGACGGACGGGCGCGGCCCCGCGACGCGTTTGAGTCAGGCGGCCAGCCGCTATTTCAACGTGGCGACGCCGGATGATTTGTCGCTGGCGCTCTACGCGGCGAATATGACCAATGACCGCATCGCCGGATTCGCGCGCCACGTCATCGAAGCGGCGCGCGAGCGCGACGCGGCGGCGAGCGATATCGTCGGCGACGCGGGGCGCGAGTTGGCCGTGGCCGCCAACACCGTGATCCGCAAATTGCGGATCGAGCGCGAACAATTTCAAGTCGCCTACGTCGGCGGCGTCTTTCGCGCCGGTGAACTCATCCTCACCCCGTTGCGCGCGGCGATTGAGAGCCTCGCGCCGCAAGCCTTTCTCGCGCCGCCGCAACTCTCGCCCGCCATCGCTGCCGCCGCGATGGCACGCGAGCAAGTTCGTCATCTGGCTCTCGCGGGATAAATTATTTCTCAAATTTCAAATTTCAAATCTAACTTTGAAGACCTGTGACTTGAGACGTGAAAACACATGGAAGAGATTCCCATCACCGAACAGGAGAACCCGCGCACGGCGCACCTGAGCGCGTTGCCTGCGGCTGAGATCGTGCGCTTGATGAACGAGGAGGACACGCAGGTGGCCGAGGCCGTCGGGCGAGTCGGGGCGGACATCGCGCGGGCGGTGGATGAGATCGTCGAGCGGTTGCGCGGCGGCGGCGGGCGACTGTTCTACGTCGGGACCGGCACATCGGGTCGCCTCGGAGTGTTGGACGCATCGGAATGCCCGCCGACCTTCGGCGTCTCGCCGGAACTCGTGCAGGGCATCATCGCGGGCGGCTACGAGGCGTGTTATCGCGCGGTCGAAGCCTCGGAGGACGACCGCGCGGCGGGCGGGCGCGATTTGGAAGCGCGCGGCGTGAAGGGCGATGATGCGGTCGTTGGCATCGCCGCTTCGGGGCACACGCCTTACACCATCGGTGCAGTCGAACATGCTCGCGCGCTCGGCTCGTTCACGGCGGCGATCACCTGTGCGCCGCAGTCGCCGATCACGCGTGCGGTGGAAGTGGCGATTGTTCCCGTCGTCGGGCCGGAGGTCATCGCGGGTTCGACGCGGCTCAAAGCGGGCACGGCGCAGAAGTTGGTGCTCAACATGCTTTCGACCGCGACGATGATCCGGCTCGGCTACGTCACGGGCAACCGCATGACGAATTTGCTGCCGCGCAATCGAAAACTGCTCGCGCGCGCTCTCGGCATCTTTCAAGCGGAGACGGAACTCAGCGAACGCGCCGCCCGCGAACTTTTTGCGGCGGCGGGCGACGACCTGCGCACCGCGCTCGTGATGAATCGCACCGGGCGTTCGCGCGCAGAATCCGAAGCGGCGCTGGCCGCCGCGCGCGGCGTCGTCACACAGGCCGTCGAGCGACTGCTGCAAAGCGGAGAACACTTGTCGTAGAATCAGTTTTCGGGAAAGACCAGAGCGAAATTGCGGCTGCTGCCGGTCAAAGAAGCTGAGCCGGAATCTTGTATGAGCGAGAGCGAAACAACAGAGGTGAACATACACACTGCCTTGCATCCTTCCGTGCTCGGCGTGCGCGCGGTGCTGTTCGATGCCGGCGGGACGCTGGTTCACCCGGATTGGGAGCGACTGGCGCGGCTCGTCTCCGAAGAGACGAAGCGCGAATTCGGCGCGGGCGAATTAGGCCGTAAGTTTAAGGAGATGATGTGTGCGGTTGATGCGGATTTGCAGCGCGGCGCGCCTGCGCCGGAAGATACGAAGAAACGCAACTGGGTTTTTCGTCGCGTCTATCGCGCGCTCGATCTCGACGCTGCAACCTGCGAGTTGCTCAGCGGGCAACTCGACGCGACGCACGCGGAGCGGCACTTGTGGTGCGCGCTTGACCCGGAAGCCCCTGCCGTGCTGGACGCGCTCAGAGCGGCGGGGCTGCGCATCGCCGTTATCTCGAACACGGAGGACGGGCGGCTGGAAGAATTGCTCGAACTCGTGGAACTCAAATCTCGCTTCGATTTTTACCTCGATTCGCACGTCGTCAACCAACGCAAACCCGACGCGGGGATTTTCCATCTCGCGCTTTCGCGCTTTGAGATCGAGCCGCGCGAAGCCGTCTACATCGGCGACTCTTACGGGCATGACGCGCTCGCCGCGCTGGCCGTCGGCATGCGCGCCATTTTGCTCGACCCGCTCGACCTCTACCCGGAAAGCGTCTGCCCGCGCATTCGCTCGCTCGGCGAGTTGATCGGGCGTTAGCAGGTGAGAGAAATATCGGGCGGCGAGTTCGACTTGAGTTTTTTTGCAGTTGTGAAAATTGAGCCTTGCGTGTTTGACGCAATCCACCTTAAACGTAAGAATCAACACTATCGAGGGAAGGGATGGATGAATGATACGAATGTGCCCACCCTCTCGCACGAAAGACGCACGAAAGACGATTTCCCACTCGAAAATGCTACTGAATAATTAAATGGGCGCGCTTGATCTAGCCATCATCTTCGGCTACCTCGTCGGCATCACACTGTTCGGCATCTGGTTCTCCGGCAAACAGGAGACGACGCGCGATTACTTTCTCGGCGACCGCACTGTGCCGTGGTGGGCGATTGCCGCCTCCATCGTCGCCACGGAGACTTCGACCATCACTTTTATCTCCGTTCCCGGCGTGGCTTTCGCGCGCGGCGGCAATTTTCAGTTTCTCCAACTCGTCTTCGGCTACATGCTCGGTCGGGTGGTCATCTCGCTTCTCTTCATCCCTTCCTATTTTCGCGGCGATCTGCTGACGGTTTACCAATTGCTCGAACGCCGCTTCGGCTTGAAGATCAAGATGCTGGCCGCCGCGCTTTTCGTCGTCATGCGCAACATCGCCGACGGCGTGCGCCTGCTCTTGACGGCCATCGTGCTCGCCGCCGTCTATGTCGCTTTCCAGCCTGACGCGAACGCGGAGACGATCATCGTCTATTCGATCATCCTGCTCGGCGCGGTGATGATCATCTTCACCTATTTCGGCGGGATGGAGGCGGTCATCTGGGTCGAGGTCGTGCAACTCGGCATCTACATCGCGGGCGCGCTCGCGGCGGCCATTGTGCTCGCGTCCGAGATCGACGGCGGCTTCGGCGGCGCGCTCGCGCTCGGCGCACAGTTCGATAAACTCGACATCTTCGATTTCTCATTCACTCTGACGAAGACCTACACTTTCTGGGCCGGACTCATCGGCGGCTGCTTTCTCACGATGAGCACGCACGGCACGGATCAATATCTCGTGCAGCGTTATCTCTGCACCGACCGGCCACGGCGCGCGGCGGCGGCGCTGCTTTCGAGCGGCGCGGTCGTGCTCGCGCAGTTCATCGGCTTCCTCTTCATCGGCGCATTGCTCTTCGCTTTCTATCAACCGCACAATGATGCGCTCTACGCGAATTTCGCGGAAGCCTGCGCGCGGTTGCAGCCCGACTCAGCCGCACGGTGTTTCTCCGATCCCGCGTTTGCCCAATCGGCCAGCGCAAACTTTCCGTTCACGGGCGGAGACCGCGTGTTTCCTGACTTCATCACGAGGCATTTACCATCCGGTTTGTCCGGTCTGGTCGTCGCGGCGATCTTTGCGGCAGCGCTGTCTTCATCGCTCAACGCGATTGCCGCCACCGCCGTCAACGATCTCTACAAACCTTTCGCGCCGCCCACAGCTAAACGCGACGACAAACATTACCTGCGCGTTTCCCACTGGCTGACGCTCGTCTGGGGCATCGTGCAGATCGCGGTCGCGCTCCTCTTTATGCGCCAGAATCGCTCCGCGCTCGATCAGGCATTGTCGGTCGCGTCCCTCATCAACGGCCCCGTGCTCGGAGTCTTTCTGGTCGGCACCTTCCTGCGGCGGGTGAGCGAACCGCCCGCCCTGATCGGGATGCTCGTGAGTCTCATGTTCATGCTCTACGTGCGGTTCATGACGCCGCTCGCGTGGACGTGGTATGTGCTGCTGGGGAGCCTCGTCACGCTCGTCGTGGCCTACGGGGTGAGTTTCTTTTTTGCGCCCGCGACAACACAGCAGCGCGACGAACTCGCGCCCGGCGGCGCGGTCAATCATCTTTTACCGCCCACGGAAATCGAATTATCAAAATGATTAACTCTCGCATTTATACGCTGATGCGCCGGGCTTCGCGCCTGACTTTAATCGCCATGCTCGGCGCGCTCATGTGCGCTCCGGCGAATCTGCTGCACGGCCAGCCAGCCGCGAGGCGTAGCCCGTCGCAGTCGCGCGCGTCAAAAGCTTCCGTCGATGCCAAAGCAAGAAGTGTTTCGTCCGCCATCAAACCTTACTCGCGACACGCCTCGCCGCAGGCCGTCAAATGGGCGAACGCTGAACTGCGCCGGATGACCCTCGACGAGAAGATCGGGCAGTTGATCTCGGTCGGCGTCAACGCGACATTTTTGAATCGGGGCAGCGACGCTTTTCGTGAACTGCGCCGGCAGGTGGAAGCGAATCATATCGGCGGCATCATCCTGTTTCGCGGCGCGGTTTATGAATCGGCGCATCTCGTCAACCGCATGCAGCAACTCGCCAGATTGCCGCTCCTGATCTCGGCAGACCTCGAAGCGGGTTCGGGGATGCGCTTCGACGACACGATCAACTTTCCGTGGAATATGGCCGTCGGCGCAACGGGCAATCCCGAATATGCGCGGCGACAGGGCGAAATTACGGCGCGCGAAGCGCGTGCCCTCGGCGTGCAGCAAATCTTCGCGCCTGTCGTCGATGTCAACAACAACGCGGCGAATCCGGTCATCAACGTGCGTTCCTACGGCGAAGACCCGGCGGCGGTGGCGCGCATGGCCGCCGCTTTTACCGAGGGCGCGCAACGGGGCGGCGTCATCGCAACCGCCAAACACTTCCCCGGCCACGGCGACACCGCTATTGATTCACATCGCGGCTTGCCCGTCATCGATGTCACGCGGGCGCGGCTCAACACGGTTGAACTCGTGCCGTTTCGCGCGGTGATTGCGGCGGGCGTCGGCTCGGTGATGTCCGCGCACATCGGACTGCCGCAGCTCGACCCGACCACGGTCAGCCCGCTCCCGCGCGCTCAATCGCGCAAACCGGGTTATGCCGATAGCGAAGTGATCGTCGAGAACGCGACGCTGCCGGGCACGCTCTCGCCGCTCGTCGTCGGCGATTTGTTGCGCCGCGACCTCAAGTTCGACGGCATCACTGTCACCGACGCGATGGATATGAGCGGGATGACCATCTATTTCACGCCGGGCGAAGCGGCGGTGCGCGCTATCGCAGCGGGCGCGGATATACTGCTCAAACCTTCCGACCCCGATGCGGTCGTGCGCGGTTTGCGCGAGGCCGTGCGTTCCGGGCGGCTGACGGAAGCGAGGATCGAAGCATCGGCGCGGCGGTTGCTGGCGGCCAAGTATGATCTCGGCCTCGCCAACCGGCGCGTCACGCCGCTCGAAGAAATTGACCGGGTCGTGTCCAGCGACGATGCGATGAAACTGGCGCAGGAGATCGCAGAACATGCCATCACGCTTGTGCGCGATGATGCGCGCCTCGTCCCCCTGAGCGAGTTACCGCCTGATAGTCAGGTCTTTAATCTCGCCATCACGAACGGCGAGGATCGGCTGTGGGTCGGGCAGCCGTTCACCGAAATGTTTGGTCGCGGCGGGCGCAAAGTTGAAATGGTCGTGCTCGACGAGCGTTCGTCGGAAAGGGAAGTGGAACGCGCTCTCGATAAAGCGAAGGATGCCGCGCTCGTCATCGTCTCGATGTACGGGCGTGTGCGCACAGGACAGTCGAACAGCGGCGCGCTGCCGGAGTCGGGCACACGCGCGCTCAAGCGGCTGATGGAGCGCAAATCTCCACTCGTCGGCATCAGCTTCGGCAACCCGTACCTCCTGCAAGGTTTTCCCGAACTCAAAACTTACGTAGTCGCTTACGGCGACATGCCGACGCTGCAACGCGCCGCCGCTCGCGCCCTGCTTGGCGAGATCGACATCACCGGCAAACTTCCGATCACTTTACCCGCGCTCTACGCGCGCGGCACGGGGATTCAACTGAAGGCGCAACCACGCGCGCAAGCTGAACAGCGCACTTCCACTGACAACTGAAACTTGCTCATTCAACGTGCAAATTTAATGTCTCAATTGACGCCGCGACAATTCATCGCATATCTGCTGGCCTCCCTGGTTTGCTGGCAAACCGTCGCGGCCAATTTGCCCGTCGCCGCGCCCGCGAGCGTCGGGATGTCGGGCGAGCGGCTGGCGCGCATTGACGGGGCGGTGGCGGAGTCAATCGCGCGCAGAGAGACGCCGGGCGCAGTCGTCCTGGCGGCGAGGCGCGGGCGCGTGGTGTGGCGCAAGGCTTACGGGGCGCGGGTGGTCGAGCCGGAGCGCGAGGCGATGACGACGGACACGATCTTCGACGCGGCGAGTTTGACGAAAGTCGTGGCGACCGCGACGAGCATCATGATTTTAGTTGAACGCGGACAGGTGCGTTTGAATGACCCGCTGTCGCGCTACCTGCCGGAAGTGAAAGGGGAAGGGCGCGAGCGCGTCACCATCGAGCAACTGCTCACGCACCGCGCGGGTTACGCGCCCGATTTCGATCTGGGCGAACAGTGGACGGGTTACGACGAAGCCGTAAAGCGTCTGACAACCGAGCGCCTGCGTCATCCGGCGGGCACGCGCTTCGTCTACAGCGACATCGGATTCATCGCGCTCGGCGAAGTGGTCAAGCGCGTGAGCGGCGAGGCGTTGGATGTGTTCGCGCGCAAAAACATCTTTGAGCCACTCAGGATGCGCGACACGAATTTCAACCCGCCCGCCGCTTTACGTTCGCGCATTGCGCCGACGGAGAAGCGACGCGCGCAGGCCGCCTATCTTGGAGGCCGTGCGGAGAGCGCCGGGGCGGCGGAAGGCGAGCGTTGGCTGCGCGGCGAGGTGCATGACCCGACGGCCTATCGCATGAGCGGCGTCGCAGGCCACGCGGGGCTATTTTCGACGGCGGATGATCTCGCCCTCTATTGCCAGATGATCTTGGGGGGAGGTGAATACGCGGGCGTTCGTATCCTGAGTCCGCTCGGCGTGGCGTCGATGACGAGGCCGCGCGCGGTTGGCGAAGACGGCGCGGCGCGCGGTTTGGGCTGGGACATAGCGAGCAGCTTTTCCAGCAACCGGGGCGATCTCTTTCCGCCCGGCTCGTTCGGCCACACGGGTTTTACGGGCACTTCCCTGTGGCTCGACCCGTCGAGCGAGACGTTTGTAGTCTTCCTGAGCAATCGCGTCCACCCGGATGGCAAGGGCGACGTGACGGCGCTTCGCGGGCGCGTGGCATCTATCGTCGCTTCGTCGCTGACAGACACGACGGTTGAGCGTTCGCGCGTCGAGTCTGCGCGTTTCGCCGCGGAAGTATTGTTGAGTCTCGCGCGGGTGACGGGCGCGAACAATGCGACAACGAATGCGGCGGGCAACGCGAGCGCGACGGTGAATGCCGGAACGGATGCCGAAGTCTTGAACGGCATCGACGTGCTGGCGCGCGACGGGTTCAAACAACTCGCGGGGCTGCGCATCGGGCTTGTGACCAATCACACGGGGCGTGATCGTCGCGGGCGACAGACGATTGACGTGTTGCGCGAGGCGGCGAACGTCAAACTCGTCGCGCTGTTTTCGCCGGAGCATGGTATTCGCGGCGTGCTGGATGAGAAAGTTTCGGACGCGAAAGATGAGAAGACCGGGTTGCCGATTTATTCGCTCTACGGCGAAATGCGCCGCCCGACACGCGAGCAGTTGAGGGAACTCGATGCCATCGTCTTCGACATTCAGGACATCGGCACGCGCTTCTACACTTACATCTCGACGCTCGGCTATGTGATGGAAGAAGCGGCGCGGGCGCGTCTCCCCGTCTTCGTCCTCGACCGCCCGAACCCGATTGGCGGCAGCGAAACGGAAGGACCAGTCGCCGATGAGGATAAACTTTCCTTTACGGGCTATCACACGATCCCCGTCCGGCACGGCATGACCGTCGGCGAATTGGCGCGTCTGTTCAACGACGAGCGCAAGCTCAATTGCGATCTGCGCATCGTGGAGATGGAGCGTTGGCGGCGCGCGATGTGGTTCGATGCGACGGGGCAGACGTGGACCAATCCTTCGCCGAACATGCGCAGCCTGACGGAGGCGACGCTGTATCCGGGCGTGGGGCTGCTTGAGACGACGAATGTCTCGGTCGGGCGCGGCACGGACACGCCGTTTGAAATTGTCGGCGCGCCGTGGATCGACGGGCAGCGGCTCGCCCTCTATCTCAATGAGCGACGCATCGCGGGCGTGCGTTTCGTGCCCGTGCGCTTCACCCCGAAGGCTTCGGTCTTTCAGGGCGAAGAGTGCGGCGGCATTAATGTCGTCATCACCGACCGCGCGCAGTTTCGCCCGGTCTATACCGGCATCGAGATCGCCGCCGCGCTGCGTCGTCTTTATCCGGGGGAATGGAAGGTCGAAAAATACGAACGCCTGCTCGCGAACGCCGACACCCTCGCGCGAATCACACGCGGCGAATCGCCCGAAGAGATCGCCCGCTCGTGGCAGACGCGCCTCGAAGAGTTTCAACGCGCCCGCGCGCGTTCGCTAATCTATCGCTAGCTATCTTACTGTTAAGTCGGATTATGGAAATGATTTTTACTTTGAAGAGAGTTTTGTTATCGTGTTGCTTGCTCTTGTTGCTGTCGCCCGCGACGGCCTTCGCCTGGCATGACACGGGGCACATGGTCGTGGCGCAGATCGCGTACTTGAACCTGTCGCCCGCCGCTCGGGCGCGGATCGACAGCCTGCTTGCAACGCCGCAGGGGAAACGCCCGCTGATTCATCTGTGCGCGGGTTACTACACGCCCGCGTGTGAAAAGACTTACGACCCCGTCACCATCGCCGTCTGGATGGACGACATCAAGGGCGACTCGTTGAACGACGAGTATGAAGTCTGGCATTACATTAACCATCAGCCCTTCTTCGACGGCATCCCCGTCCGTCCTGAAGTTGGGCCGGAGCCGATCAACGTGCTGGACCGCATCAACTGGTGCGTCAACACCTTGCGCAAGGGTAAGGGCGGCGATAAGACTAACGCGGAAGTCCTCGGCTTCCTCTATCATCTCGTCGGGGACGTGCATCAACCGCTCCACACCATCACGCGCTATTCCGCCAAAAACCCAGACGGCGACGCCGGAGGCAACGGCTTCGTCCTCCAACTGCCGCCGGAGACGCGCATCAGAAATTTGCACGCTTTCTGGGACGCCGCAGGCGGGCGATTCGGCTTCGAGAGTGTGCGCCGTCCGCTCGATCAAGCGGGGCGGGCGCGTATTCTGGCGTTGGCCGAAGAGATCATGAAAACGAACCCGGCGGAGAGAATGCCTTCGGTGAAAGAAGTCGAACCGCTCGGCTGGGTTGAGGAGAGCCACACGATTGCGCGGCAGTTCGCTTACGCCAAAGCACGAGAGGGCGAAGCCCCGTCGGCGGCCTACACGGAAGAGACGCAGAAGATTTCCGCCCAGCGTATTGCGCTGGCAGGCTACCGCCTCGCCGCACTGCTAAACGGCATCTACTCGGAAAAAAAGTAAAGCAATCGATAGAGAGGGAGAAAAAAGGGAGCCGTCCTTTGCTGAACGGCTCCCTTTTTTATTTCCATCGCGCCCGAACTTTAGAACTGTAACTTGAGCGCGAACTGGATCACGCGCGCCGACTCGCCCGTCTGAATGATCGTCTGGGTTGAGGGCGGCGCGACAGTGGCGCAGCAGGTTTGCCCGAATAAGCTCGACAGGAAACTCGGAGAGCCGACCGAGGCATCGCGCGGGTTATCGAAGTTCGGGTGATTGAGCGCGTTGAACATCTCCGTGCGGAACTGCCCGCGAAAACGCTCGGTGAGTTGGAAGGTCTTGATAAAGCTGAGGTCAAGATTCCAGTATCCCGGAGCGACAAAGATGTTGCGTCCCGCGCCATTCGTCCCCGGCGCCGGAAGCGCGAAGGCATCGTCATTGGGAAAGACGACGGGACCCTGGACACCCGGGACCTCTTGCAAACGGGCCTGAATAGGCGCGATCACGTCCGCCCGCGATTCGTGAGCGGAGTTCGACGTGCGCGAGCCACTGCGGACGCTGAACGGTTCGCCCGACATGGCGTTGTAAATCCCGTTGATGCTCCACCCGCCGAGAATCTGATTGACAAAGCCGGGGGCGTCGCGCAGGAATCGCTTGCCGCGCCCGACCGGCAGTTCCCAAGCCGCAGCAACTGTGAAGACATGGGTGCGGTCGAAGTCCGAGCGAGAGCGGTCGATGCGGAAGTCGCGGATGTCGGTCGGGGCGCGCGAGGTCGTCGTCGAAAGCCCGCCACCCGAAGCCGCGCCCACCGGGTCAACCGACTGGTTGTCTATTGACTTGGCGAAGGTGTAGGCGAGGTTCATCCCCAGCCCGCTGGCGAAGCGGCGGCGCAGCGTGAACTGCGCGGAGTGATAGTTCGACGCGCCGCTGTTGTCGAGATAAGTGATGGTCGAAAACTGCTGGTTGGGTCGGAGCCTGAGCGCCTGGAAAGCCCCGTTGGTGTCTTCGAGGCGCTGCGCGAAAGCGCCGGCGGCGTTGGTGGTGAGTTCGCCCTGAACATTAGATGAGTTGACAAAGGTGGCGGTGACGCCGGGGATGTTGGAGGCGAGCAGCGGTATCTGCGCCGCCGGGATCGGGTTGGCGCAGGTCTGGCCGGAGAGCGCGCCGGTGCCGGCGGGCAGACAACCTCTGGCGATATTTTGTTGCATCAGCAGGAACGACGGCAGAATCCGGTCGGAATTGATCTGATTGATATTGTAGGCCATGTAGAGCCGGTTGCCCGCGCGCCCGACGTAGGCCATCTGCCCGACGAAGCCCATCGGCAACTCGCGCTGGAAACTCAGGCTCCATTGATGCACGGTCGGCACCTTGATGTCGGGCGCAAAGACCGTGATCGGCGGCGCGTCGCCGAAGCGCAACACGGGGGGCGTCAGGAACGTCGAAGGCGTGACGGTCGGCGGGTTGAGCGTCTGCGGAAACCCGCCGCTGACCGTTTGATTTGCCGGCGGCGGCGTACAGCCGTTGGTCGCCGTGGTGTAGGGGAAAGTGGAAGAGCAGGTGACGAGGAGGCCGGGCGCGCGGCCCGCGACAGCCGTCACCTGAAAGGACGAGATCGTGTCGTAGGCGATGCCGTAGCCGAGGCGGATGGCGCTGCTCCCCACGTCGCCGAAGAGTTTGCGCAGGAAGCCCGTCTTGTAATCGGGACTCCAAACCAGTCCGAGGCGCGGGCCGAAGACGCCTAGCTTCGTGGTGTCGTACCATGCGTCGTCTTTGGCGAAGGTGGCTGGCCCGGCCTGAATTGGTGTCGTCGCGCGCAGCACCTCGCCGCCGACCGTCGTTCCCGCCGGGTTTAACTCCCAACGGACGCCGTAGTTCAGTGTCAGGTTAGGTCGCACCCGCCACTCGTCCTGGAAGTAGGCATTGAACTGGTTCAGCTTGTGCTGTTCGGCGAAGAGGGTCACGGATTCGCCGGTTCTGAACGGCAGGAAGACATTGTCATTCAGATTTCCGATGAAAGTTTGCTGAATGCGCGAGGGCAGGCCGGTCAGATTGAGGACGAGGCCGCCGAGCGTCGTGCGGTCGTTCGAGTTGATGTTCGGGGCGGCGGCGAACCCGCCGCCCGCCGCGGTGAAGGGGTCGCGGTCTGAGGAGAAGAATTCGACCCGCGGGGTGACGTTGATGCCGCCCGGCTGTCCGCGTTGGTCCACATGCCGGTAGAAGCGTGCGTTGAAACCCACTTTGTAAACGTGCGCCCCGCTCACGATGCTCAGGTTGTCGAGAAACTGCGGCGTGGTGACGAAACGCGCCGTGCGCGGCGTGTTATTGAACGGCTCATCGATGGTGCTGAAATTAAACGGCGGAACTTCGGGGAAGGCGGGGTTGGCTTCGCCCTGCGTGAACAGAAACTCGAAGCGCGCGTAGCCTGCGGTGAACTCGTTGACGACGCGCGGCGAAAGCACGCGGCGATAGCTGATGGCGAAGTTCTGCGTGCGGCGAAAGACCTCGCCGAGCGGCGGCAACCCCGGAAAGACCTGCGGCCTGCCGTTGAGCGGGTCGCCCTCCAGCGTGTTGTAGTCGGAGAAGAGGAAGCGCGCGAACATGCTGTTGTTCTCATTGAAGGTGTGGTCCACACGCGCCATGTAGGCCGGGCCTTTGATCTTGGTCGGTGGGTTCCAGAGGTAGGCCGCCGTGTTTAACCCGTCGCCTGCCACCCCGAAGTTGTTCGCCTGCGGGTAGGTGCCGAAGATGGCCGCCAGCGCCGGGTCGGCCCCGCGCGCCGCCGAATTGTTCGCCCCGGCGAAGATATTGTAGGTGCGGACGCAGCCGATCTCGGTGGCCGTGGCGCACAGGCGCACTTCGGGGCGCAACGCGCCGCTGTTCGGATCAACGAGCAAACGATTGTTGCGCGTGATGGTCGTACCGTTGATGACGAGCGGGCGGGCGGGGTCGGGGACGAAATAGCGGAAGATGCCCTGTCGCGCCGGGCCAGTGTAGACATCCGGGACGCCGAAGGTCTGGTCGATGGGCTGTGTGAAAGCGACGCGGTTGCCCTGATAGCTGCCGAAGAAAAAGGTCTTGTTCTTCCTGATGGGGCCACCCGTCTCGAACCCGTACTGGTGCAGTTTGATGACGGGCTTCGGCTGGTTGAGCGCGTTGGAGAAGAAGTCGTTGGAGTTGAGCGCGTCGTTGCGGTGGAAGTAGAAGATCGTTCCGTGATACTCGTTCGTTCCCGAACGCGTGCCGACCGAGACGGATGCGCCGCTGTTGCGGCCCTCCTCTGCGGTTGCGTTGTTGGTCGTCACCTTGTACTCCTGCACGTTGTCGGGATTCAGGCGATACAGGTTGCTGACGGGATTCGGCACTGAAGACTCATTGGCCTCGATGCCGTCAATCGTGACGTTGAAGGCGCGGTCGCGCGAGCCGTTGACGTGAATGCCGGAGCCGGCGGCTCCAGCCGAGCGTTGGACAACGCCCGGTTCGAGCACGATGAGCGTGAGCGGGTTGCGACCGTTGAGCGGCAGTTGCTCGATAGCCTTCTGTTCGACGACGTTGCCAATGGTCGCGTTCGTGGTCTGAATCTGTTCCGCGCCCGCCTGGACGGTGACGACCTCGGAGACCTGTCCGGGTTCGAGCGCCATGTCCACCGTGAGCGGCGTGCCGATCTCAAGGACGTTGCCCGTTTTCTGCAAGGTTTTGAAGCCGGTGGCTTCAACTGAGATCGTGTATGAGCCGACGGGCAGCGAGGGGAAGGCGAAGAGACCGGCGTCGGTGGTGTTTTGCGTTTGGACGACGCCGGTGGCGTCGTTTTTAGCCGTGACGGCAGCACCGGCTACGACCGCGCCAGTCGAATCAGTGACGGACCCGTTGATCCTTGACGTACTGGTTTGAGCAAGGCTCGCGGAAGCGGCGAGCGCGAGTAAAATTAAACAAGCGAGAAAGCGATGGTTGGCTCGAGACATGGATGCTCCTCCTAACAGGTTGAACCGGAGAGACGGATTCAATCAACAAAAGTTACGATATGGCGAACGCACGCGCAGACACGGTACGAGCAGCGAGGACGAACTGTGATTGGTTAATCGTGGTGCTATATGCTTTACAGTCTGCGACGGTCAGAAGGCACTGGAAACTCGACCGCTTCGCGCTGCGTTCAGTGGTAAGCGCAAGATATACACGCAACGAGCGGTTCGTCAAGATCATTCTTCCGAAAAATTGAATGGGAATCCAAAAAAACTTGAAATTCAAGTTTCAGCCGGAGGAGTTCCTTGCTTAAAGCAGGAATACGGGTCGGAACAATAGTTGCTCTCTCAAAAGACGGCAGGTTTGTAAGCATCCCTTTGCCACTCTCTGACGATTTCAACAGGGCGAATCCAGCTATCAGGGGTTCTTATAAAATGAATAAGAACTTTTAGCTTTGATTATTACATCTCTCTTAACTAAAATGCGCTCGCTCGATAAAGCGCGGCCAGAACCGTAGGCCAATTCCTTTGTTGCTTCCAACAGCGTTTCGCTAAAACAGAACTTGTGAATGTTCCGACTCCGCAACTGTTTGCCGGAGTCGGAGCGAGAAGACGATTGAGCGTCGCCCCGGTTGGCTCGCCGATCATCCTGACGACATGTTGATCTCTCTCAAAAGACGACTGCTCCTGTGCGCTCTCCTTGTTGCCGCAGTGCTCGGGCCGGGAATGCATTTGTCGCTTCGCACGCGAGCGGCATTGACGCCCGTCTACGACATTATTATCACCAATGCGCGTATTGTCGATGGCACCGGCAATCCGTGGTTTCGCGCCGACATCGCCATCACAGACGGGCGCATCGCGCGCATCGGGCGGCTCGCTCCCGCCGAAGCGCGGCAGGTAATCGACGCGGGCAATCAGATCGTCGCGCCCGGTTTTATCGACGTACACACGCACGCCGAAAATATTTACAGCCTGCCCGCCGCCGAGAACTTCGTGCGGATGGGTGTGACCTCGCTTGTCACAGGCAACTGCGGTTCGTCGGCGACGGATATCGGAGAGTTTTTAGGGCGCGTGCGAGAGCAACCGCTCGCGGTCAATCTCGCCACGCTTGTGGCGCACGGCGATGTGCGCCGCAAAGTGTTGGGACTCGAAGCGCGTGCGCCAACGCCCGCCGAGTTGAAGCAGATGGAGTCGCTCGTCGAGCAGGGCATGCGTGACGGCGCGGTGGGACTGTCGACCGGGTTGATCTACGTGCCCGGCACTTACGCCAAGACCGACGAGGTGACGGCGCTGGCCCGCGTGGCTGCGCGCTACGACGGCGTCTACGCGACGCACATGCGCAGCGAGGGTGAGGGCGTCATCGAGGCCATCCGCGAGAGCATCAACATCGGGGAAGAGGCGGGGCTGCCCGTCGAGATTTCGCATTTCAAGATCAGCAACAAAAAAATGTGGGGGCAAACTCCCGCCACCATCGGCCTCGTGCGCGCGGCGCGCGGGCGGGGCTTGCAGGTGACGGTCGATCAATACGCTTACACGGCGAGTTCGACTTCGCTCGATTCGCGTCTGCCGAGTTGGGTGCTCGAAGGCGGGCGCGAGGCGGGCAAGACCCGACTCGCCGACAAGCCCACGCGCGAGCGTGTGCTGCGCGAGATGAAAGCTTCTCTTAAACGAAGCGGCTTCAAAGATTTTTCTTACGCGGTGGTGACGAGCTACACGAAAAACCCCGCGTTCAACGGCAAGTCTATCGCCGAGATCGCGAAAGAGGCGCGCGGCAAAGCGGACGTAACGAATCAGATCGAGCAGATGTTGGAGATGTACGCGGCGGGCGGCGCAGGCATGATCTATCACAGCATGGATGAGCCGGACGTGCAAAACATCATGCGCGAGCCGTTCACCATGATCGCCTCGGATAGCGGCGTGCGCCGTTTCCATGAAGGCGTGCCGCACCCGCGTGGCTACGGCAACAACGCGCGGGTGCTCGGTCGCTATGTGCGCGAACTGCGCCTGCTCACGCTCGAAGACGCGATCCGCAAAATGACTTCGCTTCCGGCGCAGACCTTCCGCCTCCGCGACCGTGGCCTCGTGCGCGAAGGCTATGCCGCCGACCTCGTCATCTTCGACGAAGCGATCATCAATGACCGCGCCACCTTCGATGCGCCGCACCAGTATCCGGTCGGCATCTCTCACGTCCTCGTCAACGGGCAGGCGGTGTTGGCGAGCGGGCAGATGACTCCGGCGCGGCCCGGCGTGGCTCTGCGGCATCGCCCCGGCCTGGTCGAGATCGGTGTGAGTTCCGCTCGTTGAGTGAATGCTCGTGGCAAGACGTTATCTTTAAATTGGTTCCACTAGAAAAAGGACATCAAACTATGAATCAACTGCGACGAATGACGTGTGTGGCGCTCGTCCTGATTGGATTGCTCTCCGGCGCGGCGGGCGCGCGAGCGCAGGAAACCACTGCGCGCTTGGGCGGGCAGGTGACTGATCCGGCGGGCGCGGTTGTGGCGAACGCCGAGGTCAGTCTGACCAATCTAGCGACGCGCGAGGAGCGTAAAGTTCAAACGGATGGAGAGGGCAGCTACGTGCTCACCCAGGTCCCACCGGGCACCTACGATCTGGCCGTTCGGATACAGGGTTTCAAGGAATTCATCAACCAGGGCTTTGAGGTGAACGTTAACGACCGCAAGACCTTCAACATCGTGCTGGAAACCGGCGCTGTCACCGAAACGGTTACGGTCACGGGCGAATCGCCGCTCATCCAAACGACCGCCACCGTGGGCGATGTGGTCGAGAACCGGCGCGTGGTCGAGTTGCCGCTCAACAATCGCAACTTCATGCAACTGCTGACGCTTGTGCCGGGCGTGACCAGTTCGGGCGAATCCGAGATCGGGATCGGGCTGACGAATGTCGTGAACTTCTCGGTCAATGGGACGCGCCGCAACTCGATCAACTTCCTCGTTGACGGCGTGACCAATTCGGACGTGGGCTCGAATATCACTCTGCTCTCGGTGCCGACGGTGGACTCGATTCAGGAATTTCGCATCATCACATCTGTGCCCTCCGCCGAGTTCGGACGCTCCGGCGGCGGAGTGGTCAACTTGATCACGCGCGGCGGCGGGCGCGACTTTCACGGCAGCGTCTACGAGTTTCTGCGCAACGACCGGCTGAACGCCAACACCTTTTTTAATAACGCAAACGGAACCTATGGCCCGAACGACGCGAACGTGCGGGCGGGCCGGAACCAGGTCGGAGAGGAGAGGACGCCCCGTCCCAAACTGCGCTACAACAACTTCGGCTATCTGGTGAGCGGCCCCGTCTTCATCCCCGGCCTCTATAACGAAGAGCGCGAGAAGACCTTCTTCCTATTCTCGCACGAGTTCCGCCGTATCATCCGCGCGCCCTCGACGGCGACTACCATCGGCGTGCCGAGCCTGCTTGAGCGTCAGGGCAATTTCTCCGAGACGGGCAACCTGCCGATTTTTGACCCATTGACGGGGCAGCGATTCACCGGCAACATCATCCCCACCAACCGCATCGACCCGGCGGCGCTCTCGCTGCTGAATTTGTTCCCGGAGCCGAACGTCGAATCGACCACGGCGGGGCGTGCCCCGAACCGCTTTGCGATCACGGCACCCAACATCCAGAACACGCGCCAGGAGACCGTGCGCATCGATCACAACTTCAACTCGACTAACCGCTTGACCGGGCGCTACACGCGCGACCTGAGCGATACGCGCGAGGTGGGCGGTCTGTTCTTTAACAACACTTACCCCAACATCGCCACGACCGACACCAGCGTGCCGGGCGAAGTACTCGCCATCAGCCTGACCAGCAGTTTCGGGCCGACCATCGTTAACGAGGCAACCTTCACCTTCTCCGGCAATAAGATCACGACCAATCTCGTCGGGTCTTATACGAGGGAGAACGTGAATATCCCGAATCGCGAGTTGTTCACTGAGAACAACTCTCAGCTACCGCCCACCATCAACATCACCGGGTTCAGGAGTCCCGCCGCCGCGCCCACGTTCGGGGCCGGGCAACTCTTTAACATCCGGTACAAAAACATCAACCCGAAAGACAACGTCACCATCATTCGCGGGTCGCACACTATCAAATTCGGCGGCGAGGTGAGTTTCGAGTCGAAAGACGAGAACGCGTCAAACCCGACGCAAGGGGCGTTCGATTTCTCAGGGCTGCAAACTCGTTCCAGCGCCGTTTCTTCCGGCATCGGGTTTGCCGACTTTCTGCTCGGTCGCGCCTCCGCTTACAGTGAGCCGGAGCGCGACGTGACGGTCAACCTGCGCTTCGGGCGCACGGAGTTTTACGTTCAGGACACCTGGAAGGTACGCCCCAACTTCCAACTCGACTACGGCATCCGCTACTACCGCTACCGGCAGGCGTTTGACGAGAACGACGTGCTGGCAACGTTCCTGCCGGAGCTTTACAGCCGGGCTCGCGCGCCGCAGTGCGCGAACGTGCGGTGCGACGCCTTCGTCACCAGCACTTTTGATCTGACGAACGGCTTCGCCTACGCGGGCACCAACTCGCCCTACGGGCGGCGCGTCCAGAAGAGCGATAAAAACGACTTCGGGCCGCGCATCGGCTTCGCCTGGGACCCGCGCAACAACGGCAAGACGGTGCTGCGCGGCGGCTATGGCGTCTACTACGATCAGGCGTTGGTCGGCATCGTCGAGCAGAACTCGTTTACGACGCCGCCCTTCAACAATTCGATCAGCTTGAGCGGCACGGTGCAGTCGCCCATCAGTTTCCAGAACCCGACGGCAGGTAGCGCCGCATCGACGCGCGGCGCGTTGGGCGCCATCACCGCCACAAGCGATCCATTCGTGACGCCGCTGATTCAGCAGTGGTCGTTGACATTGCAGCAGGAGCCGTTCCGCAACTCGGTGTTCGAGATCGGCTACTCCGGTTCCGCCGGCAATCACCTGATCCGGCCCGTTGACATCAACGCGCCGACACCCGCGGAGGTCGTGGCGGCCTCGCGCGGCATCGCCGGTTGTGACCCGGCGCTCAACGCCGCCAATAACCCGAACAATTGCATCAACCTCGCGCGCCCCTATCGCGGCTTCGGCGCGATCACGGATCGACAGACGACTGCGACTTTTCGCTATCACGGGATGCTCAGTTCGTTCCGTCTGCGCCCGACGCGCGGCCTGACGGCGCAAGTCTCTTACACCTGGTCCAAGAACCTGACGGACGCGACTAACGACCGCGACGCCATCGACCTCCCGCAGGTGCGCACCAACTTCCAACTGGAAAGAGCGGTGTCACGCCTCGACCGCACGCACGTCTTCGTCGCCAGCTACGTCTACGAAGTCCCGACCTTCAACTCGGGCTTCGCGGCGAGCACTTTGGGGCGCTACTTACTGAGCGGCTGGGAGATCGCCGGGATCACGACGGCGCAGACCGGGTTGCCCCTCAACCGCGTCGTGCAAGGTTCGGGCGTGGGGCCGCGCGGCACCCGCCCGAACATCGCCGGCGATCCGACCGAGAACATTCCCGCCAACCCTAACGGCGGCATCCCTTACGGGTTTAACCCCCTCGCGTTCCGTCCCACGAGCGTGGGCGAGATCGGAAGTTCAGGGCGCGCACCCTTCCGCTTCCCGAACCAGTTCTTCACCGACTTGAACTTTGCGAAGAACTTGATCTTCACTGAGCGCTACCGCGTGCAGTTGCGCGCCGAGCTTTACAACGTGTTCAACCACGCCATCTTCAATGATGTGTTCCAGACGATCCCGGATCGCCTGTCCACCGACGCGGCGTTCAACAGCATCCAGAACCTGGCTAACGTATCTCAATTCGGCCAGTTCTTCTCGACGCGCGCGCCGCGCGAGATTCAACTCGGCGTGAAGTTCTACTTCTAAATTGATGTAGTCGAGACTGACAACGCTAGATCACATGACGAGAGCCGCCGTCACCCGATAGGTGCGGCGGCTCTCGTACATAAGTCGGCGTGACCGGGCAAGCTCATTATCCCCGCCGCCCGGCATCAATCGGGTTCACGGCTTACGCTCGATAACTTTTCCTTCCAGCTTCTTCCGTTCCAGCAAACCGAGTTGGCGCGCGACGGCGAACTCGCGTTTTGCGTCGTCGCGGCGGCCTGCGGCCATGTAAGCGCGCCCCAGGAGGGCGCGACCGTCCGGCCAGTCCGGGCTGAGCTTGACGGCGCGTTCGAGCATCTCGACGGCGCGCGGGACGTTTGGTTGTTTGAGTAGCGCCTGCCCCAGTGCTTCGAGCGCGGGGCGGAAGTCGGGCGCGGTTTCGACGACGCGGTTCAAGAGATCAATCGCTTCCCCGATGCGGGCGCGCTGCAAATAAACTTTGCCGAGATGATAGCGGGCGAGTAACATCTCCGGGTTCAGCTTTAACTCGTTTTCAAACTCGGACGCGGCCTCGTCCAGGTCGCCGCGCTTCAGCAGAGCGTAGCCCAGCGCGTAATGAGTTTCCGGCAGTTTCGGATCGAGTTCGACGGCGCGCCGGAAAGCCGCCAACGCCTCTTCGGAGGCGGATGCATTGTCGAGCGCCTCTCCATGCCGCAGATGAGCGCGCGCCGAGCCGGGTTCCAACCCGGCGAGATGTCCCAGGTGTTTGGCCGCCTGCGGGTAGTTCTTTAGTCGTAGGTAGCACTCGCCGAGCGCGAGCAACACCGCTCGATCCTGTCCGTTGCGCGCCAGCAGCCATTCAAGCTGCACGGTTGCCAAGGCGAATTGCTCAAGGGCAACGTGGGCAAGCGCCAGGAGTTGCCGCCCCTGCGCGTCGGTCGGTTCGAGTTCGACGGCGCGCGCGAGCGATGCCGCCGCATCGGCGTATCGGCCCGCGCGGAAGTCTGTTAAGCCGAGATTGAGAGGTGCAGCCGCGAGTTGCGGATTAAGCGATGCCGCGCGCCGGAAAGCCGCTACTGCTTGCTCCGGCTGGTTCAGTCGGTTATGCACGACGCCCAGGTTGACCAACAGTTCTGCGCAGCGCGGGGCGCGTGCGAGCGCTGCTTTGTAATCGGTGAGTGCCGCCGCCCAATCAGATTTTGCTTCCGCCGCTTGCCCCGATTCAATCTGTCCGGCGGCGATGAAACAGTCGGAGCGCGACTGCTGTTGTGCGCCCGCCGCGGTTGTCGTCAACAACAGCAGCAGGCCGCACACCAGCGTCACAAATTCTCGTGCAGACAATTTCACTATTCATCAAGATGAGAGCGTTCGGCGCGCGAAGCGCGAGTCGGATGAACTATAAATGAGTCAGACTTGATTAGCCAAACTGAGGTCGAAGGAGAAACGCGCCGGGGTCGGGCGTGGAATTAAAGCCGCTATAGAAGGCTGTTGCTTGCGCAACTTCAAGTGCGTTCGGAGAAAACTATGTCGAGCGGTTTAAATGAAAACTGTTCGTTGCGGCTGCGCAACGGGCGCGTGGTGACGCCGGACGCATTGATCGAAGGCATGGAGGTGCTCATCAAAGGGGGTCGCATCGAGAGCCTGATCGAGCAATCAGGGCGGGCAAACGCGAGCGTCGCCGGGGCTCTCGATCTCACAGGTCTGACGCTGTTTCCCGGCTTCATCGATGTACACATTCACGGCGCGGTCGGCGTCGATACGATGGATGCGACGACGGCGGATTTGCATCGCGTGGCACGGTTTCTCGCGCAAGAGGGCGTGACGGCGTGGCTGCCGACGTTTGTGCCCGCGCCGGACGAAGATTACCGCCGCGCGGCGCTGGCCGTGGAACAGTTGATGGCGGAACAGGACGCCCGCCGCCCGCCCGCCGCCCGCGCCCTCGGCCTGCACTACGAAGGTCCGTTCATCAACCGCGCGCAATGCGGCGCGCTGCGCCCGCCTTACTTCCGCACCTACAAAGAACCATCGGACGTTGGCAGTTTGCCCGTTGTCGGTGAGCCGCCAGCGATTCGCATGATCACCGTCGCGCCGGAGATCGAAGGCGGCATCGAATTGGTGTGCGAACTAAGGAAGCAAGATTGGATCGTTTCTATCGGGCACACGCGCGCCGGTCTCGAATCGCTTGAGGGCGCGCGGGCGGCGGGCGCGCGGCACATGACGCATTTCTTCAATGCAATGTCGCCGCTGCATCATCGCGCCCCCGGTCCCGTTGGGTGGGGGTTGCTCAGCGACGATGTCACCTGCGACATCATCGCCGACGGCGAACACGTCGCGCCGCTGATGCTCGAACTCGCGTTGCGCTGCAAGACGGCAAAGCGGCTCATGCTCATCAGCGACGCGGTTGCGCCGGCGGGGCAGGACGACGGGGAATTTCGCATCTGGGGCGAGATGATCACGGTTGAGAACGGGCGCACCCGAAACGAACGCGGGAGCATTGCGGGTTCGGTCATCACGATGCGCGACGCTGTCAAGCGCATGCTTGCGCTGGGCGTCGCGCCCGCTGACGCGGCGCGCATGGCTTCCACTAATCCCGCGCGGCTGCTCGGCGTCGAAGCAAGCTGCGGCACGATTGAGACGGGGAAGCGCGCCGACCTCGTCGCGCTCAATGACCAGGGTGAGGTGCGGCTGACCGTCATCGGCGGGCGCGTGGCGTTTGCTCACATGAAAGCCGTTTGACGGGGAATCTAAAGCGATGATTGAAGTTGAAGCGGTAAAAGTATCCGACGGTGCATTCAAGTGCGTTTCGCTCGAAAGCCCCAGACCCAGAAGGCGGAGGCGATGAGCGTCGGCAGCACGACCAGCGATTGCAGCAGAAAGGCGATCACATCGTTGGCGCGTTGGCCCGTGTAGTCGAGGCCGTTGACGCCGATGAAGGAAGCGATGAGAGTGACGAGCCAGTTAGCGTAGGCGGGCACGCCGACGCCGAAAGCCAGCCGCCGCAAATTCTTCTCCGTGTAATGTAAAAATTCAAAACTCCACGCCACGGCGATCAGCCACAGACCGCCGAGCAACCCGTTGAGATGCGCCGCCAGCGCCATGCGCGGCATCCCCACCACGACCTTGCCCGTCAAAGCCGCCGCCGACCAGATGCCCGTCACCATTCCGATCAAAAACAACAAAGCGCCGGCAAAGGCCAATTGTTTACGTAGCAGATTATTGTTCATTGGTTTTTGAAAGTGGTAAATCAGAAAGATAACTATGCAATCATCTCCAACGCGGCGGGAATGAGTCCGGCGGGAATGAGTCCGGCGGCGATGATCGCGGAGACGGCGCGACTCGCCGCGTCAGCCAACTCGTCTGGCTCGCTCAGGATATGCCCGCGCCCGACGACGGGGCGCACATTTTCGATTAAATGATCCACCGGATTTCCATACGGGAAGACGAATGATTTTTCTACCTGATAGTACGGACGCGATGATACACTACGCCCCTTCATGCTATGTAGCTGTCTTTTTACGTCTTATTACATCTTATGAAAATCGAATCCCAGTGCTCGCTCATCGTCGCCGCATGTCTATTGGTCACGACTTTCCATTCACGCGCCAGCGCACAAAATATGATGCCCGATCTCATTATCGTCAATGCCGCCGTTCAAACGATGGATAAAGGGCGACCGCTCGCCGAAGCCGTGGCCGTTTACGGCAATCGCATCGCCGCCGTCGGTTCTTCTGCCGAGATACGCCCGCTCGCCGGCCCGCGCACGCGCGTCATCGACGCGGGCGGTGCGCTCGTCCTCCCCGGCTTTAACGACTCTCATGTCCATTTCATCGACGGCGGCGGGCACCTCGCCAGCGTTCAACTGCGCGACGCCGCCAGCCCGCAGGAATTTGCCGCGCGCCTCCGGCAGTTTGCGGTGAAGACGCCGAAGGGACGTTGGATCACGGGCGGCGATTGGGATCACGAACGCTGGACGGGCGCGCCGTTGCCGACCAAAGAGTTGATCGACGAGTTCACGCCCGATCATCCGGTCTTCGTCAACCGGCTTGACGGCCACATGTCGCTCGCCAACACGGTCGCGCTGAAACTCGCGGGCGTGACGAAGGAGACGCCGGACCCGCCCGGCGGTTTGATCGTGCGTGACCCTCGAACGGGCGAGCCGACGGGCGTCCTGAAAGACGCCGCGATGAGTTTCGTCAACGCGAAGATTCCCGCTCCGACGTTTGAAGAAAAACTCGAAGCGGCACGGGCGGCGACCGCACACGCGGCCAGTCTCGGCGTAACGAGCGTGCAGGACATGTCCGCCGGAAACGATGTCGGCGTCTTCCAAACGCTCGCGGCGCGCGGCGAGTTGAAGACGCGCATCTATGCGGTCTCGCCGCTGCCCGCGTGGGAGCGTCTGAGGGGGACGGGCATCCGCGCCGTGTTCGGCGGCGATTTGTTGCGCGTCGGCGGGTTGAAAGGCTTCGCCGACGGCAGTCTCGGTTCGACCACCGCGCTTTTCTTCGAGCCATACCACGACGCGCCCGCGATGCGCGGCCTTCCGAGCGATGAGATGTTTCCCGAAGGCGAGATGCTCAAACGCATTGAGGGTGCGGACCGCGCCGGGCTGCAAGTGATGATCCACGCCATCGGCGACAGCGCCAATGACCGCATCCTCTCCCTTTACGAACAGGTGACGAAACAGAACGGGGCGCGTGACCGTCGCTTTCGCATCGAGCATGCGCAGCACATCCGCGCGCAGGATATCGCGCGCTTCGCACGCGGCGGCGTCATCGCTTCGATGCAGCCCTTTCACGCGATTGACGACGGGCGTTGGGCGGAGAAGCGCATCGGCCACGAACGCGCGCGGACAACTTACGCCTTCCGCTCGCTCATCGACGCCGGTGTTACGCTGGCTTTCGGCACGGATTGGTACGTCGCCCCGCTCAACCCGTTGCTCAGCCTCTACAGTGCGGTGACGCGGCGCACGCTCGACGGCAAAAATCCGCAGGGGTGGATACCCGAACAAAAGATCACTGTCGAGGAGGCCGTGCGCGCCTACACTGTCGGCTCGGCTCAAGCGGAGTTTGCCGAACACAGCAAAGGCACGATCACGCCCGGCAAACTCGCTGACCTCGTCATCCTCTCGCAAAACATCTTCCGTATCGATCCCGTCGAGATCGAGAAGACCACAGTTCGCCTGACGGTCATGGACGGCAAAATCGTTTACGAAGAGAAGAAATAAACGGAGGCCGCTTCTTGGAGTTCACTGTCGTCGAAGGTTTGCGGACGCTGAAATTTGATCTCGTCTTAACGCTCGCACTGGCGGCTCTGTTTCTATTCCTCGGTGGCATCGTGCAGCGGCGCGTGCGGTCACTGGCGCGGGCGAGTATTCCGGCGGCGGCGATTGGCGGATTATTATTCGCGGGCTTGGTGGCGATTTTGCGTGCGCGCGGCACGCTCGGTATCGCGCTCGACGGCAACTTGCGCACGCCGCTGCAAATCGCTTTCTTCACCACCATCGGCTTCGGCGCAACCCTCTCATTGCTCAAAGTGGGCGGGCGGCGCATGGTCTTCTTTTTCATCCTCGCATCGTTGGCCGGGGTGATGCAAAACATCGCGGGAATGGGCGTGGCTCGTGCTTTAGGTGCGCCTGCTGCGCTGGGCATCATCTGCGGGTCTTTGACCTTGATGGGCGGCCCCGCGACGGGTCTCGCCTTCACCGGACAGTTCGAGCAATTGGGCGTGCCGGGCGCGGGCGCGCTGATCATCGCATCGGCCACTTTCGGAATTTTTATTTCGAGTTTGATCGGGAACCCCGTCGCCGCCGCGCTCATCCGGCGTTACCGTCTCGCCGCGCCGCGCGCCGGGACGAAGAGAGATGAGATCAATGAGTCGCGGGCAAGCGATTCTCTCAAGCACTCCGGCGCGGCGCGCGTGGATAATCGGGAATGCGTCACCAAGAGCGGCGAAGAGCCATCCCTGACGGGCGACGAGTTGTTGCGAAATTTACTGGTCCTGCTTGTGGTGATGGGCGTCGGCGCGCTGCTCGGCGCGGGCTTGTCGCGTTTGAACGTGACGCTTCCGGCTTATGTGGGCGCAATGATCGTGGCGGCGGGTGTGCGAAATTTTGATGATCGCTTTCATTGGTTTCGTCTCAACCTGCGTGCGATTGGAGCGTTGGGCGCGATTGCGCTCGCGTTGTTTCTGGTCATCGCGTTGATGGATTTGAAACTGTGGCAATTGGCGGGGCTGGCCGTACCGATGCTCGTCATACTCGCCGTGCAGATCGTGCTTATGATAATTTACGCCGTCTTCGTTACGTTTCTGTTGATGGGGCGCGATTATGAAGCGGCGGTGACGGCGAGCGGGCACATCGGGTTCGGTCTGGGCATCACGCCCAATGCCGTCGCCAACATGGAAGCTCTGACCGAACGCTACGGCGTGGCTCCGCGCAGCTTTTTGATCGTGCCGATTGTCGGCGCGTTCTTCATCGACTTCTCGAACGCGCTCATTATCATCGCGTTCCTCAATTTGTTGCGTTAGAAATTGAACCTGATTATGTTGAATCGGAAATCGTTCTGCCTTATTTTCGCCGTTTGCTTTTTAAGCCTTACCTTTCGCGTTCCAGCGCAAAGCGGGATGAAGCACGCGCCGCCCGGAACGAATACGCCCGCGATCAGTTCCTCGCCCGCGCTGCAAGGGATAGTTGACGCGGCGGCGCAGGAAACTCTCAAGCGTTTCGCCACTAAGAAACTCGATGCGAATCAACTGGCGATCACCGTGATCGACTTGCGCGACCCGGAACGACCGGTGCAAGCGAATTTTCGCGGCGAGGAACGCGTCTACACGGCGAGCGTCGTCAAGTTGTTTTACCTTGCGGCGGCGCATCGTTGGCTGGAAGACGGGCGTTTGCAGGAGACGGCTGAATTGAAACGCGCGTTGCGCGACATGATCATCGATTCGTCGAATGACGCGACCGGTTATGTGCTCGACGTGTTGACCGGCACTTCGAGCGGAATGGAGTTGCCGCCCGCCGAGATGAAGACGTGGCAAGAGCGGCGTAACGCCGTGAATCGCTATTTCGCCTCGCTCGGTTACACGAACATCAATATCAACCAGAAGACTTTTTGCGAGGACGCTTACGGGCGCGAAAATTTCTCGCGCGGCCCCAATGGCGAGAATCGTAACAAACTGACCACCAACGCCACCGCTCGCCTGCTCACGGAGATCGCCGTGCGCCGCACGGTAACGCCCGCGCGCAGCGATCAGATGTTGGAATTATTGAAGCGCGATTTCTCCGGCAAGAGCGGCGACCCTGACGATCAAGCGCACGGATTTACGGGCATCGCTTTGAAAAATTATGCGGGCGTGCGTCTCTGGTCGAAGGCGGGTTGGACGAGCGCGGTACGCCACGACGCAGCCTATCTCGAATTGCCGAACGGCGCACGCTTCGTCGTCGTCACCTTCACGAGCGGCCACAGCAACGAGCGCGACATCATCCCGACAGTCGCCGAACTCATCCTCGATCACATGAACAAGCGGTAATCCCGGGTGAATGGTAAATGGTTAATAGTAAAAAATGCTTTCATCCATCCATTCACTATTCACCGTTGACCATCCACTGTTTTACTTCTTCTGAGCCATAATCGCGATTTTAGTCCAGCCGATGATGTCGAGCGGGGGGAAGTGGTGGCGCGAGATAATACGGAAATAGCGTTCGGTGTTTTTGTGGACTTTGTGTGGCGGGTGAACTTTGAAGCGAAAGAGAAGTTCGAGAAACGCGCTGGCCGGGGCGGGGCGCACCGGAAGATGGAGTAAATAGCCGCCGGGCTTGAGAACGCGCGCCAGTTCGCCCAAACCCTCGCGGAGCGACACGTATTCGAGCGCGCCGCTCGTGGCGATGAAATCAAATGTTTCGTCGGCGAAGGGAAGGGCGAGTAAGTTAGCCTGTAAGCAGCGAACGTGATGGGGACTGTTCTCCAACACACCGCCCACCGCCTGCCGGGCTTTGTGCAGTGAAGAAGCTGAAAGGTCGATGGCAGTGATATGCGCGGGGCGTGAGAGCGTGCGCAACATCGCCAGGGTTAAAAGTCCCGTGCCGCACCCGGCATCAAGAATTTGCGCCTTGTTTTTGAGCGGAACGGGGTGTTCGCGAAAATAACGTTCGAGTGAACGCCCGTAGCCGTTGAACTTGAAGGTCAGATCGTAGAGGCGCGCGATGCGATCATAGAGCGAACCGGCGCGATTGTCGTCAACGGTAGTGAGCGTGGGATTTTGCATTGTGCGCGTTCAAATGTGCGAAATTCAAATTCCGCAGTCGGCTGCTCCCGTCAGCCATTGCGAATAGAATTGCTCTCAAGCGTCAATTGACGGCTGAAGCTCAGCGGCGAGAGGAATCCAGCGGTAATTGGTGGTACGTAAATTATTTGGTGGTACGTAAATTATTAGGACAGGACTCTTATACAAATACTCTGATAAATCTTCAAGGAGACTTTACGTGTTTGAGACAGAACAAGATGTGCTGAATTGGTATGAAGCGCAACCTCGCGCCATCACCAAAGAATTTGTGGAGCAACTGGATTGGAAGCAAGTTCGGGAGCATCCGCTCAACCCGGCGTTTAAAGATGTCATCGTTTACATGCGCGACGTGGAGAGTTTTACGGAGATTTACTACGAGGAACTGTTGCGCACGCCGACCGGGAAAAATCCCGTCATCAGAAAGTTTATGGATCGATGGAGCGTGGAAGAAAGCGAGCACGGCGACTTGCTCAACCGTTTTCTGAACGAGGCCGGATACCCGACAAGTGAGCATTGGCAGTCAGAAGCGAAAGCGGCGATCCCTTTTCGCTACACATTTGAAAACAATCTGTACCCGCTCATCACCAATTGTTTCGGCAGATATTTTTCCGGGGCGCACATGGTCTGGGGGGCAATTAACGAGATGACGACGCTGCAAGGTTACCGTCGTTTGTGGCATCTCGCCGATCATCCGGTGCTCGAAGAGTTGCTGCGTGCGATTGCGCGCGAAGAGTCGGTGCATTCGCACTTTTACTGGAGCATCGCCCGCCTGAAACTGGAACGCTCCGGCTACACGCGCGCCCTCGCGCGGTTCATCATCGGAAAATTCTGGTCCCCTGTGGGGCAAGGCACGAAGCCGCAACGCGAAACCGATTACGTGATCGCGACGCTGTTCAATGGCCGGGAGGGACTTGAGTTTTTTGATAACAACGTCAATCAACGGCTGCAAATCCTGCCGGGCTTTGACGGTCTGGAAAATGTCTCACAGAGAATTGCGCGGATTGTGCTCTAAACGGTATGCTCTGCGTCTATGAGACGAAATCTTCCGGTCATCATTATCGTCGCGGTGCTCCTCATCGCGCTCGTGGGCGGCGCGCTCATGCTGCGTACGTCACAAACGCCAACCCCGTCAGCTTCGCAGGCGAGTCCTCCTTCAACACCAACTGCAAATAGCACAAAGGGGGCGACCACAAATAGCAGTAGTGGCCGCCCCATCGCGCCGAGAACTTCGCCCGTCGTCCACCTGCGCGGTCGCGCCGATGCGCCCGTGCTGCTTGAGGAGTTCGGCGATTTCCAGTGCCCGCCGTGCGCCCAATTTCATCCGACTTTAAAACGCATCGAGCGGGAGTATGACACGCGCGTGCGCGTCTCTTACCATCACTTGCCGCTCAGGAACATCCACAAAAACGCCGCCGAAGCCGCCCGTGCCGCCGAGGCCGCCGGGATGCAGGGCAAGTTCTGGGAAATGCATGACCTGTTGTATGAGAAGCAGCAGGAGTGGGAAAAGACCGACGGGGCGCGTTCCTTCTTTTTAAAATACGCGCGCACGCTCGGCCTCAATCTCGAACGCTTCACGGCGGATATTGACGGCATCGCCGCCAGCAGTCGCGTCTTGAGCGATGAAAACGAAGGAGATGCGCGCGGCGTGAAGGGAACTCCGACAGTGTTTCTGAACGGGCGCGAACTGCCCTTTGAAGAGACGATCAATTACGACAAGCTGCGGGCCGCGATTGAACGCGAACTCGCCGCCACCACCGGGAACAAGTGAGCGCCACTACACACACCGAACGCGGCGACGACGGCGCGACGGCGACATCGTCGCCGCGCATTTCGCGTCTCGATGCACTGGCCGCTGTGCCGGCTCTCGTGGGACTGGCCGATGCGATTTATCTGACCGCCGAGCACCTGTCGGGCCGGAGCGTCCGTTGCAGCCTCACGAGCGGTTGCTCGGAAGTCCTCAGCAGCAGTTACGCCACCATCGGCGGCTACCCGCTCGCTCTCTTCGGCGCGCTGGCTTATTTTACCGCCTTTGCCCTTGCCACTCTCGCGGCCTTCGGTTCAAAGCGCGCCCGTAATCTGCTCGCCCCGCTCGTCGCCATTATGTTTGCCATGACCCTGTGGCTGCTCTACCTGCAAGCCTTCGTGCTCGGTGCCTTCTGCCAGTATTGCCTGCTCTCGGCGGCGATGACATTGCTGCTCGTCGTGATTGTGCTCGCGCAGCGTATGAGGTCTTAACCTTCCGCAGACTGCGTTGAAATTCTCCTGACCGTCTCAACGCAACTCTTCCAACTCGCAGCGCAGAAGTTCGGCGACGCTCCATGCTTGAGCGATGCAACCGCGCGGTGTGTGCGGCGCATCGCCGTCGAAGATTTCGGAGACTTGTCCGAGTCCCGCCTCCGTCAGATGTTTGCGGAACGCGCGCAGGTAGTCGCGCGCCCGAGCGCGACTGGCGGGCGAGCGCTCATGAGTCCGCAGGTAAGCGGTGATGAAAGGCCCGATGAGCCAGGCCTAGACCGTGCCTTGATGATACGCCGTGTCGCGCGCATAGGAATCGCCTTCATAGCGCGGGCGATATTCGGGATGACGCGGCGAGAGCGAGCGCAATCCGTAGGGCGTGAGCAGTTCGCGCTCGATGGTTTCGATGATGGCGCGGGCGCGCGTTCCGGCGATGATCGGGTGGGGCAAACTGAGGGCGAAAATTTGGTTCGGGCGCACGCTTGCGTCCGGTTCGCCTGCGAGATCGATGTGATCGTAGAGGCAATTGTCCGCTTCATTCCAGAACAGACCGTGAAAACTGGCGCGCGCCAATTCGGCGCGGGCGCGGCAATGGTTGCGCGTCCAATCGTCTCCGAGTCGCCCGGCGACCTCTTCGATAGTGCGCAAGGCGTTGTACCAGAGCGCTTGAATCTCGACGGCCTTGCCCGAGCGCGGCGTCACGACATAGTCGCCGATCTTGGCGTCCATCCACGTCAGTTGCACGTCCTCTTGTCCCGCGCTCAACAATCCGTCGTCTTCGACGCGAATTGAATAAATCGTGCCGCGCACATGCCACTCGACGAACTCTTTGAGTCGTTCATAAAGATGCTCGCGCACGAATGCCGCATCATCGGTGCGGCGCAGCAGTTCGCCGACGGCGTTGACGAACCAGAGCGTGCCGTCGACGTTGTTGTATTCGGGTTGCTCGTCGCCGTCGGGGAAGCGGTTCGGGATAACGCCCTCGCGCATGTGGGCGGCGAAGGCCAAAAGGATTTCGCGCGCGGCGTCGAATTTTTGACGCGCGAAAGCCAGCCCGGTGAGCGAGATCATCGTGTCGCGTCCCCAGTCCGTGAACCAGTGATAACCGGCGATGACCGATCGGAGGTCGCTGCCGCGCCGGACGAGGAACTGATCGGCGGCGGCACTAAGCATCTGCACGTAATCATCATCTTCGCCGCCGCCATCGCCGCCGCCGGAGCGGGCAGAGTGACGCCGCTCGCGTTCGCGTTCCTCAAAAACGCCGGCCCCACCCGCAGCGCGAACTTCGGTCGAAGCGACAATGTCACAGGTCTCTTCGCCATCGAGATGCCAGACGAGAAGACAGGGGTTGTAGAGGTCTTCGTGAAAATCGAAGCCACGCGCCCGTTCCTCCGCGTATTCGAAGCCCCTGTACCAGTGGCCTTCGATTGAGACTTGCCGCGCGTCGTGGGCGAGAAAAAGTTTCTGTCCGTCGTCTTGTGTGCGCAGTGCGACGAGACTCGGTCGGAGGTCAGCTTTCAGAAACACATCGAGGGCTTCGCGCTGCAAAGAATGATAATCGCGAAAGGCGACGAGCGGGCGAATTTCAAGAAACGCTTCAGCGGCTTGGGCGGCCTGGATGCGATAGCGCACGACGGTCGTGTTTTCGCCGTGGACCATGAAGACAGCTTTTTCGATTCGCACCCCGCCCGCCTGATAAGTAAAGATGGGAAAAGGGTCGAGACGAAAATTTACTTGGAGCTGATGCCCGTTCGGATGAATTACTCCGGGTTGATAAATATTGGTGGAGAGGTCGAAACGCTGTCCGTCGAGGACGAGCGTCTCTTCGAGTTTTGAGAGGAGCACGATGCGCCCGGTCGGTGGGCGCATGGCGGCGGTCAGCAATCCGTGGTAGCGGCGCGTGTTGACGCCAGTGATGGTTGATGAAGCGAATCCGCCGAGATTGTTCGTCTCCAGCCATTCGCGCTGCGTTGCGGGTTGAATCTCGCGGCAAGCCTCCGCGTCGAAAGTAATCATCCGGTAAGTTGTCCTCCAGGTGCGAAGATTTGTATCACAAAGTGGCGAGCAGGCTGCAAGAAAATTTTAGGAACAGCGTTCAGAGAAGCGAGCAGCGAAAAATTTCAGATCGGGAGGAAGTCTTAATGCGCAGGACTACACTGACATTGTCGAGTGTTTTAGTACTAATTCTTTTGGGCGTGATGGTTTTCGCACAGGAGGGCGGGAGCAAAGGCGGCGGGCGACGCTTACCGCAAGCGGATGGACAGGGGAGCGCGCGAAGATTGCCCCCTGAGCAGAATTTCAACGTCGAGGTGTTAGGCGGTGGCGGGGGCGCACGCGAGAAGTATCCGGCACGCGGGAGAATCTACGTGGAAGCAGACGAAGGCGAAGAGTATGCCCTGCGTTTGAGTAATCCGCTGCCGGTGCGCGTGGCCGTGGCGCTCGCGGTCGATGGCTTGAATACGATTGACGCGCGGCGCACCTCCGCGCGCGACGCGAGCAAATGGGTGATTCCGCCCTACGGGTCGATCACCGTCAGGGGTTGGCAGATGAGTTCCACGCGCGCCCGCCGTTTCTACTTCACCAACGAGAGAGACTCTTACGCCAATCGAACGGGGCGACCAACCGACTTGGGCGTAATTACCGCCGTTTTCTTCCGCGAGCGACGTGGGCACTCGGAACTCGTGCCGCCGCCGCGCCCGCTCGGATCACGACCGCGCGATAATGTCAGTAAGGACGAGTCGAAGCGGAGAGGGCAAAACGATGCGCCGGCGGCGCGTGCCGAAAGCGGAAGCGGGCGGGTGGCGGCTCCGACGGTGAACGACGATTACGCTGCGACAGGAATCGGGCGGTCGGTGAACAACGACGTGTGGAGCGTGCAGATGGACTTGGAGCGCACGCCGGCGGCGGAAGTGACGATTCGTTATGAGTACCGCGATGCGCTGACGAGGCTCGGCGTGCTGCCCCACCCTTACCCGCCGCCTGCTCCTTTGCGACGGCGCGAGCGGGCGCGCGGATTTACGGACGGCGCGTTTTGTCCAGAGCCGTGAAAGGCGCGGGTAAGTCTCTCCAAGTTGCGGGAACAGAAAATAAGCACGGGTGTCTAATTGGCTGTACAGATAAACGAAACTGTCGGAGGTGATGTGATGGCTCAATACACCGACCCGCTCTCATTCGTCAGGATCGCCGCGCCGTGTCGCGCTGATTGGGAACGGATGAGGGGCAACGAACGCATGCGCTTTTGCGAACAGTGCAGCTTAAACGTCTACAATCTCTCGAACATGTCGAGGCAGGAAGCGGAGGCATTAATCGTTGGCGCGCAGGGAAGACTTTGCGTGCGCTATTACCGCCGGGCGGACGGCACGATTCTGACCGGCAACTGCCCGGTCGGATTGCAGGCGCTCAAACGCCGCGCCTCGAAATTTTCGCGAGCCGCTATTTCGACGGTCCTGAGTTTCTTCGCGGGCATCGGCGTCCTGGCGAGTTTAGAGAAAGCGCAAAGTGTGATGGGCGCGGCGACGGAAGTGAGCAACGATTTAATTGACCCCGTCCCGCTCGAAAACTTCGACCCGACAGAAGCGCCTGCTTCAGAGGAGATGGGAGTTAGGGGAACACTCGCCTATGAGCCGACAGAGGTTTGGGTTAAGGGGCGATTTACAGGTCGAGTGAAAATGGTGCCGTTGCGAGAAGAGCAGCACGCGACAAAGTAGCGAACCATAGTTACCGTTGTCGCCTGAGATCAACCGTATAGAGTTGTTGATAGGCGCGGTAATTTGCCATCACTTTGAAAACGTAGTCTTTGGATTCGGCAAACCCGACTTCCGCAGCGAAAACGCCCGCGTCCCTTTGCCCGGAGCGGCGCACCCAACGTGCGACGTTGTCTTCGCCGCCGTTGTAGGAAGCGGCGACGGCTTCCGGCAAAGCGGGAAACATGCGGAACAGATCGGCGAGGTATTCGACGCCGATGCCGATGTTGATCTCCGGTCGGTAAAGATCGTCCTCTCGCACATCCTTGAATCCCGCCTGCGCTCCGTATTTCGTGGCGATGTCTATCGTCAGTTGCAGCAACCCGCGCGCCGCGGCGGGGGAGCGGGCGCGTTCCTTGAAACTGCTCTCCTGTCGCATGATCGCCAGAACGAAGCGCGGATCGAGATTTCGCTTGGCCGTCGCGCGCAGAATGATTTCGCGATACGGGGCGGGGTAAGCGGCGGCAGCCGCGTTGAATTCTCTGCGCACCGCGTTCAAGCGTATGCCCGCCGTGCTTCTGCCTGCGGGGCTTGTGCCCGCCGCGTCCAGGGTGCCGAGGCGCGCGGTGGCCAGCCCGCCGTAGTAAGAAAATGGCCGGTCGGGGATTGATTGATAAATTGCGGCGGCCTGTGTGGTTTGTTTCAATCGTTCCAGACTCAAGCCGCGCAGGTATGTGATTTCGCTCGGTGAGGTTTGCACGCCGGAGGAAAAATTGGCGGCGCGCAATTCGTCAGTCGCGCGCAGAGCCGACTGCCAGTCGCCGCCGGCCACGGCAAGACGCAAGCCTGCGAAGAGCGCATTGGTCTCCGTCGCCGTCCCGCGAAAACGAGCGCGCGTGCGTGCGATCCAGCGAACAGCTTCCTCATTTCGACCCGCCTCGCGCCAACTATCAATCGCATTGAGGTGTGCGTTCTCGACGCGCTCGCCTTGCGGGTATTGCTCGACATACTCGCCGTAGCGGGTGGCCGCGTCCGCCTCGCGGTCGAGGCGCAGGAGCGTAGCGGCGACATAATAAAAACCTTCGCGGCCTTCTTTTTGTTGCGGGAAGCCGCGTCCGAGTTTGTCAAAAAAAGGAAGGGCATCGGCGTAACGGCGTTCCTGATAAAGAGAACGCCCCATGCCGAAAAGCGCGGCGGGGACGTTGCTGTCTTTCGGGTAGCGCGCGATGAGCGTCTGCCAATGTTCGCGCGCCTCTGCGAAAGCGCGGTTGGCGTGATAGACGGCGGCGCGGCGCATGTGTTCCAGCGGATCGAGTTCGGCGAGTTGACCGCCGTTGGCGCGGCCTGCGCGATCCATGCGGCGCATGTTCGCCATCGCATCGTCGCCTTGTTCGCTAGCGGGAACGTGTTCAACGAAAACCGCGCCGGTCAGATTCGAGGCCGTCGCGTGCGGAGTTTCGGCGGGCGAGCAAGCCGGGGTGAACGTCGTGGCGAGCAGACCGGCAAAGAAGTATTGAGCCACAGAAAAAAACATAGATAATTGATGCGGAACAGTGATGGAACGCAAAATCGTCACTTATTTCATTTGCAGAGGAGAGGGGCGTGCAGTGGATAGTTCGATGCCTGAGTTGTGGAACGCGTTCGCTGCCGGAGGGGAGAGCAAATGACCGGCTGAAGTATCTCGCGGCTGCGCGAGATACTTCAGCCGGTCGGGACAGCATTAGATGTTGCTGCCGCAGGTGTCACAGCCACAGTCGCAATCGATGGTTGTGGTTTGGGCTTTGCCTTCGCAGTAGGCGCTGCAATATTTGCTGCCCTCATCCGCCGGGCAAGTGCAACTGGCGTTGGCACAATTTTTTTTCTGATCTGCCATTTCTTTGATTCTCCTTAACAAAGTGGGAAAGTTCTATCCGGTGCGGCTCATTCTAACAGCCAACCTGCCGGTGGCGCACGCATTTTCGGCAACCACGGAGAATCCGTCTTTAAGGATTGCCCTGCGCCGTATCTTCCTGAATCTCAAAACTGGAAATGATCTCGGCGGCAGGGCTGAGCGTGGCGGCGACGCTGCAATACTTTGTCTCGGAAAGTTCTATCGCCTGCGCCACGGCCTTTTCCGAAACGCCGTGCCCGCGCACGATGTGCCGCACTTCAAATCGAGTGTACTTGCGCGGGTGTTCGTCGCGACGTTCGGCGCGCACTTCGACTCGATAGTCAGTCACGCGCTCACGCTTCTTGCGTAAAATCGAAATGACATCGACCGCCGTACAACTGCCTAGCGCGAGGAGCAGCAGTTCCATCGGTGTGGCGGCGCGGGAGCGTTCGTGATTGGTGTCGAGCGTCTGCGCATGGCCGCTCGGCGTGACGGCGACGAAAAGTTCATCGCCCGCATAATGGATAATCGCTCCGGCATCTTTATTGTTCATCATCCCTCCTCAGATATTTTCCTGTGAGCATAGCATGTCGAGGAAAAAGCCATTCAGTCTGCTCCCGCGCGCACGCAAATTGCATCTGTTCTCATTCGTGGGAGGATGTTTACGCTATTTCAATGGGAAAAGGCGATTTCTGGCGTATTGGCAGTGACTTCGCATGATACGGGCGGGCAGGAGTCATGCATGATCTATGTACATGGATAGGCAGCATCAGCATTCAAGCAAGTCATTAGCTGGCCTGCATGGTGAAAGATTCGGCGGCAACCATATCAAGGTGGTTTTGAATCAGATTCAATGGTTATTGCCAAAGTCATCAGCAAGGCAGGAGACCGAATAGCGTTCCCCAACGATGACCGCACCAAGTAGTCCGACTTGCGCCAAAGTGAATCGAGGTTGACCACAAACGCAAGTCCTCGTCTCTCCTCCTTTTCAAAACATCACTCTCCTCAATAAAAATTCACGAAGCGCGTTTGCCCAGCCGTTCAAGGCTCACGCGAAGATAGCAGGATTCAGGTCAGGTTGAGTCAGCAACAATGGAGGGAAGATATGAGTAAAGTAAGACAAATATTTTCGGTGGGGATGGTGCTCACACTACTAAGTCTCAGTTTCAGTGTCCAAGCGCAAAGGACCCGTCGCCGACCCGTCGCGCGCAATAGCAATTACCAGACACAACAATTGCTCGCACGTTTGGAAACGAACGCGGAACGCTTCCGGGTGAGTTTAAGTCAGTCGCTCGATCAAGGCCGCTTAGATGGAACGCGACGCGAAGAGAACATCAACGAAGTGCTCGATGATTTCAACCATGTGGTTGATCATGTGCGTGAGCGTTACGACCAGCGGCAATTGGTGGCCGCCGATGTGGATGCCCTGGTGATGCGCGCCTCTCGTCTCGACCGGTTTGTGACCAATCAAGGGAATCGCTTGAACACTCGCGTCCGGAGCGATTGGACAACTTTGAAAACCGACCTTGACCAACTGGCGAGCATGTATAACGTGGCGTGGCGACAGGACAACTCGCCGTACCCGGCCTACCCGCCTACCGATAACAACTACAATTACGACACTGGGCTGACGGGCACTTATCGCCTCAACGTGGCGCAGAGCGAAGACCCGCGTAGAGAAGCGCAACTTGCCACCAACTCACTGCCCGCGCGCGACCGTCGGCGCACTTACGATGAAGTTGTCGCGCGTCTTGAGCCGCCGATGGAACTCGCCATCGAGCGTCGCGGCAATAACATTACCATCGCTTCGACGCGCGCTCCGCAGATCGACTTTATCGCTGACGGCAGCGAACGCGCGGAACGCAGCACCGACGGTGATACGGTTCGTGCCCGCGCTGCTTTCACCGGCGACCAGTTGACCGTCAGCAGCACGGGAGATCGCGACAGCGATTTTACCGTGACGTTCGATCCGATCAACAACGGTCGTCGCTTACAGGTCACGCGCCGGATCACGATGATGAACGTCAACGCCCCAATCATCGTGCGTAGCGTCTATGACCGGACTGCTGACGTGGCGCGCTTCGACGTATACCGAGGCGGCAGCAGCCAAACTTACCCGTCCGACACAGTTGGTCGCCGGAATGACGATTTTGTGATTCCCAACGGGACGACCGTGATCGCCACGCTCAATACCGACCTGAATACCCGCAACACACGCGAGAAAGATCGCTTTACGATGACCGTGCGCGAACCTTCGCAGTATCAGGGCGCGACCATCGAGGGTTACGTTTCGCAGATCAAAAGTTCGGGGCGCGTCTCAGGACGTTCTGAGATAACCTTCAACTTCGACCGCCTCCTCACGCGCGACGGTCGCTCTTATGATTTCTCCGGCTTCGTCGAGAGCGTGCGCACGTCCAACGGCGAGAGCGTGCGCGTGGACAACGAAGGCACGGTGAAGGAGAGAGATAGCCAGACACAGCGTACTGTCGAACGCGCCGCCATCGGCACGGCGGTGGGCGCGATCATCGGCGCGATTGCCGGTGGCGGTAAAGGCGCGGCTATCGGCGCGGTGCTTGGCGCGGGCGGCGGCGCAGGCTCTGTCTATGTGCAGGGCAGCGATGATCTCGAACTGCGCAGCGGCACGGAAGTTACGATTCGCACGAGCAGCCCGCAACAGCGGTAAACAGAATCACTCCGCTGTGAGTGTGAACGCTTAGCGGGAGAGGATGTCGCGCCTGTTGTCAGAAAACGACGGGCGGCGCGGCATCCTCTCTTCGTTTTTAAGGTGAACGGGTCGTCAAGGGGAACAGCCGCAAAATTACTGATGAGGCTAACTCATGGTGAACCGCTTTGAACAATTGCCGGAAGAGGTGGAAAGCTACCGTGATTGGATGTGGCAGCGCGAGCCGGAGCGGCGCGTGGAGGATGCAGTCGAAGCTGAAAAATTGATCGAGCGCGCCGGATTCTGCGCGGCAATGACGGATGCGCGCCGACCGGGCGCGTCGCTTTACATCAGTGTGTGCGGAAGGCGCGACGCGCACATGCCGCGCAACGTACAGAAAGACCCGGAGAGCAGCCAGACATGGTTGCTCAAAGACGAACTCATGCGGCGCGGGCGCGTGTACTATGCGAAACTCGCGAAGGCCCGTACTTTGTTTGTCGCTCGGCGTCTCATACCGCATCTCAATATGCTATGGGGAGTGGCGCGAAAGGATGAGGGCGTGCGTCTGTCGGCGGATGCGGTGGCCGTGTTGAAAGTTTTGCGTCGTGAGTGGGAGATGGCGACGAGCGATCTCAGGGAGGCGGCGAAAGTACCTGAGCGAGCGCGGCTGAGTCGCGCGCTTGATGAATTGCAGCGCACGCTCAAAGTGATTCCCGGCGACGCATTGTATGTACCGTGGTTCACATATGTGTGGACGTTGGCAGAAGGGCGTTTCGGGACGGAGTTGAAAGTGAAGGTGAAGCGCGAAGATGCGTTACGCGAGGTGGCGCGCGCCTTTCTCGACGGGGCGGGCATGACCTTGTGCGGCGAACTGGCGAAAGCATCCGGCCTCTCGCGACCGGATGCGGGGCTAGGCCATCACGCGCTCGTCGCCGAAGGCTACGCCGTGCGACTTGCCCCGGGAGTTTATCAATTGGCCGATTTGGAACGGCGGCTGGAAAAGTTGAATGACTGAGCGAACGCGCGTCGTCGTCGCGTAATGCCTCTGGGCAGTTTATGTTTTAAGGGATTTCGTCATCACCGCTCAAACGGCTTTGGTTCGCGCGTAATTCTTTTTCAACCTCTTCGCGTGCCTCGCGTTCGAGCCGCGCGCTTTCAAGCGAGTAGGGAACTTGCTCGCGTGCGAGTTCGAGGCGCTGGAGGGCGATGCGCGTCTCTGCATCACTAGCGTTGCGGCTCGCCGCCGCTTCGATCATCAACAAGCGCGCTTCGGCCTGTGCGCATCGCTCGGTGGACTCGGCTTCGATTCGCGCCAGTCGTTCGCGGTCGCTCCGTAACTCTTCTTCCATCATCGCGCGTTCCCCCGGTTGCAGCCGCGACGTTTGCTCAATTCTGCGTCCGACGGCAAGAGCCTCACGTTTGGCGTGCGCGGCGACACGGGTCGCCGTCAGACGCGAAGCGAGCGTTTCCCGGTAAGCATCGGCCAACAGCGCATTGCGCCCTTCGATCTCGCTGAGCGTGCGCCGCTCGGCTTTGGTCAATTCGGCGGTAAACCAGGAGAGTTCGTCGCTCGTTACGCCGTCAGCCGCCAGCCGGTTGCGCAGTCTCCTCTCCCATTGCCGCCGGTAGATGAGCAGCAGGACGACAACGATCAAGCCGAGAATCGAGCCAGCCGCGAAGGTGGTCATGGCGAGCAGCATGAATTCGCCGGCTTCCGAGCCGGACGCGGCGTTGAAATAGCGTAAGAGAAAATAAAAGGGCACGGGCAGCGCGGTGATGAGAAAGGCGAGCCACGGCAGGTATTGTAAGAGCAGGAGCGTCGCGCGGTCTTTCGCCGTCAATCTGCTGCCGGTAAGTTTATTGCTCATAAATGTATTCTTCGTTTCGAGACTGTCAGGCCATATAATGCCTTGTCGCAGAGAGAAGGAACAAGGAGCAGAGGAGACCGGATGAGAAATATATCGCCGTGGAGGTTCACCTTGCTGTTGCTGGTGTTCGGGTGCGTGGCCGTTCAGAGTGCAACCAGACATGAGCCGGAGAGCGGGCAAAAGGGCGACGGCGGAAATGCCGCGCGGCGTGCGGAGCAGCGCGGCGTGCAGTCTGTCACGATTCCGGTGACGCTCCGGCTGCGCGGAGAGCGTCCCGCCAGCGAAGAATTGCAGACGCTCAATCTCGTCGTGATGGAAGACGGCGAGCGGCAGGAAATACTCTCGACGCGCAGCGCCGCCGACCGCTCGCCCCTTGCCCTTACCGTTCTCATGCAGGACGACCTCATCTCTTCGATTGGACTGGAGATCAGCGGCCTTGCCAAGTTCATTCGTCGCCTGCCGCAAGGCTCGCTTGTGCAGGTAGGTTATCTGCGCGCCGGGTCGCTTCAGTTACGACAGCGATTCACGACTGATCTCGACCGGGCCGCGAAATCCCTGCGCATTCCTATCGGCTCGGCCAGCGCCGCGCCGTATAACCCTTATGTGCAGACGTATGACGCCTTGAAACGCTATGGCGGCGTGCCGCTCGGCACTCGCCGCGCTATGCTCGTCGTCTCCGACGGTCTCGATCTCTCGCGCGGCATCGATAGCTCTTCGCCGACTCAGAGCCTTGACCTTGATCGCGCCATCGGCGAAGCGCAGCGTCGCGGCGTTGCCATCAACGCGATCTTCGCGCCCACGGTCAACTTGCCGCAAGCGTCATCTTTAGTCGGAAATGCGCAAAGTTCGCTCGTGCGTCTGACGCGGGAGACCGGCGGAAAAGCATTCTTTCAGGGAACGGGTGCCCCCGTCAGCTTCGAGCCTTTCCTGCATGAACTGGCCGATAGGCTCAGCCGTCAATTCGCCTTGACCTATCTCTCGACAAATGCGGACAAAAAATTTCATCGCGTCAAAATAGAAGCGCCCGGCGCGGATGCCGAAATCGCTTATCCCGCCGGCTATACGAGAAAGTGAATTCGTGTGGCGCGCGAGGGTAAAAATCTTTCGCTCAATTGAAAATTCACGATATCGTCATAACTTTCGTCCCTGCGTCGCATCTGTCCCGGATGTGCGACCGCAGGCCCGAGCGGAGGCGGCAATGTATTTCAAACAATTCTATCTCAACTGTCTGGCGCATGCTTCATACCTGATCGGGTCGGAAGGCGAAGCGGCGGTGGTTGATCCGCAGCGAGACATGAAACAGTATCTGGTCGAGAGTGCGGCGCTGCACTTACAGATCAAATATGTGATCGAGACACACCTGCATGCCGACTTCGTCAGCGGCCACTGCGAACTCGCCGCCCGCACCGGAGCCGAGATCGTCTTCTGCCGACACGCTCATGCCGCCTTTCCGCATCGTGCCGTGAAAGACGGGGACGAGATTGATATAGGCCGCGTCATCTTGCGCTTCATGGAGACGCCCGGTCACACGCCTGAGAGCATGTCCGTGCTCATCATCGACCGCGATGTTTCCGCCGAACCGCAGAAAGTGCTGACCGGCGATACGCTCTTCATCGGCGATGTGGGGCGTCCCGATCTCGCGGGCGGGCGGGGTTACACTGCCGAGGCGATGGCCGGAATGCTTTACGAAAGTCTTCATCACAAACTTCTCAAACTCGATGATGCAGTCGAAATCTTCCCTGCACACGGCGCAGGCTCGATGTGCGGGCGCAATATCTCGAAGGAGACTTCGTCCAGCATTTTAATCTTAAATTCCCCGTCAGCTTGCTGCGGGGTCGCCGAATAGAAAAGATGGGAGTCCAGAGGGAACGATGTTCCCTCTGGTCAAGGGCGGGGTCAATACCCCGCCCGCGAAGTCGAGGCGTGCGGCGCGTTAGCGACGCCGCCGAGAAAATTTATTAGTTTGCTGCACGTTAAATGGTACTGACATAAAACTCCTGAATCTCCATTGACCTGATATAGGTTTAGAGTATTAATTTTCAAAGTGTCTCACCTGGTCGTAATCGGCCAGCTTCGACTTATAACGGTTTATAAGACTCTCCATTATCTTTACCCGGTAGGCTTCAAAGTCTTCCGGTTTTCCTCCTTGTGCTTCATGCAGACGGAACAGCACGTTACGCAGCCGTTCTGATAAGGTCTTTTGCCCTTCAAATTCAATTGCTTCGTTTGGTATGTCTTCGTCAGTAATTGTGTCTGTCGGGGAGAAGACTATCCACCCGAACTTGTTATGCCATTGCATGAGTTCGGATTTTTCCGATGGCTGTAACTCATTGGTATGAACTGTGAGTTTCATACCACCGTCGCTTGTTGTTTCGACTTTGGTTATCTGGCTAGGTATGTTGAGCATTCATTGTGAGATTGGTTAATGAGCCAGCTATCCCGGCTGGTGCGGCGACCTTTTCTTAAGTTTAGCAAGCCCATGAATATAGCGCTCCCCAAAGTCAAGACCAAAAAACGGTCAATTTAAGGTGGTGCTCGCTGCTTGGTTTAAGCCTTGCTGGTAGACCGCTGCCGGCGTTTGATAGGCGAGCGATTGATGTAAGCGTTCGCCATTATAGAACTGAAAGTAGCCGCTCAAGCCGCCAATCGCATCCGGCACATGGCGGTAATCTTTCAAATACACTTCTTCGTACTTGACACTGCGCCACAGCCGCTCGACGAAGATGTTATCCAGTGCGCGACCCTTGCCGTCCATGCTGATCTGAATCCCGCGTGCCACGAGCCGCCCGGTAAAACTCAGGCTCGTAAACTGCGCGCCTTGATCGGAATTGAAAATCTCCGGCTGCGCGACGAGCAGCGCCCGGTCTAAAGCCGCGACACAGAAACTGCTCTCCAAGGTGTTGGAGACTTCCCAGGCCAGCACGTAGCGGCTGTACCAATCCATGATCGCCACCAGATAGATGAAGCCTGAGAGCAGGCGAATGTAAGTGATGTCGGTTGACCATACTTGATTGACTCGCGCGATCTCAACGCCTCGCAAGAGGTACGGATAAACTTGCGCCCCCGCTCCTGGCTGGCTTAAAGAAGGCTTGGGATAAATCGCTAATAAGCCCATCTTCCTCAGCAATCGGCGCACTCGCTTCGCATTGACCTCATGACCTTGTCCTTCCAGCCACGCCGTCATCCGCCGCACCCCGTAGAAGGGACAGCGCGTGTATTGCTCATCAAGGAGTCGCATGAGCAACAAATTCTCCACCGTCTCGGCGCGCGGCTCGTAATACAGATGAGCCCGGCTCACTCCTAATAACTGACATTGCCGCCGGACGCTGATGCGCTGATGGGTCGGCTCGATTAACTCGCGCTTGAACTCAAACGGATAGTCCAGCTTTTTTTTTGAGCCAGTCCAACTCGACTTTGAGTTGACCGATCTGCTGATAGAGTTGTGCCTTGAGTTCTTCGTCCCAACGCGCCTCACGCGCCCGGTGCTGAGAGAAGGAATCGGGAATTGCTTCCACCGCCTGCTTCTTCCACTGCGTGACTTGATTCGGATGGACGCTGTAAGTCGAAGCGATCCGAGTTGATTGTATGTTGACCTTTGATAGCCGCTAAAGCGACCTTTGCTTTGAACTCGGCGCTGTAAGTCTTTCGCTGCTTGCTCATTTGTTGCTCCCGTTTGAGCAGCGATTTTACCACCTTAGTGTCTGGTCTGAATTTTGGGGAGCATTATAGAACGCCGTCAACCCGCATAAATAAGGGAAAAACTTACGGTTATCCACAGATGAAATGTGGTATCATCCGTGTGACAATAGGGACGTTATCAATGCCCAAACTCTCATTCACACTTCCCAACTATGACTCGGCAATGACTCAACTTCTGCGAGACATTGGCGATGGCCTTATAAAACACGACGAGATACTAGGTCAAATTAGAGGTCATGGTGTTTCGCATGGTGGCGCTACCCGACAGGTTAGCAGCCCTGAGATTGTGGACACGGAAATGCGCAGCATTGACGCGATGTTTGAAATAAGTCGGCAAGCATTTATAGAGACAGATGCAGATGCATTTAAAGAGTCCATCTACAATTTATTTACTTCATTCCACTCAAAGCAGAAGAAACATCTGTTTGAAGTAGTGGACAGAACTACCGAAGCGGTTGGCAACACCATAGACGCAGGTGGCCGCAATATGTGGGATGCTTACATTGAAATGCTAAAAACCTTAGAGATGCATTTCGATAAGGACGGCAAGCATAATTATCAAATCTATATGCATCCTGACACTGCTAAAAAGGTAGAGCAGAATCCACCGACCCCGGAACAAGTTGAGCTGATAGAAAAAACCATTGAAGAAAAACGAAGGGATTTCTATGCAAGGAAACGCTCAAGAAAGCTTTCTTAGAGGCTCAATGCTGATTATGCTCAGAAACGCTCTTGAAGATTATCTTAGTAGCATAAAAGATGAGAGGGATTTTGACTTTCCTCTAGCTTCCCTATTGCGAGCAATGGGGTACTACGACATTCACTTTACGCATGGCCGGGGCGAAATTGGGAAGGACTTTATTGCGAAGAAGGCTGTGAATGGTACGGAATACCAGTATGCAATACAGTCCAAAAAGGGAGACATTAATCAGTCCGAGTTTAGAAACAATATAATGGGGCAGTTGTTTGAAGCGAGTGTTTTAGGTTTGTCTCACCCGCAATTTGATAGGAACTTACCCCGAAAAGTGATACTGGTCACATCTGGGAGGCTTGCCGGTAATGCTCCCCTAACATTCCAAGACTTCAACCTTGAGCTAGAAACTAAATACCAGAAAGAGAATGTAATCTTCTGGGGTAAAGATCAGCTTATAGACTACTTTGAGGAATACGGTCTTACAAGCATTCATCAATTTACTTCGAGTGGTGTTGTCGGGTACACACAGTTCTTTCTCATTTATGGCAAGGCTCTTGACGGCCAACTCTCTGATAGAGAGATAGAGAACTTTTCACGCTTTTGGATTGATGAGTCTTTAGAATATCAAAAGAGAGTTTTAAGGGCTTCGATTGAGGCTGAAATTATTGCCTCCAAACTTATTGGTAACGGAAAACTTTACGAAGCCATAACACTATACTTGAGCCTTGCGAGAGTTATGCTGCAAGCGATGTTTGAATCTAATGATGAGTATATTGTTGAGGTTTATCAGCAGCTTATTAAGCAAAACATACTCCCTCTGTGCAAAGAATTTTATAGTCAGTTCAAAAACAGTTGGGACTCAGCTTTAAAGCAACTCTTGCCGTTAGCTGGGGAGAAGACCGGGTTGCCCATGCTTCATTATCTTGTATGGAGTGCGAGGGTTTTAGAGACAACCGCTCTATATTTCTTCCTAACAGATGATAAGGCGGAAAGAAGCGACATCATTTCTTTCCTGGTCGAGTTTATCGAAACAGAAAAAGGCTGCGGTCACATTCCGGGCGATAGGTATACTGTCTCGGTAGTGTGGCCGGCGCTCGCTCTTATCCAAGCGGGGAAGACTGACAAGGCAATAGGCTTGCTAAATCGAAGCGTTATTTGGGTGTGTGACCGGGTAGAAAAAGGTTTTGGGCTAGCCCATTACGATGCCGACGAATATGAAGAAACTGCCATCTTACTTGGCTATCCTTTTGAATCTATAAAGGTGGAGGAAAATCGAAGCTCATTCTTAGGAACGGCGGCGGCTGACCTTGCAGCGTTCATCGGAGATAAAGAGTTCTATAGAAACATCATTAATGATCTTGAAGCCTGTGAGATTATATATAGCTACTGGCAGGTTCCAGATACAAAGGCAATTCTTACGATTACCACAGAAGAATGCATAGCCTATCCCAATATCCCCCATCAATATTCACTGACTAATTTTGAAGACTTCAGTTATGCCGAACATATAAAACATGAGCCTTCGTCTTTTCAGATCACAGAAAAGGCGGGGCTAAAGAGTTTGATTTTGCTTTCTGTCCTACTGAAGGATAGATATTTCCCCAAAATGTGGAAACAGATCATTTCAGGGAATGAAGAAAAAGTAGAGGAAGCAGCAGCCTGACTTATCCACAACCCCTCTTGCGCGTTTCTGCCGATTTGTTATTCTTCTATATGCCGCGCACACCAAGATACCGACTCCTGTTTAGCTTTTCGCCATGTAGAAAGGCAGCCAGAAGCGATCAAGGAATCCGAATCTTGGTGTAGCTTCCATATAGTACATACACCCAAACCAGCTCACCAGTCCGTTTGGGAACTTTCCAAAATCATTAAAACACTTCCGAAATAGAGAACTCTCTTTTGTGCAGGTTTATACCTGGAAGTGTACCTGCAAGAAAGAGAGTTTTTTATATGCCCACATTGGAAGAAATTAGACATCACCCATTTACCGCTAATAATAGGAGAGCATTTTTAGTTACTTTAATGTGTTTAGAACGCAGTATTACCGACCCTGAAGTAATTAAGGAATATATCTATCGCGCATACACCCAGCCGTCTAAGGAATTCGCCAATAAAAAGAAAAGAACGGATAAATATATCGAGAAAGAGACCAGAAGGAGTTTTGCTTACTTCGTTAAGAATGGACATTTGAATCAAGACGCTACCGAATAATGTTCGGCGGCGTTTTTATTCAATATGAGTAAAGAAACAATTCAATCAAACGTCGTGTTTAGCTGCTGCCGACGATAAATAGCATGTGACTAACCCTCATGATCCCTACGGGAGCTTGGCTGTGTCTGTGAAACATTTTGTAGATACTGCTTATGACCCGTAGGTACACCCCGCCCGTCATGGGAACTCTGGAACCGAGACAGAGAGATTGATTGATACATACCGCTTGACTGACTGTTTGCATCTCCTGGGGGATAGCCAAGCAAGAGGCGGGGTATGGTCTGATGCCGAGAAAACCTTGCCTTTTAGTGCCGCAGTGATAGAATCGCCGCCTGTGTTTGATTGCTTCCTTAGACCTCAATCTAAATTTAAGAGGCCCTGTAATGAATATTCTGTTCCGTTTGACCGCACTAACTTTCACAATCCTTATTTCAGTGCTAGGCACTTCCGTTGTTGCTCAGTTTCGTACCCCTAACCGCGACCGTGGCCTTGGAGTAAACAAAACCCCACCTCCTGCACTTCAGCGTGTCGCTCTAGTTATTGGCAATAGTGCATATGCTAGCGCCCCGTTGAAGAATCCGGTCAACGATGCACGCGACATAGCCCAAGCTCTGCGAGAATTAGGCTTTGAAGTGATTTACAGGGAGAACGTCAACCAAAATGATATGAAGCGGGCTATCAGAATGTTTGGGGAAAGGACTAAAACCGGAGGTACCAGACTTTTTTATTACGCTGGTCATGGCGTTCAAGCAAAAGGTGAAAACTATCTCATACCAATTGGGGCTGATTTTAACAACGAGCAAGAAGTAGAGTACGAAACTGTAAATTTAGGTTTAGTGTTAGCGCAGATGGAGGAGGTTAAGAACAGTATTAATATTGTAGTGCTTGATGCATGTCGCAATAATCCATTTGTTAAGAGCACTCGTTCTGCTTCACGCGGGTTAGCTTCTGTTGATGCCCCTACAGGAACTCTTATTGCTTATGCAACCGCGCCAGGTTCGGTAGCGAGCGATGGGACCGCGAATAATGGAATTTATACACAAGAGCTGCTTCGTTATATGAGGATGCCTGGTGTCAGTGTAGAGGAGATATTCAAGCGCATACGAATTAGTGTTCGAGACAAGACACAAGGTAAACAAACTCCTTGGGAGTCATCCTCATTGACCGGCGATTTTTTCTTTATGGGCGGCAAAGACGCACCACCTGTAAAGGAGGAGGTAAGCCGGCTCTCTATTGACTCTGCTGCAATAGAACTAAGTTTTTGGGATTCCATCAAACTCAGTAATGAACCGGATGACTTCAAAGAGTATCTACAAAGATTCCCTAATGGTACTTTTTCTGCTCTGGCGAAAAGGAAATTGTCATCGCTGCAAAGACCAACTGCTAGCGATAGTGAAGTCGGGCAAGAAAGTGTTTCTGCATTAATGACTAAGAAGTCTAATTCTTTTACTTTTACTATACGGAAATGCGGAGCTTCCGGGACCACAGCATTTTGTGAAGTTTTGATAACCAATAATGGTACAAGGGAAAGAGAAATTGAATTTGGTTTTCGTATGAGGTTCCTAGATGAACAAGGTAATCAAGCCGAGTTTTTATGGGAGCAAAGTGGTATAGCTAATGGTACTAGTGGGGGCATATTTGTTCCTGAAATTCCTGTCACAGCCATAATTTATATGAGTAATGTTGGAGATCAAGCGAGGAAAATGAGCTTGCTTGCGTTTGAGTTTATCGAACGAGGAGTAGGAGGATTTACTGTTGAGTATCGTAATGTATCGTTAGACCGAAATGCATCAATGAAGTCAGCCCCTCGGACGGTACCTACTCATCGAAGACCATAATCCTTCTTGTTGTGGATAACTGCCGTTGACCATTCCAATAGGCTTGCTAGAATTTAGTTAAGCCTACTCAACTTAATAAGCGTTGCATCCCGTATCCAGGCAAGCACCTTACATGCGGCCCAGATGTGGGATAGAGCGCCTATGCCCACCTCACAGCATTTCAAACAACAAAAAAGAATTGGCCGATGGTTCGAGGCCGAATGCGAAAAGCTCATGCTTCAAAAAGGTATGGAGGTTATTGATAGCGACCACTTAACCTACCGGCAGAAGAAGGGCTGGGATAGGGAAGTATTTGTAAACGGCGCGAAGGCAAAGGTTGAGATGAAGTACGACCAACTCTCCGAGCAGACAGGGAATGTCTGTATAGAACTTTCTGCTGTCCGACAGTCCATCTCTCCTATATGGCTGTATGGCTTACCAGAAGGCTCTACAGTAGACGTTTATGCCATGTACCTATCTTGATCTAGCTCCATTCGTGGAAAGTTATCCTGGGAGGCGATTTGTAGGGGAGTTTAAAGTTGAGGCGGTGCTGGTCCCGAAGTGGCAGTTTTTAAGTCAGCCCTTTGTGATTCGAGTTTTACCAATTTAAGCAACTAACGGCAGTTGCGAATCGGCTGTTTCTTTAGGTTCTTTGCTTTTATTGTACTTTCTTGGTGCGACACCTTTCAGTGCAAGTGCCGCAAAATGATCAGCATGGATGTCCAAGTGATTCGCCAACCTGCCCGCCGAAGCGACTGCCTTGCGGTCCCACGGACCCATCGGCAGTGGTTCACAGGTGGCTGCCGTCAGCTTGAGCAGCGATCCCGCCAGCAAGGCCAAGCTGATGCGGCGCTCAACTGCCCTTTCACTCCACGCCCGCGGCATCTCCATCGCACACGTCCCTTGCGCGACAAAGAAGTTGGTCTCCACAGGCCACCGATGTCCATACGCCGTTCTGATCTCTGCCGTCGTCAACTCTTGTGCGGTCGTGCCGAGCAACAAGGGACGCTTGTACGCCGGGTCATCAACCCGCACCACGTCAATGATTGTTTGGTGCGCAGACCGGAAATGCAAGTTCCGCCACCGTCTGACTCTGACCTCACGCTCTTCGACTTGAACCCGGAAGTCTTCATCGGCGCGGCCTTGCGGACGCTTCGCACCCGGATGCAGAGTGGGACCATGAAGCGGGGGGCGGCCACGCTGTCCGCGCCGTTTTGGTCGAGGCACACGCCGCAAACAGACGTTTCGACGCAAGCGACCACACAGCGCGTTGTGCGCGGTCGCCCGCTGGAATTGCTCAACTGTCGCAATCCCTGCATCCACACTAAAGAGCCGCGAGTCTTTGCCTTCCGGCAGGTCAGCGAAGAGTTTGGCGACCGCCTCCGAGCCGGTGGCGCCAAAGCGGGTGCGGCGCACCAGACCAACCCGCACGCCATTGACATGGACGACGGTGGTCAGTGCGGCCACGATGTTGGCCGTGACCGCCCGCCCGGCACGATGGCAGTAGCCTTTGCCCAACAGCGCACACTTCTTCTTAGCGCGCAAGCGAGCGATGGTCGAAGAGTCGATGGCATGCACGCTGCGACTCTCACTGCCCAAGCGCACCGGCTCAACCGGCAAGTGTTCCATGCACCAGGCAAGGGCACGATCAAAGAGCGCATCCAAACAGAGTTGGCCGCGTCCCATCGC
>JBPCIP010000158.1:0-6952 GCA_051006195.1 Pyrinomonadaceae bacterium
CGTGCAGGTAGCGCCGCATGATCGAGTTGTAATAAAAGATGCGCGCCGCGCCGTATTGGCCGGGAAAGACGCCGCCCTGATACGGTAAGTTTACGCCCGCCGAGTCCACGAGATAGATGATCGGCACGCGCGAGCGCATCGCGACCTCCTGCGCCCGCAAAATTTTCTTAATCGTCTCTGGCCACCACGAACCGGCCTTTACAGTCGCGTCGTTGGCGACGACGACACACTCGCGCCCGCCGACGCGCCCCGTCACCGTCACCACGCCCGCCGCCGGAGCGCCGCCCTTGTATTCGTCGTAGGCGACGAGCAAACCGATCTCCTGCATGTAAGCGTCGCGGTCGAGCAGGAGTGCGACGCGTTCGCGCGCGGTGAGTTTGCCTTGCCCGTGCTGACGCTCGATCTTATCGGGGCCGCCGCCACGCTGAAGTTTGGCGGCGAGACGCTGGTAATCATCAACGAGCGAGCGCAGGCGCGTGCGCCGCTCGGCCACCCCGGATCGTGTTTCAGACTTCATCATGACATGTGATCGATCAAGGTCGCGCTCAACAGGCACAACTCGCCGTCCGTTTATTCTTCGCTTAAATTTGTCTATCAAAAGATGATTCAACATAACATAGGAGCGCGACGCGAGACAACGCGCCTGATTTATGAGTAGCCTGATGTCGAGACACTTTCTGCGTCCGCTTGCTGTGTACACAGCAAGCGGCATTGTCCAACGTCCGGGGTGAGCCAATCTTTACATATGCTTGCCGTGTACACGGCAAGCATATGTAAAAGTAATCCTCACATAGATTTAGTTGGAGGACTACTTTTCACGCCTGCTTGTTGAGGTCTCCGAGGGACAGTATTGTTAAAGTCTGAGTCCCGAAGGGATGGCATTTGTCTTGAGTCCCGGAGGGACGGCATTTGTATAGCCCACGGCGTCAGCCGTGGGGAGGCGTGCCGGTCAAACGGTTATAATCCCGGAGGGGCGGAAGAATTCCGGCGCGGGGCAAGAATTATGTCGCCCCTCCGGGGCTTGCTATTTTTTTTGCTGCTCTCAACCCACGGCTTGCGCCGTGGGCTACACAGATGCCGCCCCTCCGGGGCTACTCAGACAGCCGCTCACGCAGCCTCTTCGCTTATGCTTGCCGTTGCTTGCCGTGCACACGGCAAGCATACGTAAAGCTAATTCTCACATAGGTTTAGTTTTTCTCTTTGAGAACCTAAACGGTTAGGTTATATTCTCTCTATGCCGAACGTGCTAACGGAAAGCGGATTCGAGGTAATGATTTACACGAATGACCACAGACCGGCGCACGTTCATGTTTATAAGAGTGGACTGGTTGTTATCAATTTGAATAATCGCCGCACGTTGCCGGACATCCGAGAAGTATTCGGCATGTCTCGCAAGGATGTCCGGGACGCGCTGTTATTAGTCAATAGAGCATAAAAAGTTCCTGGTTAGAGAGTGGAGAAGGATTCATGCAGCTACCAATTAACGATGAAGAGTTAGAACGTCAGTATGATGAGGCTGTGCAGCGTGGAAATGAACGATTGCAGCGCGAGCCGCGCGCGCTGTCTGCGCGCTACGATAAGCGGGGGAAGCGCATGGTAGTTGAATTAACTAACGGCTGCGTCTTTATGTTTCCGCCTGATCTGGCTCAAGGGCTTCGGGATGCCGCGCCGGAAGATTTAGCTCAGGTAGAAGTAATGCCCTACGGCCTGGCTTTGCGCTGGCCGCTCCTTAATGCTGATCTCACCATTGCCGGACTACTGACTGGCATCTTTGGCACTAAAGCATGGATGTCGGAGTTAGGGCGCAAAGGTGGAAGTAGAACTTCAGAGGCTAAAGCTACTGCATCTCGTGAGAACGGGAGACAAGGCGGGAGGCCACACACAGAGAAGAGGGCATAAGTTGACGACGAACAGCCGGCGGAGTCCCGGAGGGACGATTGAAACTCACGGCGCGGTGGGCCTTCACTCGTCCCTCCGGGACTCCACATCATGCCTGCGTTCTTTCCCAGCGATAAATCGCTCGGCTATTCTCAAATGTCCCTCCGGGACAAAGAACTAAAGTGATCTAACATCAGGACACGACCCCTTTTCGCGTCCGCTTGCTGTGTATATAGCAAGCGGCATTGTCCAACGTCGGGATTAGCCGGTCTTTACGTATGCTTGCCGTGTACGCGGCAAGCATACGTAATCCTAATTCTCACATGGACTTAGAGACAAAACTGCTTCATCAAATCAAAATTCAACCCTCAGTGCAGCGAACGAACAAAGGCCCGCGAAGAAAATCCTTAACCTGCCGGTAACTTTTGCTGTATAGTGCGGGCGCGGACACACTCCGCCTGTACCGCCCGTGATCCTTACGGCAGCCCAGAGACATTTGAATCATTGCCGGACTAAATCGAACCACCCAGCATCGGCACACCGTAGGGGCAACCCTTGTGGTTGCCCGTCTTGCGGTGATGACAACACGGGTCGAAAACACGGGCAGGGACAAGCCCTGCTCCTACTGCTCTCGTTCGTGTCCCAGTGTCATGTGTGTCGCTTTAGAAAAGCGCGATGACGCTTTGCAGTAGGTTGAGCGCGATCTGTGTGACAGAATCCGCTGTGGTTCCGGTTTTCCCCGTGCTGATTACACCGTTTGCCGTAACCGGCGGTGGCGGAGCAGCTTTTTCAGTTGAAATAATGCCATCCGCAGATACGGAGAGCGTGAACGCGAAGGTCAGCACGGCTACGGCGCAGAAGTGTCGTAAGGTTTTCATGATTTTCTCCTCAGAGTTTTCGCAGATTTACCGGAAGCAAAAGAGTTAAGGGTGTGAACGGCGACCGAACGCCGTACTAAGGCATATCACCCGATGGATACAACACGGCGCATCTTAACACTGAGTTTGGTTAAGATGCGCCTTTTCGTGTCTGCTTGCCGTGTACATTGCAAGCATGCAGAAAGGTAATCCTCACATGGACATAGAGACAGAACTACTTTACCAGATCAACGATTCAACTCTTAATTGCACCGAGCGCGCGTGGCTACGTTGTGAACTCGCTAAACAACTGGAAGAGGCCGGTAACTACGAAGCCGCGCACGATACGATGAGCGAATTTTGGCAACGTGTTGGAGATCGCCCCAAAATAGAAGGGCTGGATCAACGTAGCGCAGCCGAAGTGCTTTTGCGCGTTGGCGTGCTTTTCAGGTGGATCGGCAGCACGCGGCAACTCAAAGACGCACAGGAAAAAGCTAAAGACTTAATCAGTGAGAGCATCACGATCTTCGAGACATTGCGGGACTCGAAAAAGGTAGCGGAAGCGTTGACCGAACTTGGATGTTGCTATTGGCGAGCCGGAGCGTTCGACGAGGCGCGCGTTATGTTGCGGGATGCTCTCTCACGATTGGACGAGCAGGAGGACAGAGATTTAAGGGGAGTTGCCTTAGTCCGAAGCGTCATTGTTGAGAAAGAGGCGACCCGGTACAGTGATGCCTTCCGTATCTTGAACGAAGCCGCTCCATTATTCGAGACAATCACTAATGATGCCTTAAAAGGGAAATTTCATAATGAGTTCGGTGCGGTGTTGACACTCTTAGGTGAAATCGAGCACCGCGAGGATTATAAAGACCGCGCTTTTGTCGAATATGCTGCCGCAAGTTTCCATTTCGAGCAGGCCGGACACGTCCGCTATCAAGCCTGCGTCGAAAATAATCTGGGCTTCTTATTCTTCACCGCCGCTAAATTCACTGAAGCTCACGAGCATCTGACCCGTGCGCGACGGTTGCTTGTAGACTTAAAAGATGTAGTTCGCGTCGCCCAAGTAGACGAGACTCGCGCCCGCGCGTTCCTTGCCGAAGGCAAAAACGCCGACGCGGAAAGACTGGCACGGTCGGCGGTCAAGACGCTTGAGGAAGGAAGCGAACAGCACCTGCTAGCCGAAGCCCTCACGACGCACGGGATTGCCCTCAGACGGATAGGCCAAAACACACGCGCGCTGCTCACGCTGCAACGGGCGATTGTCGTCGCGGAGCAAGCCGGAGACCTGGAGGGAGCGGGACAGGCGGCCTTGACGGCCATCGAGGAATTAGGCGAGCAATTCACGCCCGCCGACCTCGGCGACTTGTACGAGCGCGCCGCCGAGTTTCTCAGAACTTCGCAGCATCCCGGCATCCTCGTGCGTTTGATCGAATGTGCGCGCCGCGTCGTCTACATCATCGCGCCGCATGTCAGACAACCGATTAGGCAAGAATCCGTCGTAAAGTTTGTTGCTCCCGCTGTCTACAACTTTTCGTTCTGGCAAGAGGTCGAGCGATACGAAGCATATTTGATTGAACGTGGATTAAAGGATGCGGAGGGACATATCTCAAGGGCAGCTAATTTGCTTGGCCTCTCACATCAAAGTCTGGACGGATTGCTCAAAGGCCGTCATAAAAAACTTTTCCCGTTGCGCACGCCGCCCGAACCGCGCCGAAAGAGTCTCTTTCGCCAGCACCGCAGTTCGCGCAACCGCGCCGGAGTCACAACAAAGCCGGTCACGCCGTTTATCACGATCCTGCACGTCGAAGACAACTCGTTTGTGGCCGATATGGTGAAAGGGAGTTTGGAGATGGAAAACTGGCGCGTGGTGACGTGCGCCGACGGCGCGCTCGCCCTTGAGATGATCGAAAGCGACGCTCCCTACAGCCTGCTGTTGTTCGATTATGATTTGCCGCACGTCAACGGGGTGGAGCTGGTGCGCCGTGCGCGGGGTTTGCCGCATCGCCACGACACACCGATCATCGTGCTTTCGGCCAGTAATGTAGAGGCGGAAGCGCGAAGCGCGGGCGTCGATGTGTTTCTCCTGAAGCCGGAGGGCATCAACGTCCTGGTGGAGACCATCGCCCGTCTCTTGCGCCGGAATGCCGGGTAAATCAATGCGTGCGCCGAGCAGCTCCCGCGCCGAAAGTCTTTTTCAACAACGCATTCACGTTCACCTTCTCCGGCACGCCTTCAAAGATGGCGACGCGCGCACCCCGCCGTTCCATGCCGACCAAGCCTTCGCCCGTGTACCAGACGCGGCGCGTCTCGACGGGGACGCTGGCGCGCGTGTCGGCGATGGCGTCTTTGTAGCGTCGTTCGGTGCGTTTGACGTAAGCGGCGAAGAATTCAATGGCATCCTGCTCCGTGTCCCATGCGGTCAGTTGCGCGAGCAAAACCTGGCGCGTCGCCGCATGTTCATAGACGGCGAAGCGGTCGCCGCCCCAGCCGGCGGCAGCCTGTTGCGATTCTTTCTCCGCGCGCAAAAATTCGTCGAGAATCTGAATATAGCTCCATTCCCCGTTCACGTCGTAATCGAGCCGCCGCCAATTCTTGCCGAGCAGATCGACGATCTCCGGCAAGTTGACTTTGACGGGCGCTTCGTGCGCGAAATATTTTTCCGGGTGCAGTATCTGTTCGGTCGACTGCGGCAAATCCCGGTAGGCGGCGGAGACGAGCGGCCACCCGCCGCGTTTGTAAATTTGCGACGCCCAATCCATCCCCTGCTTGTAAGGAAAGAGGAGCGATTCGCGGATGGCGCGCGGGGCGCGCTCGATCTTTTCCGACGAACCGCCGTCCGCGCTCATCGACTTCATCATCGCCGCGACGCGTTGCAGATCGCGCATCACATAAAAGGTCATGACGAGTGTGGCATCGCCTTCGACGAGCGCATGCGCGGCGAGTTCCGCGTCCGAGTCGCCTTTCGGCCACCGCTCGAAGCGGCGCAAATCGAAGTGTTGATCCTGGAGGGCATGCGTCAGTTCGTGTGCCATGACGGGCTGCTGACCGTCGAGGTCGATCCAATCGGCAAGGTAAAATTCCCGCGTTTTGGGGTCGTAGTAGCCTGCCACCTGCTCGGTCAACAGTTCGATGAGGAAGGAGCGGAGCGCGAAATCGGCGGGCACGAGTCCGAGTTTCTTCAAAGCGACTTCGCTCGCGTGCAACTCGGCGGGCGTGGAGGATTCATCGAGATTGCGCACGAGCATCCGTTCGATTTCAACGCGCGACTGCGCCCCGCTTTTCACCGGGCGCAGAGCTTCAAGTTGCCTGAGTTCGCTCGTCTCTTTTAAAACACCGGCGGTCGCCGCCATCACGCTCGCGCTTCTCGGATTGATGGCGGCGGTTGGGGTTTGCGCGCTGGCTACCTGCGCCCTCGCGTGCGGCAAATTCGTCGCGGGCGAACTCGCCAGCATCAACGCGGCGACAAGCGCGATGGCACACGATTTCAACCGGCCAGAACTGTTTCTCTTTGACATCTCGAACCTTTCGCTTTTATAGTCCGCACGCGCTGCGGCTCATATCAGTAGTGTAGATTGCTCTCTGGTTGGGGAGCAACATGGGGGAGGCTTTTCGGATGTTGGAACGGGCTCAGGACGATGCTTTGTTCGATGTGTGGCACGAGTCCACCGTGCGCGTGCGCTACGCTGAGACGGACCGAATGGGCGTCGTCTATCATGCCAATTATCTCATCTGGTTTGAGATCGGGCGCACCGAGTTCTGCCGGGCGCGCGGTTTCGCTTACCGCGACATGGAAGAAAACTCCGACGCCTTCCTCGTCGTCGCCGAAAGCTATTGCCGCTACAAAGCTCCCGCCGCGTACGACGAAGAACTCATCGTTCGCACTCATATCACCGAGCTACGCCGCCGTTCCGTCCGCTTCGGTTACGAAATTTTGCGCGTGATGGACGGACAAATCATCGCCGAAGGCGAAACCGGCCACGTCGTCACGGACGGCCACGGGCGGGTGAAATCGATGCCCGAACAATATCGCGCGCTTCTCTCCGCCGTTCCCGACGAAGATATCCACACTTCTCAACTGCCGCAGCGCATCGAGCCGGTGCCGGAAGGCAACGCGCCGTGAAAGGCCGGGGATGAGGGATGAAAGCGTGGGCGCGCCCACCTGGCTGCCACGCTTTCTTTTTTTTTTTCCCTGTTTGCGTTACTCATTTCCCACCGCA
>JBPCIP010000159.1:0-8439 GCA_051006195.1 Pyrinomonadaceae bacterium
AGTTTGGGGAAAAAGAAGGAGACGAAAAAAAAAGATGGGCGCTCGGGGGGTCGTGTTGCCTTTCCCCCCCCCCCCCCCCCTCCGGCACTTCACTGATTTTTGGTCGCGTAAAGCTGCACAGCAACTACGCTATCAGGCGGTCGGCTCCACCGCCTTGTTGGCATCAGGAGGAAAGCAGCCACATGTCTGAGTAATTAAGGGTGTTGCCAGACAGACCCATCATCATACTCGACGCGGTCGATAACTGCTCGAACTGTAATGGTTCCCGCTTTGTAATAGGGAAGAACATATCGGGTCAAGGTTCTTACCGCCCCCGGAGCAAAACTTTTCTTATGACGGAACTTCCGACGTGTGACCTCTTTTTGAGTATCCAAGTCGATGAAGGCAGCACCCCAGGTAATGGCTTTGACTCTCTTTGTCCTGTTGTTTTTGATGATGACCGTAGCTTTGTACAGGTCCTGCGGGCCGTCATTAGAAGGGCTCACCGAATTGACGAGCCTGCCATCCCGATTAGTATGGTTGATGATGGCTTGATTTACTCCAAGGTCGAAACGGGAGTTGATGATTTGAACCTCTGGCGGAAATTGCTGTCCGGTTAAACCTTGCGCATGTGAGATGGTAGTAAACAGTGTGACTGTTAGCACCAAAATCAGGCTCTTCATGACTCGTCGTCTCCTTAAATATATGTTCGCTCGATTACTGTCTCACAAGTTTTGCATGATGAATTCCGTCATCATCTCTCGCATGTGTTTGACGAGCAAGGGGTCGGTGACGCCGTGGCGCGATTTCGGGTAGAGCATGAGTTGAAATGGCTTCCCGGCCTTCTGTAGTTCGTAGGCGAACTGAATGGTGTTTTGCACATGGACGTTATCGTCAATCAAGCCGTGGAGGAGCAGTAGTTTTCCGTGCAAATCCTTCGCCGCGTGGACGGGCGAACTCTTCCGGTAGCCTTCCGGGTTTTCCTGCGGCGTCTGCATATAACGCTCGGTGTAGATGCTGTCGTAATCGCGCCAGTCCGTCACGCTGCCGCCGGCGATGCCCGCCTTGAAACTCCGACTGTGCGTCATGGCGTAAGAAGTCATGAAGCCGCCATAACTCCAGCCCCAGATGCCGATGCGCGTGCCGTCAACAAATGGTTGCGTCTTCAACCAGGAGACGCCGTCTTCCAAATCGCGCAGTTCGAGTTCGCCGAAGTTGCGATAGACGGGCCAGGCGGATTCCACACCCTTGTTGCTGGCCGTGCGGTTGTCGCAAATCCAGATGATGTAGCCTTTCTGCGCGAGCATCTGATGCCAGAGGTAGGCCGCGCCGCCCCATGCGTTTTTCACCTGCGCGGCCTGCGGCCCGCTGTAGGTGAAAGACATCACCGGATATTTCTTCGCGGCGTCGAAGTCCGGCGGGCGGATCATCATCGCTTCCATCTCAAAGCCATCGCGCGTTTTGACCCGCATAAATTCGGTCTTGCCCAGTTTGTACTGACCTAACACGGCGACTTTGTTCTCGGCGATGACGCGCGCAAGTTTGCCGTTCGCGTCGAAGAGACGCACTTGCGTGGGCGTGTTGATGTCGCTCCAATAATGGACGAAATGCGTGAACGTCGGGTTGAAATCGACGCGGTGCGAGCCTTCCGTCTGCGTCAGGCGCGTGAGACCTGTTCCGTCCAGCTTGATGCGATAAGCGTTCGGCGCGATATAGCTGTGCTCGGTGCCCGTGAAATAGATGAAGCCTTTCGCTTCGTCCACGCCTTCGACCGAACGGATTTCCCACCCGCCGTCCGTCACCTGCCGGAGCAGTTTGCCGTCCGCCGCGTAATGATAGAGATGCTGTTTGCCGTTGCGGTCGCTGAGCCACAGAAATGAGCCGTCTTTAAGCCAACGCGGATTGTTATCCTTCGCTTCGACCCACGCTTTGGTCGTCTCGCGAAAGAGATTGGCGGGCTTGGCGTCCGTCGCGTTGGCGACTGTTAGGTCGAGATACGTCTGCGCGCGATCCTGCGCGTGGAAGATGACTTTGCGGCTGTCGGGCGTCCAGCCGACGCGCGTGATTAACAGTTCCGTCGGGAGATACTTATAGGTATCGACCCAGCGCGTCGCGCCGCCCGAAGCGTTGACGATGCCGAGTTTGACAATCGGGTTCGGATCGCCCGCCTTCGGGTAAGGCGTCACCTCTAGTTCCTGCCGCACGGGGATGTGATCGACCACTGTGAATTCATGCACCGGAGTTTCATCGAGCCGGAGATAAGTGATCATGGTCGAATCGGGACTCCACCAGTAACCCTCGAAATTGCCACGCCCGTAGAGTTCTTCCTGATAGACCCAGTCGAGCCGACCGTTGAGGATTTTCGGCGAGCCGTCGCTCGTCAAAGCGCGTTCGCGTTGGGCGGCGAGGTCTGCGAGGTAGATGTTGTTGCCGCGCACGTAAGAGACCATGCGCCCGTCGGGGCTGAACGTTTCGCCCACCTCTTCATCAGGGTTGTTCGTCAAACGCCATGCCCGTTCGTTTCCGAATTCGTAATAGAAGAGATCGTTGGCGTGATTGATGAGCGCGCCGGTCTGCGCCGGGTTCAACTGGTAATTAGTGCGGTTGGCGAGACGACGCGCTTCCTCGCGGCTCAGGCCGGGGAGCGCGGCGAGCGCCGCCTCCATCTTCGCGGCATCGAAGAACGCGGACGAGTCGCCCGTCAGGGCGTTGACTTTCAGCAGGCGCGGCGTGTTCGGTTTCGCCGGGTCGCCCGCGACGAGATAACTCTTGCCGTCTTTGAGCCAATGCGGGTTCGGCGTCGCGCCGCTGAAGTTGACCCGCTTGACGGGATCATAAATGTCGTCGATGGTCAGCATCTTCTCCTGCGCGAGCGCGGCGGTCGAGACGCTGAGTAGAATTAAAATGAAACTGAAATGGATCAAACGATTACGCACTATGAAAGTCTCCTAATTAATAAGTTGCACATCAGTTTTGTTGAACGCGGTGTCGAATTGCACACTTCGGCGTTTCTTTTGTTCCGGGGAAAATTGCAGACCGCTTTGATTGACTGCCAGCATTCAGCCAAAATCAGCCGCATCTGTCAAGAAGTTTCAGATAATACGCGGCTTAGATGGCAGCAGTTTCACCGCTTGCCGATCCGTCGCCTTCCTTCGCCCTTGCTCTTTGCCATGAATCGGGACGCTTGACAGTCGCGGGGTGACGAGCGTATAAGCGCGTTGATAAAGACGTGGTGAGTTAAGGCGACTTGCGGCCACGTAAAACAAACGGCTAAACAGCAGCAGGCTCCGGTGACAGAGCATCAACTACTTCAAGACGCTTTTTTGAAGTCCCGCGTTGTTTGGCGCGGGAATTTTCTTTTTGAGGAAGTCAGAATTCAGAACACAGGAGTCGGAAGTGATAAGCTCATTACGCTACGCTTTCAGACTTCCTTTTCAATTTTTGCACATAGCTTCTGAATGCTGATTTCTGACTCCTGTATTCTAACTTATGGAAAACTTTCGAGACTTACTGGCGAGCGATCAAATTACGGTATTCGACGGCGCGATGGGCACGTTGCTCTATGCCAAAGGCGTCTATATCAATCGCTCCTATGATGAATTGAATTTAACGAATCCCGACCTTGTGCGCGAGGCGCATCAGGAGTACGTGCGCGCAGGCGCGGATGTGATCGAAACGAACACCTTCGGCGCAACCGCGCACAACCTGCAACAATACGGGCTGGAAAAAAGTCTGCGCGAGATCAACCGCACGGCGGCTCGACTCGCGCGCGAAGCCGCCTGTGACCGTTGCTATGTCGCGGGCGCGATTGGCCCACTCGGACTGCGCATCGAGCCTTACGGCCCAACCTCTTTCGTTGAAGCGAAGGAGATGTTCAAAGAGCAGGTCGGCGCGCTGCTCGAAGGCGGCGTCGATCTCTTCGTGCTCGAAACTTTCTCCGACATCTCCGAGATCAGACAGGCGATGCTCGCCGTGAGCGAACTGTGCGATCTGCCGCTCGTCGCGCAGATGACGATCCTCTCGGACGGTAACACCTCTTACGGCACGACCCCCGAAGTCTTCACCGCGCGCCTCGACGAATGGGGCGCGGACGTGATCGGCCTCAACTGCGGCGTCGGCCCCGCCGACGTGCTCACCGCCATTGAGAAGATGCACGCTGTGACGGATAAAAAGTTGTCCGCGCAACCCAACGCCGGATTGCCGCGCGACGTGCAGGGACGGCAATTCTACATGTGCTCGCCCGAATATATGGCGAAATATGCGAAGCGTCTGATTCAAGCGGGCGTGAAAGCCATCGGCGGCTGTTGCGGCACGACGCCCGCGCACATCAAACTCATCTCCGATGCCGTGCGTGCCGTCTCGCCGCGCAGGCAACCCGCCGTCTTCAAACCGGCGCAGCCCGCGCGCGTGGAGGAATTGACTCCCGCCGATATTCAAGTCGTCCCGCTGGCGGAGCGTTCCAATTGGGCGCGGCGGATCGCCAACGGCGAGTTTGTCACGACCGTAGAAGTGCTCCCGCCGAAGGGCTGCGACGCGGCTCAGACGCTCGAACAAATCCGACTGCTCAAGACGGCGGGCGTCAATGCCGTCAACATCCCCGATGGCCCCCGCGCGCAGACGCGCATGAGCGCGCAGGCCACCGCTCTCTTAGTCGAACGCGAAATCGGACTCGAAGCCGTGCTGCATTATTGCTGTCGCGACCGCAACTTGCTCGGCATGATGTCCGATCTGCTCGGCGCCGCCGCGCTCGGCCTGCGCAACCTGCTCCTCATCACCGGCGACCCGCCGAAGATGGGGCCGTACCCGGACGCCACCGCCGTCTTCGATATCGACTCCATCGGCCTGACCAACATGGTCAATAAACTCAACCACGGTCTCGACCTCGGCAACAACCCCATCGGCTGCCCGACTTCGTTCTGCATCGGCGTCGGCGTTAATCCCGGCGCGATCAATCTGGAAGAAGAACTCAAACGTTTCGAGTACAAAGTTGAAGCCGGGGCGGAGTACGCGATCACGCAACCCGTCTTCGACGTGGAGCAACTGCGCGAGTTTCTGAAAAAGATCGAGCATGTGCGGATTCCCGTCATCGCGGGCATCTGGCCGCTCGTCTCTTATCGCAACGCGGAGTTTCTCCACAACGAAGTGCCGGGCGTGCGCGTCACGCCCGCGATCATGGAGCGGATGCGCCGCGCCTCCGACAAAGGTAAAGAGGCCGCCCGCGATGAAGGCTTGCAAATCGCCCGCGAGTCGCTCATTGAAGTGCGCGATTTGATTCAGGGCGTGCAAGTCTCCGCCCCGTTCAACAACGTCCGCTATGCCCTTGAAGTCTTCGCGGCTCTGCCGGAATTCAGCGCGCACCGTGAGGCCATCACCGCTGCCAGTTAGTCAGAGTTATGACTGAATTTCAGCCCATGTGGACACGGACGTGGATTCAAGTTGTAAATGCAACACGGTATCTGTTCAAAGAAAACCCGTCAGTATTTTTGGTTGAGGGTATAAGCGCTGCAAGCGCCAGGGCTTATAAATCGGGCGTAGAACGCTTACCTCTGCGGTGCAGTTGCACTTACAACTTGAATCCACCTCTCTTAATTAATGACGACTTCGACTATTAATGCCGTCGTCAGCATAAGGGCGGCGAAGAGTTTTATAGGCAGCCCGTCTTTGAACAGGATCAGGAGTACAGATTGTAGAGCAAGTATCAGGAGCATGATATAGCTGAGCCTAAGCTGCTTCTTGTTCTTTGCCCCGAAAAAGTACAGCATTGTGAGAAGAAAGAATACCGAGATTCCGACGAAATCCCAGACATCATTTCCGATTTCTAAAAAAACGCTGGACATCTGAACCTCCTAACTGAGCGGATAGGGTAATCATTATCAGAAATTAGAACACTGAATAATGAACCTAACCCCTTGGAATGGCGCGCTTACTTGCTCGGCCAAGCAACTGGATTGCGAGTTGCAGGGCAGGTGGACAACTTGTAATTCGCTGTATGAGGATGGCGACGGTAGGGGTGATCGCCAAGATCAAAATGAGTGGACGCAGACGACAGTATACCGACCACCGTGGGGCGTCAAGAAGCTTCTGTTTGATTATTGTCACCTCGCGCAACCGCTGGAGATACTACTGCGAGTAGGGGCAGCAGCCGTGCGAAAATTTACTCTAATGGAGTGTTGATCTCAAATTTTTATCAGCACCCGATCTCGCGGTTTGAAATTCGGCCTGTCAGTGCAGAAGAGAGAAGGCCGACATATCATATGGTTGGCGCAGGGCAGTCTCTACCGCAGATAGACCGCCCTTCTCATAAGCACGGCGTACACGGAGGCGCGTCGCGAGCGCCCCGCTCAGCGAACTGGATTCACTAAGCGAAAAATGGTTGGACCGCATATAGGTTTCTCTCTCTGAGACGGCAGCGACTACTGCCGACCATCCACTTGTCTCCAGCAACTTAAGGAGACGCTGAGCCTCCGCACGCGCGCCTGCGCGTGCGCCTGCCAAACTCTCCGCATATTTGGCCGTGTCGCTTCCCCATGCGGTTCCGTCGGCGAATTCAACAAAGTCTACTGACAAATCAATTTTCTCTTTGCCGCGATTAAGAATCGCCGTCTCGCGCCGCTTACCCGGCGGCAATATCAACTCTTGACTGTTCGCATTGATGCCGGAGCCGAGCGTGATATTTTCGCCATGCGCGACGGTGTCGTAGCTGATCCAGTATGCTTGAATTGGTTTACCGCTTACGTTCTCCACCACGAAGTTAACTAAGGGCGCTTCCGGGTCATCGGAATTGTCTACCACTGATGAGATGCGCAATGGCGCATCGGGCTGCGGTCGTACGGCTACTCTAGTTAAAGCCCTCTGAGCGGGTCGCTGGCTGTCGCGGCTCTGAGCAGCAGTAAAGGAGTCATTAGCGAGAACTGTGATGAGCACAGCACAGAGAGAAAGTGTGAGATGGCACATGATAGTAGTTACCTCTTCCCTATAAATTACGTTGCTAACGCAAATAAATCAAGAATGTGCCGGGCTTCAGCATGTTGTGTGGCGAACGAATTACGCCCCTGAGCGGCAGGGTACAGACCGAACAGGGGCGTATTTTAATGTATGCAGAAACTTGCTGTATTCCCTGCGGGAGTTACCTTCACGGCAAATTCCAATCCATCACCTTTACTCCAGTGTTAGGGCCTTTGCAAAGTCAGTCGGGTGGCTTCACGATGAGCCGCAACGCTTGTGCGGGGTAAGCATCATAGTAACGTCGCGCCTCCGCCACGTTGTCCCAGCCGGCATGACGAATCAGTCCCACTGCCAGATTATTGCAGACGGCTAAAGCTTCTGCGGCAGTGTGCGATTTCATCCGGCACGCATCTTCTTTGAAGGTCACATCGCGACGATAATGCAGCCCGTTCTCAATGCTCCAATGCGCGCGCGTCAACTCCAACAACCTCTGAGCATCGGCCTCCATTGGCCCCAGTGACGTGATGCCGTAGTGCGTCTTGACGCTCCGCTTCTGGGTTTGGCACTCCAGGCGGTCACTGCGGATCGTAAAGACTTGTCCCAGATAAGGCCACTCCACTTGATCAGCGAGGCGTGAACTTGAGGTCAAGACGCGCTCTTCAATGCGCCCGTGCCCTTTGTCCAAGCTGCGTGCCCGCGCCAAGTCCTTCACTTGTGCCGACTCGTGCTCGAACAAAGACTTGATCTGATTGAGTAGCCCGGCTTGATTGGCTTTGACCTTCCAGAGGTAATCGCCACCTCCTTGAATAACTTGGCGCGACAATTCCTGTTGGGCAAAGATGGCATCGCCGGAGAGGATTGTGCCCTGTAAATCGGCCTTTTTCAGCAACCTTTTGGCCGCACTGATCTCATTCTCTGTCTCTGCGATGGCCGTTTGCGAGACGACGGCGTTCTGTTTTGTGCGCTGCACAGCTAAGAGGCGCAAGCCTTGCGTGGCTCGCTTCGGGATGGTGCCACGTAAACTCTTACCGTCCATGTTGAGCAGCAATGCAGAACTCTCGTCCGCCAAGGCTCTCAGATACTGACCTGCTTGCGACTCAAAGTGTGACAAGTCAATGGCCGATTGCAGCACGCGGCGGTACGTTGCATGATGCGGCATTCTTTTCCACTCCAACCCCAGAGCCGCTGTGAGCCATGCGGCGCGATATTCCACCCACCGGGCGATCTCGAGGGGATTGTTCGCGCCACACAACTTGGCTAAGACGATGAGTACCAGTAGCGGAGTTAATTCGTAGCGTAAGCCTCGTGGCTGACGGTGATCGGTCAAAGTTGCAAACTGTTGAGCGAGACTTTTAAGAACCTCTTGCTCACCGACGGCGGGGCTTATGGTAGACTGCATTGAGACCTTCCTTTTGTCAGCGTAGTTCTCGGAACTGCTTGTTCAACTGACTTTTGGAAGGTCTTTCCTTTATTTGTCAAGTCATCTCGGTCATTCCTGACTTTGCAAACGCCCTA
>JBPCIP010000160.1:0-37416 GCA_051006195.1 Pyrinomonadaceae bacterium
ACGAGGCGGTAGCCGATAAAGATGCCGGTCGAATGCGTGCGCAGGTATCGCAGCAGGAACCAGATCGAAGCGTAGCCGACGATGGCCGAGACAATCGTGGCAACGGCGAGCGGCAACACGCTGTCCGGTGGTAGTTTCGTGATGGCTTCTTTGAGTTCGAGCAGGCCGCTCGCGGCAATGGCGGGGATTGAGAGCAGAAACGAAAAGCGCGCCGCCGTCTCGCGCGTCTCGCCCGCGAACAAGCCGCCCATGATGGTCGAACCAGAACGACTCGCGCCCGGAATCAAGGCGAGCACCTGCGCGCCGCCCACCGCCAGCGCGTCGCGCACGCCCAATTCGCTCATCTCACGACGACGCTGACCGACTTTCTCAGCCAACGCTAAAAGAAGCGCGACGGCGATCATCATCGTAGCGATGAGCCGCAAATCCTTCGTTAACAATCCCTCTATGTGATCTTTGAAGAGCAATCCCACCACGCCCACGGGGAGCGAGCCGAGGATGACCAGCCAGCCCAGCCGCGCGTCATCCGACAGACGCGTGCGGCGATGCACGATCCTGCCGCTGGCGGCGCGCGTCTCGTGCGGGCGACCGCCACCGCCGCGTAACAGCGCGAAGTGGTCGCGGATGAAGGCGACAGTGATTGTGAGAATGTCGGGCGCGAAATATATGAGGACGGCGACGAGCGTGCCGAGTTGGATGACGCCGATAGTCGCTGTCGTTTGTTCCGCGCGTAGCGTCTGGTCGCCGACGCTTTCGTAGAGACCGAGGGCGCGGCTGGCAAAAATCAAATGCGCCGTCGAACTGATGGGAATAAACTCCGTCAACCCCTGCACGATACCGATGATGATGGCCTGAAAGATGTTCATTGAATTTGCGTTTAAGAGCAGGCGGCGAGTTGAACTTCTCAACCTCGAATTCGAGATCGAGAAGTTCGAGCGGCAACTCAAAAATCCCTGTTCCTTATTGACGTAGTAGAGCTTTGGCGAGCATGCGGTCGTAGAGGGCGTCGGGCAGCAACTGGCCGAGACGCGCCCACGCCGCGAGTTGCCACGGAAAGTTGTAAGTGCGGCGGCGCGCTTCGATGGCGCGCACCATCAACTGCGCCGCTCTGTCCGCTTTCAACAGATACGGCATTTGTTGATTGCGTCCCTGCGTCATCGGCGTATCGACGAAGCCAGGATGGATGGTGGTAACATAGACGCCGCTGGCTCGCAGTTCCACGCGCAAACTTTCGAGAAAGGTGGAAAGCGCGGCTTTGCTCGCGCAGTACGCGCCGGAACCGGGCAGGCCGCGATAAGCGGCGAGGCTGGAGATGCCGACGATCTGGCCGCTGCCGCGCGCGACCATCTCCGGCAGCACTGCCGCCACACAGTTCATCGCGCCGAGCAGATTAACCGAGAGGATTTGCGTCACCACCTCAATCTCGAAATCGCGCGCCAGCGTGATCTCGCCGAAGCCCGCGTTGGCGATGAGCGCGTCGATGCGTCCGAAATGTTCTCGCACGTTGGTCGTCGCCGCCTGCACCTCTTTGGCCTCACGCACATCGACCGCGACGGCGAAAGCGCGCCCCCCGGCGGCCTCAACTTTTCCGGCAACTTCCCTGAGCAGTTCTGCCCGCCGCGCCAACAAACCGACTGCCGCCCCGCGCCGCCCGAACTCGACGGCCAACGCCTCGCCGATGCCGCTCGACGCGCCGGTAATCAAAATGGCTTTGCCTGACCAGTCCACCGCCGCTGCCTCCCTCAACAAAGTTCCGCGACGTGTGGGCCGAGCACGCGCAGAGCCGTTCCCAGATCGTTCTGTTTGATGAGTAGGTGATCGCGGGAGAAGGCTGTGAGCGCACCGATGGGGATGCCCGCCGCGGCGAGTATTTCCGTGACGCGCGCGAGATAGCCGACGACGTTCCAGCCGAGTTCGAGATTGAACGTCACTAACCGCCAACCGCCTTCGACGCGCGCGTCTCTGGCGGCGTGGCGGATCGTCCGCCAGTCCTCATCTTCCAGCAAGAGCGTCACTTCATATGCATCGCGCAGAAGCATGAAAGGCGCACCGGCGCGCGGGCTGAGTTCAGGATTTTCGAGCAGGCGCGACCAATCTTCATGCCGTATCCCGACAAGGAAAAAGGTGGCCGGAGCTACTTCGACCTTCGTCCGGCGCAGCAGTTCCTCCACCGCTTCCTGGGGTTGTGCGTCAATCATCAACGGGTATCTCTATCGGGCAACGACTCTTTGCGCCTTTCGTCTTTCCTCTCTGCGCCTCCAGCGTGAAATCTTTTTCTTCAGTGGAGGCGCAAAGCAAAGCGTAAAGAATTGAGTTGTTCGTGGTCTTGAAATTTTTCGTGAGACGACCAACAAAGAACTTCTTCATCACGCTTCAGACTCGCACAATGACCGGAACGATCACTGGCCGCGCGCCCGTCTGCTTCTGGATGTAACGCTTGAGTTCGACGCGCACACGCTCTTTGAGCAGAGACAAATCGCGCTTCTCCGTCGCCGGGGCTTTGTCCACTGCCTCGGTCACGATGCGTTGCAAGTTCTTGATGAAGCCGTTTGCATTATCCGCACCGACGACGCCACGCGCCATGATCTCAGGCGGAGCTTCGAGCGTGCCCGTCCTCTCGTTCAAAGTCAAAATCGGCGTGACGAGGCCGTCATAAGCCATCTGCTTGCGTTCACGCACAGTCTCCTGATCGATCTCTTCAAAGCCGGAATCGTCGATGAAGATGCGCCCGATTTCGCGTTTCTCGATGATGCTGGCGCGATCACCGTCTAGTTCGAGCACATCGCCGTTTTCGATCATGATGATATTCTCGTCCGCGTAGCCAAGATGATGTTTGACGAACTCTTTGTGGCGGTAAAGCATGCGATATTCGCCGTGAATGGGGATGACGAATTTCGGGCGCACCGCTTCGGTCATGATGCGAATGTCTTCTTGCGAGGCGTGGCCGCTGACGTGGATCAGCCGCCGCTTCTCGTCGATGATATTGCCGCCGCGTTTGTAGATTTCGCCGATCAGACGCGAGATGGCGCGCTCGTTGCCGGGGATGATGCGCGCCGAGAGCACGACCGTATCGCCCTCTTCGATGCTCATGCCTTTATACGACCCCATTGCCAATTGCGCGAGCACGGCGCGCGGCTCGCCCTGCGAACCCGTAATGAGATAGACGATCTCATCGTCCGGCATATGCTTCGCCTCGTTCAACGAGACCATCTCATTCTCGTGTACGTCGAGATAGCCGAGCCGCTCCGCGATCTCCACATTCTTCAACATCGAACGACCAAGCACACAGACCTTCCGGTCAAACTGCTGCGCCACATCGAAGACGATTTGCAAACGGTGAATGGAGGAGGCGAACGCGGCGACGATGATGCGCCCTGCGGCCTCGTTGAAAATTTCCTCGAAGGCCGGGATGACCGCACGCTCCGAAGGTGTGCGCCCCGGCACGCTCGCATTGGTCGAATCCGACAACAACGCGAGCACGCCCTCTTGCCCGTAACGGCGCAGCGTCCGCAGGTCAATCGGCTCGCCGATAACCGGCGTTTCATCAACCTTGTAATCGCCGGTATGGATGATCGTCCCGGCGGGCGTTGTAATGGCGAGCGAGAAGCAGTCGATCAGCGAGTGGGAGGCACGAATGAACTCGATCTTGAAGACGCCGATCTCGACCATTTCGCGCGGCTCGACGCGGTGAATCATCACGTCGCCGAGCAGGTGATGTTCTTCCAGTTTGCTTTCGGCCAAACCTACTGTGTAGTGCGAAGCGTAAACCGGCACATTGAATTTTTTGAGGATGTAAGGCAGCGCGCCGAGATGGTCTTCGTGCCCGTGCGTCAACACGATGGCCGTGATGTCGTCCCTATATTCGTCCAGAAAATCGAAGTCCGGTACGCATACGTCAACGCCGTAAACGCTCTCTTCGGGAAATCCCATGCCGGCATCAACGACGATCATTTCGTCGCCGTAACGCACAGCCATACAATTCATGCCAAACTCACCGATCCCGCCGAGGGGGATAATTTCCAACGCCTTGCTCACTTCTCTTTTACTCAACTCTCTCTGGTGCCCGGCTGACCGTTTCAATAACTATTAGCATCAGACGGGTTTTACTTAATCGAATAGTATACCTGTTTCTATTCGCCCTTGACAGCGACGAAGGCGGCTTTGTCACTTTCAGGCCGGACTTATATTCAAGTTGTTCGCGAGTTGCGCCCATTCCTGAAGCGTTAGGGTTTCGGCGCGGCGTTGCGGATGAATGTGCGCGCGTTCGAGCAGAGCGCGGGCGTCCTCATCTGTTTCAATGTGCTGCCGTAAATTGTCGGGAGCGTGGCGCAAATTATTGAAGATGGTCTTGCGCCGCTGCGCGAAGCCCGCGCCGACGATGCGCCACAGCAATGCTTCGTCGGCAACTTGCATCGCCAGGCGCGGGCGCAGGCGCACGACCGTGCTCCACACCTTCGGGACGGGACGGAAAGCCTCCGGCGCAACGTCGAAGACCGGATGCGCTTCGCAATAGGCTTCCGTCAGCACCGACAGGAATCCGCGCTCGCTCGTGCCCGGCGCGGCGGTGATGCGGTCAACCACTTCGCGCTGGAGCATCAGGAGCATCTCCGTCAGACAATTTCGCTGTTCGAACAGGCGTTGCACGATGGCCGTGGAAATGTTGTAAGGAAGATTGGCGACGACGCGCGCCCCGGTCGCGGGTGCAATGGCCGCGCAGAAATCAGTCACCAGCGCATCCTCTTCAAGCAGTGTGAAATTTTCCCGCTTGCCGAACTTCTCCCGCAAATGCGTGGACAACTCTCGATCAAACTCAACTGCGACCACCCGACCGGCTTGTAAGAGCCGATTAGTTAAGGCTCCGCGCCCCGGCCCGATTTCGATCAACGTTTCATCCGCTCGCGGCGCGACCTCACGCACGATGCGCGCGATTACGCCTTCATCCACAAGAAAATTCTGGCCGAGACTTTTCTTTGCCATAAAAGCAGAGGTCAGAGGTCAGAGGTCAGAGATCAGTGAAAACCAAGAGATGATAATTTCTAACCTTTAACCTCCGACCTGTGACCTCTGTTTTGTGGGTAGCCGGTGATTTCGACATCGCTGCCATGATGCGTGATCTCGACTTCTTCGAGCCGCAACGCATCAATGATGCGTGTCGCACCTGTGCCGCCCACGGCGGCTTTAGCCTCACGCCCGCCGATGATGAGCGGCGCGATGAAGAAGCTGACTTTATCGACGAGAGCCGCATCGAGAAACATTCCGGCGACAGTCGCGCCGCCTTCGACCAGAACGCTTTGCAGCGAAAGGCGATGTAAATGTTTCAGAACCGCCCGCAGGTCGCGCCCCCCGCCCGGCTCGCGCACCACTTCGACGCCGTGCGATTCCAACGCTGCTGCCGCCCACTCGTCGGCAGTTGCGGAAGCGAAGACGAGGAGCGGAGTTTCGCGCGCGGTGCGCGCGAGTTGTAAAGTGGGCGAGAGTTGTAAACGTTCATCGAGCACGACGCGCATGAGCGGGCGATGACGCGGGCAGGCGCTTCGATCCGTGAGCAGCGGATCGTCTGTCGTCACCGTGCCCGCGCCGACGAGGATTGCATCGTATTCGTGGCGCAGTTGATGGACGCGCGCCCGCGAGGATTCATTCGTGATCCAGCGGGCGTCGCCGGTGCGCGTGGCGATGCGCCCGTCGAGCGAGCAGGCGAGCTTGAGATGCACGAAGGGGCGCGCGTGGGCGTGCGCGTGAATGTACTTCTCGTTGAGCCGCGCCGCTTCCCGCGCGAGCAGTCCGACCTGCACTTCAAGACCGGCCTCACGCAAATGCGCGAAGCCGCGCCCTGAGACGAGCGGGTTCGGGTCTTCAATGGAAGCGACGATGCGGACGATGCCCGCCTTGATGAGCGCAAGCGTGCAGGGCGGCGTCCGCCCTTGATGCGCGTGCGGTTCGAGCGAAACGTAAGCCGTCGCGCCCCGCGCCCGCGCTCCGGCCTGTTCGAGTGCGAGCGTCTCGGCGTGTTTGACGCCCTCAAACAGATAGCAGCCTTCGCCGATCACTTCGCCGTCATCGCGCGCGATGACGCAACCGACGAGCGGACTCGGACTGACCTGCCCCGCTCCCCGCGCCGCCAGTTCGAGCGCGCGACACAGCAAACGCTCGTCCGTCTCGCTCCATGCTGCCAAGTTTGAATTTAAAATTACGGGCTGCAATTTCAAGTTACAAATTTCAAGTTTCAAGTTAACCGCTTCAGACTTGAAGCCTGAAACTTGAAACTTTCAGGACTCGAAAAGTCCGTCAACGTACAACTCTGCGTTGAAGACGACGAGGTCGTCAACCTTCTCGCCGATCCCGGCATAGCGAATCGGCAGGCCGAGTTCTTTCGAGATGGCGACAGCGATGCCGCCTTTGGCCGTGCCGTCGAGTTTGGTCAGGACGATGCCGGTGACTCCCGCCACTTTCAAAAATTGCCGCGCCTGTTCGAGACCGTTCTGCCCCGTCACGGCGTCGATGACGAGCAGAGTCTCGTGCGGTGCGCCCGCAACTTCGCGCCCCGCCACGCGCTTCATCTTATCGAGTTCGGCCATCAGGTTAGATTTGTTGTGAAGGCGTCCGGCGGTGTCCACAATGAGCACATCGGAGTTGCGCGCCTTCGCCGCTTTGAGAGAATCGAAAAGGACGGCAGCCGGGTCGGTTCCCTGCTTTTGTTGAATGAGCGGGACGCCGGTGCGTTCGGCCCAGATGGCGAGTTGATCGGAGGCGGCGGCGCGGAAAGTGTCCGCCGCGCAAATCAACACGTCGTTGCCCTCTGCCTTGATGCGCTGCGCGAGTTTGCCGATGGTCGTCGTCTTGCCGACGCCGTTGACGCCGACGATCATCATCACATATGGCGAGACGTTTTCCGGCACGAGCGTTTCGGCGGCGATGCCCTGCGCCTCCGCCGCTTTCAGGATGCCCAGCAGTTCACCCTTGATGGCCTGCTTCAACGCTTCGATGTCGTTGATCTCTTTGCGCGTGATGCCGCGCCTGACCGAGTCGAGAATCTCCAGCGTCGTCGGCACGCCGATATCCGCTGCGATCAAAGCCTCTTCGAGTTCGTCGAGCAACTCGGCGTCGATCTTCTTGCGCCCCTGAAAAACTGTGTCGATCTTTTCCGACAGCGACTCGCGCGTCGCGGCGATGGCGGTCTTGAAACGATTCTCAAAGGTGCGTTCGAGCGCGGCCTCTGCGGCCTGCAACTCTTCCATCGAGCGGTCAAGGCCGAGGATGGAGGTGCTGAAGGAGGAGGAACGCGAAGGGACGGGTCGTTGTTGCTGCACGCCGGGCTGCGCGGTTTCGCCATTAACTCTCGAACTGCCGCCCGTCGCCGCGTCCGCGTATGCCGTGTCGGAAGTTGTGCCGATGATAGCCGGATCGCCGAGCGGTCTCTCTTGCGGCAGCGACGCCGGTGCGTCGCCCGTCACAACTGGTTCGAGTGGCGGAAGCGCGGGCGTCGGAGTCGCTGTCGCAACCGGCGCGGCGAGATTTGCGGGCGGCTCAGGTCGTGTCGTCTCTTTCTTTGCCGCCGCTTCTTTCTCGGCAGGCGCGAGCGGTTCGTTGAGTCCGAGCGTGATGTAGCGGTCTTCTTTTTTTCGTCGCCAGAATGCCATGTGATCGATTGAGTGCCCTTGCGAAAAATTTTGTTGAATTGAAAGTCGTCGATTATAACTGGAACCGACCGACGACGACAAAAGCCGGAGAGCCTGTGCCGGGAACTCTATACCGGCACAGGCTCTGCTGTTCACACGCTCAGACCAGCGTTTACCGCTCCCAGAAAAACTTTCCGCGCGCTCGTTGCTGCGGGTAAATCTCATCCATGTTGCGCGTGTCGTAGAGCGCGCCGTTGATCATGACGAAGCTGATTGACTCGGTGTTTTGGATCTGCGTGAGCGGGTTCTTGTCCGTGATCATCAGGTCGGCGAGTTTGCCGGGTTCGAGCGAGCCGATTTCGCGGTCGAGTCCCAAATATTGCGCGCCGGAGAGCGTGCCCGCGCGCAGGGCTTCGAGCGGCGTGAGTCCGCCCTGTTGTAGCGACCAGAGTTCCCAGTGCGCACCGAGTCCTTGCAGCTGACCGTGTGCGCCGAGTTGCGCCCGGCCTCCGGCGCGGACGATGTCTTTGACGGATTTGGCGAGTTCAAGATGATAAAAATCGTCTTCAGGGACGAGCATGCGGCGGCGGGCGCGCGAGTCGATGGTGCTGCGCGGCGTGAAGCGCAGCAGTTTCTCGTTCTCCCAGACGTTCGTTTTCTGATACCAGTAGTTCTCACCCCAGACGCCGCCGTAACCGACGACGAGCGTGGGCGTGTAGCCCGATTTGCTTTTCGCAAACAGCATCACGGCATCTTTGTAAAGCGGCGCGACGGGAATGGCGTGCTCGATGCCGGTGTGGCCGTCGAGAATGTGCGTCATGTTGTAGAAGTAAGTTGAGCCGCCTTCGGGAAGAACCATCATCTTGAGTTCGCGCGCGGCCTGGATGATCTGCTGGCGTTGATTGCGGCGCGGCTGGTTGTAGCTCTTGATGGAAAACGCGCCGACCGCCTTGAGTCGCGCTAAGTGCCCGCGCGCGTCTTCCAAGTTGTTGACCGGGGCTTTTTCCGGGCTCTCCGCGCCGTAGACGGGGTAGCCCGTGGAGAAGATGCGCGGCCCGACCATCCGGCCCGCTTCGACCATCTCTGACTGCGCAAAGACGCTTTGCGTGGCCGCCGACGGGTCGTGCGTCGTCGTCACGCCGTAAGCGAGATTAGCCCAGTAAGGCCATTGCTTTTCGGGGATGATGTCGAGCGTGTTGTAGCCCATGTGCGCATGCACGTCGATGAGGCCGGGCGAGATGGTCTTGCCCGCCATGTCGATCTTGCGAGCGTTCGCCGGAATCTCGATCCGCGCACCGACGCTTTTGATGCGGTTGTCTTCGACGAGGATCGAGCCGCGCTCGATCACTTCGTCGCCCTTCATCGTGATGATGCGCGCGTTGGTCAAAGCGACGAGACCGCGCGGGCGTGCCATCTCATACTCGAACCCGATCTTGAGCGACTTCGGTTCGACCGGTTTTTCGTCTTTGTCGGGTTGTTTGAGAATTTGTTCGAGCGACTGTTCGTGGAAATTTTCGCCGAGCGTCCACTGAACCGACTTGCTGTCGGGCGACCACGTCAGCCAGTCGCCGGAGTTCTTTGAGATTGTCTTGACTGGCAGGAGCGCCTCGGTCGAATTCATGCGCAAGGTCTTGCCCGTCTGCGGAAACGGCGCGAGGTAAAGTTTATGGAGTTCTTTGAAGAAGACCCAGTTGTGATCGGGTGATGGCATGATCTCGGTGGCAAAGCGCGCTTCGATGTGCCGCTTGTAATCGTCGCCGGTGATTTTCACGCTGCTGAGGGCGGAGAAGATTTGCGCGGGTTGCCCCGGAGGTGATGGCATCGATGGCGATTCGATGAAAAAGATGCGGTCGCCCGTCGGGTTGAAACTGAGGATCGGCATGCGCGCGTTCGTGCCCCGGCTCTGCAAGTCCATCACGTAGCGGCTCGCTTGCCCGTCCCAGTAATGAATCTCGAAAGCCGACTCGCTGATGAGTTCCTCTTCATGATTGACGTTGCCGCGCCCTTTCAGGTACGCGATCTTCTGGCCGTCGGGCGCGAAAGCGGGATTGGCGTACTGGTCGGGCTGGTCCGTGATCTTGCGCGCGTTCGTCCCGTCGGCATTCGCGATCCAGACCGCGCCCTTCTCCGCGTCCGACCATGTGACGAAAGTTATTTGCCGCCCGTCAGGGCTGAAATTGGGCGAGTATTCGAGATAGTTCGAGTTCATCAGAGGGCGCGGCGGTGCGGCCTCGCCCTGTTTGAGATAAATTTTGCCGAGGGCGCTATAGATGAGGCGGTCGTCGTGCCGCTTCGCCCAGCGCAGCAGGCGCGTCGTGTCGCTTTCCGCGAAAACTTTCTGCGGAAAGCGCACAGCATCGGCCACTCGTTGCGAGACGCGCGCGTTGAAAGGAATCGGCGTGACCGCTTTCGTCTGCGCGTCGATGCGGATGAACTTGCCGTGTGCTGTGATGACGATTGATTTGCCGTCGGGCGTCCACGCGTAGCCGGGATAAGTGCCGAAGACCGCCCACGTCTCCTGCTGGTCGCGGGTCAACTTGTCGTAAATCGGCCACTCGCGCCCGCTCTCGATCTCGCGCAGGTAGAGCACGGTATTGAGGCGGTCGCGGCGAATGAACGAGAGGAACTTTCCGTCGGGCGACACTTGCGGCCTGACCGCGCCGCCCGCGCCGCGAATGAAGACGCCGCGCCGCCCGCGCTCCGTGTCGTAGCGCTCGATCCAGTAAATGCTCTCATAGACGTTCTTGTTGTAGTCGAAGTCGCCACTGTTGACGAAGTAGATGAAACGCTTTTGCGGGTCGCTGACCGGCTCGCCGACGTTCGCCGTCCAACTCGTCTTCTCCGTCATCTGCACGCCCGTGCCGCCGCCGTTGATGTGGTAGAGCCAGATTTCGCCCGCGCCGAGCGAGCGTTGATCGACGAAGTGTTTGCGCACCAGCACGTATTGGCCGTCGGGCGTCCATGCCGGGCTGTTGACGAGACGCAAGGTTTCCTTCGTCAGTTGCCGCCGGTTTTTGCCGGCCACATCCATGAGCCAGATGTTGTCGCCGCCGTCGCGGTCGGAAGTGAAGGCGATTGATTTTCCGTCGGGGCTGTAGCGCGGCTGCGACTCCCACGAGACGCCGCTCGAAAGCAATTCCGCTTTGCCGCCGCTCAGGGGCATTTGATAAATATCGCCCAACAGATCGAAGACGATCCGCCCGCCGTCGGGCGACACGTCGCAACTCATCCAGGTGCCTTCGTCCGTGTCGAACTCGACTTTCGTCGTCGGGCCGTGGTCGCCTTCCACGTCCCATTTGTCGGCCTTCTTCTCAGCCTCCGCTTTCTTGAGGGCGTCCTCCAACTGCTCCGTCCGCTTATCGGGACTCGGGCTGGGCGCAGGTTGCTGACCGTAGGCCAGTATCGGCGTGATCAGAGACAGGCACAGAAACAGAACAAAGGCTCGACGACTCATCATTGCTCCTCAAATATAATCAGGATTTGGAATAGGATTTTCGCCCGGACTTTCCGGCGGCGCGTTTGCATTACGGTGAAAGTCAGCCGACAGTTTCCGGTAGCCGCAACAAAAAAGCAAATCGCCCCTGACGAATCAGAAGCGAAAGGTTGGAGTCGTAAATTTTAAGTTGGTACTTGCCTCACGCCAACTCAGGGATGAAACTAAGAGCCACAGTTTGCGCCGGTGTAAGCAGGGCGCAGCCTGATATTTTAGATCGGGTTACGTATAGAGTGTACGAGACGCGCTTCCAGCCGCCGTACACTCTATCGAAAATTGCTCTAAGCCACCTGAGATTGTTCGGACACCGGCTCCGGCGCAGGCGGGCGACGGGGACGAAGTTTAACGCGCCCCGCGCTGATCTGTCCGGCTTCGCAGGCTTCGACGAGGGCGGCGACAACACGCTCGTCGTAGCGCGTGCCGACAAAGGTCTTGATGCGCGCGAGCGCGGCATCGAGTTCCATCGCCTTCTGGTAGGGGCGGTCGGTGGTCATGGCGTCGAAGGTGTCGGCAACGGAGACGATGCGCGCCTGCATCGGTATCTCATCGCCCTTCAAACCCTGCGGATAGCCTCCGCCGTTGATCATCTCGTGGTGCATGTATATCCCCGGCAGAAACGCGCTGATGGCCGGAATCTGCGACATGATCTTGAAGCCTTTCTGCGGGTGCGTCTTCATGATCTCAAATTCTTCATCGGTGAGTTGCGCGGGTTTCTTCAGCACTTTATCGTCGATGCCGATCTTGCCGACATCATGGAGCAGCGCGCTCATACGCAGCGTTTCGATTTCCTCATCCGGCAGATTCATCCGCTCGGCAATCGCGATGGAGAAGCGCGCGACGCGTTCGGAATGGCCGCGCGTGTAGGGGTCTTTGCCGTCGATGGCGGCGGCGAGAGCTTTGACCGTGCCGGTGAAGAGCTGGCGATTCTCCGTCGCGGCGCGGCGCAAATCTTCGATGTAGTGCTCAAGCTGGTCGGTCATCGAATTGAACGACGTGCCGAGTTCGCCGAGTTCGGTGCGATTGCGCACATTGATGCGTTGCGAGAAGTTGCCGGAGGCGATGCGACTGGCGGCTTCGGCCAAATCGCGGACGGGCTGCGTCAATTGCTTGGCGAAGAGGAATCCGATGAGGAGCGCGAAAGTGGCGGCGAGCAAGCTGATGAACATCGTCTGCCGTCGCATTTCGGTGACGGAGCGCAGGGCGGCGCGTTCGTCCTGGATAGCGATGACGCCGAGGCGCGCATCCGTATCGAGTTCGGCAGTGGCGTATGCGCCGAGCATCGCGATCTTGTGCCCGTCGCGTTCGACCGTGAACGGCTCCAACAACGACTGCACCTGTGTGCCCGTGTCCATCCAATTCTGCACGATCTTGAGATCGCTCATCGAACGCTCGGCGTAAGCCACGCGCGGATCGGGGTGCGCCACCGCGCGGCCTTCCCCGTCGACGACGAAAATCACGGGCAATCCCTGTTCGAGCAGTTCGCGCTCGCTCTTCGCCGTGGGCTGCTGCACCGCCGCGAAAACTTCGTTGAAAGAGATGACGGCGGCGACGGCGGCCACCACCACTTCTTCGCCTTCCCTGCCGCCCATCACGGGCGCGGCGACCGTCAGGCTCATCTCCTGACTCGAACGAATCAAGTGCGGGCGGGTCACGACGAGGCCGCGCCCGTTCATGTGGGCGAGCACCTCGCCGACGCGCTCGTCGAGTTCCTCGCGCCCGATCACATCCGGCTTGTAGGCGACATAGGGCACGCTGCCGACCGGCAGGATGGCGAGCGCGAGCAGATTCGGATCGTCCACCACCGATTTTTGCAGACGCGCGTCGCCGCCTTCGTCGCCGAGGGCGCGCACGCCGCCCGCCAGTTCAAAGGCGCGGGCGAGACCCGTCACCACCTCGCGATAGCGTTGGCCGTACAACTCGATCTGCCGCGCTTTGTCCTGCACGAGTTGCGCTTGATAGCGTCCTTCGACGGAACGCAGTTCGGCGGCGCTGCGGTTCGAGGGCATCCAGCCCGCGAGGCCGAGCGGCACGAGGCCGACAACCAGCAAGGTTCCGAGCACGATGTAGAGCAGGCGCACCCGCCGAAAACGTTCAAACATGGGCGACACAGCAAAGAAACGGAGCGAAATAAGTGTTGCGGTATGATCGAGAGGAAGAATCCGGGAATGGGGCAAGAAAGGTAAGACAGGAGCGGCCTGAAACCGTGTGCAAAGCCACTTTCATAGTACGGACTTGAAGAAGGGGTGTCAATGTTTAACTGAATTCGCAGGTAATCGGTCAGTTACGTGAGCAGTGCCGCGTTTGACATACAAGATTTGGATTGTCCCTCTTTAATCAGCACAACTTAATGTGCTGAATCCCAGATTGTGCTCACGTAACTGACCGATTACATTCGCAGGTAATGCCTCAGTTACATGCGGAGGTGCGCAAGCAAGTGCTTTATTTTCAGTACGCCCATGTTGTATTTCCGCAAGTAACTGAGGGATTACATTCGCAGCCACTGCCAGAAGTTGCGCGGTGTAATATTTTCGACCAATGGCGCAATTGGCGCGTCTAATAGAATCGGGCGCGCTGGTCGCAAGGAGTACTGATGCATGGCAGGCAAGCCTGAGCGGATGAGATGAGAATGTTGACGGCGGGAACGAGCGACGAGCAAATCGTAGAACTGGTGTTGGCGGGCGATGCGGATGCGTTCGGCGAGCTCGTGCGTCGCTGGGAGCGTCGTATCTTCGCGCTCGCCTACGGCATCTTGGGGCGCGAAGAGGATGCGCGCGATGCCACTCAGGAGACGTTCATCGCGGCCTTTCGCAATTTACGAAACTTTCGCGGCGAGGCGAAAGTCTCATCCTGGCTCCACCGCATCGCCGTCAACCAGTGCATCACGCGCCGGCGGCGTGCCGGCGTCCGCGCCGAAAATTCGCTTGAAGCGGAACAGGAAGCGGGCGGCGAAAAGTTTGCCGCGCCTGCCCACGCTTCGCCCGCGCGGCAGGCCGAAGGGCGCGAGCGGACGCAGGCCGTGCGGCGTGCTGTGGCCGCGTTGCCCCCGGAACTGCGCGAAGTGATCGTGATGAAAGAATTTGAGGAATTGACTTTTCAGGAGATCGCCGACACGCTCGCCGTGCCTTTAAGCACGGTCAAGAGCCGCCTCTACACCGCACTCAAACAATTGCGCCTGCGGCTCGAAAAGTATGGCGCGGAAGCTGCGCACGGATGAATCCAAGCGAGGATAGGATAAAGTTATGAATACGAAGCTGAACGACTGCGGACGCTCCGGAGAACTCGTCGCCTATTTTTACGGTGAAGCGAATCTGGCTGAGTGCGAGAGTTTCAACACGCATCTCGCGCAATGCGGCGCGTGTCGCGATGAACTCAAGGGCTTCACACAGGTGCGCGAAGCCGTCGGCGAGTGGCGCGCGGAGATACTGCATACCGCGCCCGCGCTGTCTTTCGTCAATCCCGCCGCGCCGCCGCCGGTTCAACATGAGGCAGCAAGCCGCGCCGTGCCGCGCCGCTCATCTGCGCTCGTCGCCTTGCGCGACTTCTTCTCGCTCTCGCCGGTTTGGTTGCGCGCGGGTGCAATGGCAGCCACGCTCGTCGTCTGCGCGCTGGCCGCGCTCGCCGTCGTCAACGCTGAATTGCGTTGGGACAATAACGGTCTGGCGTTCAGCACGAATCTGGGCGGTCGGACTCAGATCGCAGCGCCGCCCCCTCAAACGGCACTTCCCGCAGGGAAAATTTTTACGGAAGCGCAGATGGCTCAACTCGTGGCCGAGCGCGACGCAACGCGAAGCGAACTCGAAGACACCCGCGCGCAGTTGGAAGACAGCCGCGAGGCCAATCTCATCGCGGCGAGCGAGACGCTTGAACCTGTGCCGGTGTCGGACACGACTTCAACTCGGAACAATTTACGACGCGAACGCCGCGCGTCGCCCGCGCGACCCAGGAGACTCAGGGACGACAGAGATGAAGAGGACTTGCCGCGCCTCTACGATCTCTTAACCGAGGCCAATTAGCACACATGTCGAAAGAGATCATCCGTCGTCTGCTCCAGGGTAGATCGATCTTCATCGTGCTCGCACTACTTTCGCTCGCGGGCTCCGTGCCCGTGCGCGCGCAGCAAGATGAAGGCGCAACCACATTGCCGCCCGTCGTGCGCGGTGAGCGGCGGGCGCGACGGGGCGGCGATGATTCCGTCCGCTTGCTCCGCATCTTGAACCTGACGCCCGAACAGCGCACGCAGATCAAAGCGATTCGCCGCGAGACCGAGCCGGACATCAGGCTCTCCGGCATGCGTCTTCGTCAAGCCCGCCGCGCGCTCGACGAAGCGATCTATTCTGATAATCCGGATGAAAACGTTGTCGTTGAACGCGCCCGTGAAGTCGGCGCAGCGCAAGCCACCGCCGTGCGCCTGCGGGCCTTGACGGAATTGAAAATTCGCCGGGTTCTGACGCCCGAACAATTAAGCATCTTCCGCGAATTACAGAAGCGGGCGCGCACCCGGCAGCGGCGCAACCAACGTTCACCGGAGGGAGATTCTTCCGACGACGCTCCTGGAAGCTTCCGGCACACCGTCCCCGGCGGCGCATCGTCGCGCCGGCCACCTTTGCCGCACGCCCCGAACGCCGCCACGCCGGGCGAACGCCGGCGCGCTATCCTCCGCCAAGCACGCCCGCCGCGACAATAAAAGGAAAGGTAACAGGCAAAAGGTAAGAGTGAAGAGTGGCAGAGAGCGAGGCCGTGTGCGGTGGCCTCGCCTCTGCGCTTTTTGCCTTTTTGCTTTTGCCTTACTTGTAGCTTGACGCCTTGCCTAATAATTGCGCATCATTGGCCTGCTCGTTCATGCTCATCTCGCAGTTCGTCTGCGCGCCATCTAAATTAAGTCGGGATAGATGTCGGAATCAGAGTTCAAACATTACGCTTGAACGCGTTCGGGTGCGGCGTAGGGTTTCAACCATCGGGCGCATTTACGAATTTCTATAATTCACACATGAACATTGCCGCTCGCTCCCTGCTGGAAGTTCAGGAGACGAGTCTGCTGGTGGTACGCGCCGCACGCAGGCTCCTTCGCCGACCCAGTTACATCAACGAGATGATCGCGCAGATGGACGTGATCGGCGTCGGTTCGCTCACGATCATCATTCTCACCGGATTTTTCACGGGCGGTGTGCTGACCCTGCAAACCTACCCGACGCTCAAATACTACGGCGCGCAGGATCAAACCGGCTATCTCGTCGCCCTCTCGCTCGTGCGCGAACTAGGCCCCGTGCTCACGGCTTTGATGGTGACGGGGCGCGTCGGCTCCGCCATCTCCGCCGAACTCGGTTCGATGGTCGTCTCGCAACAGATCGACGCGATGCGCTCTCTCGGCACAGACCCGGTGCGCAAACTCGTGGCCCCGCGCCTCGTCGCACTGTTCATCACGCTGCCGCTGTTGACGGTGGCGGCGGACGTGGTCGGCATCCTCGGCGGCGGCACGGTCGCCACCGTGCTCTACTTGCAGCCGTATGGAACTTTCATCAGTTCCGTCCGCTACGGTATTACCTTCGACGATATGATCGGCGGCGTCATCAAGCCGCTGGTCTTCGCGCTCATCATCGGCAGTATCTCCTGCAACAAGGGGTTGAGCACGGATGGTGGGACGGTCGGAGTGGGTCGGGCGACGACTTCGGCGGTCGTCACTTCGTCCATCGTCGTGATCGTCGCCGACTTCTTTCTCGCCAAGGCGTTACAGGTTATTCTGGACATGCCGGGCACCTAAGTTTACGCTTGAACCGTATGGCCTCCACCGACATCGAGCTTTCACACGCGCCGGAGGATGACGCCGTTGCTCCGGGCGAAGATAATCAAGTGAGCGCGGCGGCGGCTGAGTCCACCTTTGCCGCCGAGGATGATCGCGAGCGCATCACTCCCGCCATCGAGTTTCGCGACGTGTATCTTTCCTTTGACGACCGCAACGTGCTCAACGGCCTCAGTTTCAAAGTGGCGAAAGGCGAGACGAAGATCATCCTCGGCGGTTCGGGCTGCGGCAAATCCACCACCATCAAACTCGTCCTCGGACTGCTCAAACCCGACTCCGGCCAAATCCTCGTCAACGGCGAAGACATCACCCATTACACCGAAGCAGAGATGATGCGCGTGCGCAAAAACTTCGGCATGATCTTCCAGGAAGGCGCGCTCTTCGATTCGCTCTCCGTCTACGATAACGTCGCCTACCGCCTGCACGAACAGGGCGTGCCCGAAGAAGAAGTGGAACAGGAAGTGCGCCGCATGCTGCAGTTCGTCAATCTGGAAGACGCCATTGATAAGATGCCTGCGGAACTCTCAGGCGGCATGCGCCGCCGCGTCGGCATCGCACGGGCACTCGTCGGCGGCCCGACGATTGTGATGTTCGACGAGCCGACCGCCGGCCTCGATCCGCCGACCGCCCGCACCATCTGCGAACTCGCCATCAAACTGCGCGACCTCGAAGATGTCTCTTCGATTTTTGTGACGCACGAGATGAACAACGTCGAATACCTCACCCGCGAGTACGCGGCGGTCAACGACGCTGGCGAAGTCATCTTCGAGCAAGAGGGCGAACGCCTTTGTCTCACCAACACTAAGCTGTTGATGATGAAAGAAGGCAATATCATCTTTAGCGGTACGGACGAAATGCTCAAGCGCACCGAAGACCCATACATTAAACGTTTTTTGCGTGGACACTGAATCAATTGTAGATAGCGGATTGCCGACTGCGGATTGAAAAGCAATTGATTCTTTAATCCGAAATCCGAAATCCGAAATCCGAAATCACATTATGCCTCCAGCTAAAAAGACCATCGGCTTGCGCGAGTTGCGCGTCGGACTCTTCGTCATTATCGCCATCGCGCTTTTGATCTTCCTGATCCTGAACGCCTCGGGCGACATCTCTTTTGCGCGCAAGATTCGTCTAAAGGCGCAGTTTTTGACGGCGGAGGGTTTGCGTCCCGGCGGTGAAGTGCGCCTCGCCGGAGTCCGCATCGGTAAAGTCGATGAGGTGAGATTGCTGACGCCGACCGACAACCCGAAAGACCCGAAAGTCGAAGCCGTCCTCGCGCTCGACAGCAAAATCGATGGCAAGCCCATCACCGATCTCGTCCGCACCGATTCGACCGCGCAACTCGCCACGCCCAGCCTTCTCGGCAGCGACCGCATCATCAACATCACGCCCGGCACCTCGCTCGGCAATCCTGTGCAGGAAGGGCATGAGCTACGCACGACGACCGAAGGCGGCATGGCGCAACTCACTGCCTCCGGCAATGAACTCGTCGATCAGCTTAACCAACTGTCCACACAAGTCACGGACATCACCCGCAAAGTCAACGAAGGACAGGGATCGCTCGGTCGCTTCGTCAACGACGAGGCGTTCTACGACAATCTCAACGTGACGATTCGCGAAACGCAGGGCGTTATCCGTCAACTGCGCAGCAGCAACGGCACCGCCGGACGACTCATCAACGACCCCGCACTCTATAACAACGTCACCGCCATCAGCGCGCAACTTCAGGGCATCGCCGAAGGCCTCCGCGCCGGGCGCGGCACCGCCGGCAAACTCCTCACCGACGAAGCCCTCTACAACGACGCCCGCGCCGCTATCGCCCGCTTCAACACCTCCGCCGAACGCATCGACAACATCATCGCCGGCATTCAACGCGGCGAAGGCACCGCCGGCAAACTTCTGACCGACGAACAACTCTACAACAACGTCAACCAACTCTCCTCCGAATCCGTCAAACTGCTCTACGATTTCCGGCAAAATCCCAAGAAGTATCTGACAATCAAATTTTCCATCTTCTAAAGCTTGACGCACTCTCTTTGCCTATCGAAATCTCTACGCATAAAAACGAGGTGCGGGGATAGATATCGTTAACCCATTGATTTTGGCTAAACGTCGCGTCGCGATATAATCGCGTCCAACTGCCCAAGCCTCCTCTTCTGGCCGTGTTGACTGGCTTCTCACATGTTTGCATTTACAGCGAACGTGTCAACCGGCAGCCTTTTGCTAAATCAGTTTTTACTCCGGCGCAGGATTGCGCGTGGGAGAGGTGACGCCGGAGATGATCAAAGGGGAGGGCGATGAAGCGATCCGTATTTTACTTTGACGATGAATCCGATCTGCTTGAAGTCTTTCAAATGATGTTTGGCGACGAGTATGAGGTGCGGACGACGACGAAACTGGCGGAGGCGCGCCGGATGCTCGCCGAATGTGCGGCGGATATTATCATCTCGAATCAGAGCATGCCGGAAATTTCCGGCTCGGCCTTCTTACATGAAGTTGTCAAAACCTGTCCCCGTAGTCTCCGCATCATGAGCACGGGCTATGGGGGAGCCGGAGACATGTTCACAGACGTGGTCGCCGGACTCATCGACATCTTTATTCCCAAGCCCTGGGATGAGAAGCAAATGCGACAAGTACTGGAAAGGGCGAGCACCGTCTTTGAATCTCGCCGCGACGCATCTTCAGATAACTTCTAGGACAGACTTGGAGACGTGGTAGCGCTATCGGCTTTTCTTTTGTACTAACACTTGAAAACTCTGGCTCATGCCGCCGGGAAGGATCATCTCGCGAGCCTCAACTCTCAGGCGCATTCGCTCAGCTTCATTCGACATGCGCGTTGTGGCCGATGTAAGTTGTTCGAGCAGTCCGGCGCGCAACAGAAATTCATCCTGTCGCTCAAAGGACACGTTTTCGAGATTCGCCGCTTCGCCCGCCAGTTTCATCTGCGTCCAATTAACGGTCGTCGTCAAGTCCTGCTGGCCGGGCTGCGCCAGCACATCTGCGGCGAATTGGTGTGCCCGAAAACCTCGCAACGTTCCTTCGCGACGAAGCGGTGATTGATATAGCTCGGCGGCTTCCGCTCCGTAGTCAACCGTGATTATATAACCACAGGCGAGGACGGCAGCCACTTTTTCGAGCCACTCTCCGGCGGCCAGATTGATCTCGGCGAAGTGACCCTCCGCGAGCGGGATGCGCAGCCGCGAGAAATGTTCCGCCAGGCGCGGGGTGGTCGGCTCGCGCTCGGTCCAGATAAAGTGGCCCGCCTCGTTTAAGCCGACGCACATCTCCTGAAGCTTGCCGCCGCGCATACGCACGCGATAGACCGGAAACGCATCGAGCAATTCGTTGCTGAAAACGATTCCGGTCTCACACCTGAAACCTTCTTCGCCGATTGAACGAAAATCAAGACGCTCCCCGAAAGCCGCTAAACTTTTGCGGGCGCGGGCGCGGGCATCGTCGCTGACTTCATCAAGGAGATATCGAGTCGCTTTATAGACGTGCGGGTAATCGCGCTGCAAAGTTTCCAGCGTCCCGCGTGCGAAGTCGCCCGCGCCTGCGCCCACCTCAAGAATCGTCCATTCCGGGGGCGCACCGGATTCCACGTAGAGTGAGGCGAAATAACGCGCGAAGGTGGCGGCGAAAAGTGAGCTGCGCTCAGGGCTGGTGCGATAATCTCCCGCGCGCCCCCAGCGCTGGAGATCGGTACGGCAGTAGAAGCCTTCCCGCTCGTCGTAGAGGGCGGCGGCCATCCAGTCGTGGAAAGAGATCGCTCCCGCGCGCCCGATCAGTTCGCGGAGACGCGCGGCGAGCGACATCTGATTCTGCGACTTCATCGCTCCGTAGGATCGGATTCTTTTTCGAGGAGTCGCGTGGTGTGGTCCGTGACGCTATGTGGTTGCATGATCTCGGAGGTGTTCGCCTGTGGCCGGCGATAATTATAGGCGGGCGTGCCGGGCGCGGGTGGCAGGGTTTCCTGCGCGGGTGCGCTCATGCGTGGCGGCGCGGTTTGCGGCGGCGTATAGAGCGTCGAAGCGACTGGTCGGGTGCGGCTCGCACCTTCTTCAAAAAAGCGGGCGAAGATCAAACGCATGATACCTGCGATGATGAAGAGCACGCCGATGAGCGGAAGTTTTTCCGGGGTGCCGATCAACTCGTGCAGGATCGCGAACAACGGGACGAAGAAGATACCCAACATCAGTAACTTCCCACCCTGTCGCGCCCCGCGTCTTCGCGGCGACATCTGGCCGTCATCGCCCCCGGTGTTCTTCGCCGCCGGAAGCAGGCCGCCCGACGCGAGAAGACTACTCGCGCCTTCGAGCAAAAATCCGCAGCGCGAACAGAAGCGCACATCCGCACTCACTTGCGACTGACCACATTTCGGGCAATACATCGGGAGAGACCTTTCCGCATTTTGAACATCAATCGAACGCGCGTGACGCTTATGCCGCAGAGGCGCAACTTCTTCAACTACGCTCCCTGAGCCATTAAAGTTCGGAGCGGATAATGAAGTCAGACGTTTGGGAGGCGTTCATTTGAGAACAAGTGAAACGTCGCGAAGGCACGCCCCTGATGATGCGCGGCGCGCACGAGCGTCTCGCTTAACAACGCAAAGAGCGTCCGGTTCTCGCCCGAAGGCGCGGCGATCTCCTTGAGCAGATCGCTGTCACTTTCAATCGACGCGAGGCCGCGCCGCCGCGTCGTTTCAACCTCCGCAAGATATGCCGCGACGAGTGCGGGCGTCGCGAGCGTCTCCGGCAGCGTCCATTCAAACGGGTCGTCCCACAGATTCGCGCTGAGCCCGCCGAAGGTCTGCTCCACGCAGGCCGCGCTACGCAAAAGATGTTCGCCGCACGAGAAGACGGGAAACGCACCCGCCGCCGCTTCGCCCGGCTGCCAGTAAAGTTTGTCCGGGGGCACAACGCGCACGAGCGCGCTCGAACGCTCATGCAGCGCGACGAATTGTGCGTCGAGAGTTGATAGTAATTGATTCATTGAACCATTGAGCAATTGATTCAATGAATCAATTTTCTACTTCGTGCGCCGGTCGGACTCTTCGATGACCGTGCCGAAATTTCGTCCGCCGAAGTTAAAGCCCTGTAAGACGCGCCCTTTCGCGCCGACCTTCGCGCCGCGCCGGGGTGCGCCGCCGCGCCGCGAGACCACCCAGATTTCGCCCGTCCCGTCGTCAACCTTGTAAGCCCCGCCGACGAAAGGCACGCTGTAGCTATCTTCCACACTGCCGGCCACCGCCACTTCTTTGTCGCGATAGCGGTCAGGATTGTCGAGAATTTTTCCGATGTTGGTTTTACTTGGGCAAGCTGTCAGTAACAGCATACTGAGAAGAGTTACAGCGAGTATAGAAACTTTCCGACATGAGCGCATGGCTTCTCCTTACTGATTGTAAATTTCGGGAGAGGCGGAACGTAAGGGCGGAGGGATGCATCAAGGGATGAGGGATGAGCAAAACCAAAAGCGTTTTTCCTGCTTCATCCTCATCCTTTCATTTCATCCCTCATCCCTGCTCTTAGTTGCCAAACCAGCCGATGGGTTTGCCTGAGAGATCGACCCAGACGCTCTTGACGTGCGTGTAGAGTTCGAGCGCGTGTTTGCCCATCTCGCGGCCATAGCCGGATTGTTTGAAGCCGCCGAAGGGCGAGGCCGCATTGAACATGTTGAACGTATTGATCCAGACCGTGCCCGCTTTGATCTCTTTGGCGAATCGGTGAGCTCGCGTAATGTCCTTTGTCCAAATGCCGGCGGAAAGACCGAAGATGGTGTCGTTGGCCTGCTTGATCAAGTCAGCTTCGTCTTTGAAAGTGATAGCGGAGGCGACGGGGCCGAAAATTTCCTCCTGCGCCACGCGCATCGTGTTCTGCACTTCGCTGAAGACGGTGGGCTGGAAGAAATAGCCACGCTGAAAGTTGCCTTCGAGTTGTGGCGATTCGCCGCCCGTCAGGACAGTCGCGCCCTCAGTGCGCGCGATGTCGACGTAACCTTTGATGCGGCTGAGTTGTTCTTCCGAGACTTGCGGCCCCATGTGCGTACCCTTGTCCATCGGGTCGCCGACTTTGACTTTCTGCGCCTTCTCTTTGAGGCGGGCGAGAAATTCATCCTTGATCCGTTCGTCGAGGAAGAGACGCGAACCGGCGCAGCAGACCTGCCCCTGATTGAAGAAGATGCCCATCATCGCGCCGTTGACGGCTTGCTCGATGTCCGCGTCGGCGAAGACGATGTTCGGGGCTTTGCCGCCGAGTTCGAGCGAGACTTTGGTGATGTTATCCGCCGCCGCATGAGCGATGAGTTTGCCCACATCGGTTGAGCCGGTGAAAGCGATCTTGTCGATGCCGGGGTGCGAGGCGAGCGCCGCGCCCGCCGTCTCGCCGTAGCCGGGGACGATGTTAACGACGCCGTCGGGGAAGCCCGCCTCTTGAATCAAATGCCCTAGTTCCATCGCCGTCACCGGAGTTTGCTCGGCGGGCTTCAGGACGATGGTGTTGCCGGCGGCGAGCGCGGGCGCGAGTTTCCACGCCGCCATCAGGAGCGGAAAATTCCACGGGATGATCTGGCCGCAGACGCCGAGCGGTTCGCGCAAAGTGTAGTTGAGCATCTGGCCGGGAACGGGGATCGTCTCGCCCTCGATCTTCGTGGCGTAGCCTGCGAAGTACTCGAAATTTTCGACGACCTGCGGGATATCGACGTAGGCCGATTCGCGAATCGGCTTGCCATTATCGGCGGTTTCGAGCGCGGCGAGTTCCTGCGATTTGGCTTCGATGAGTTGGGAGAGTTTGTATAACAGACGCCCGCGGTCACGCGCGCTCAGGCGCGACCATTTGCCTTCGTAAGCGCGGCGCGCGGCGGCCACCGCCTTGTCGATGTCGGCCTTATCTCCTTCAGCAACTTCAGCAAGCGTCTCGCCCGTTGAAGGGTTTGGCGTCGTGAAAGTTTTGCCGGATTCGGCATCGACCCACTGGCCGTCGATGAAAAGTTGATAGCGGCGGGGCGTCTCGGATGCAGTTTGCGGGGACGACATAGAAAACTCCTTATCTTCGATTGTTGAATAAGAGATGGAAGAGACTTGCTTGAACTTCGTGCATGGCGATTACTTTAGCACCAACTAATGACGAAGTCGAAACCCGACTACCGGCGGAAAATATTGACTATGGATCGCCGCTTTAGTTTCAATTTCAGCGCGGCGCATTCAGCTTGTCGCCTGTCAACTCCCTCTCCGGCATCTCCTCGTCGGCGGCATAACGCAAATCCCTGTCGCCCGTCACTTCGTCCCAATCGTAGCCGAGATAATGGGAGAAGCTGTGTAATTTCGTCTCCCATTGTTCTCGTCGCGCGCGATAAATTTCCCAACCTTGCGCTGTTTCCGGTCGCGTCTTGATGCCCGCCGCATTCAATGATCTGAGAGTTTGCCGGTAACGTCTGCGCAAACGACGCACATTCTCCTCCGGCGACTCCGGCGGTCGCATTCGCTCCTGCCCCAGATTAAGCGCGGCGACGAATTGCGCCAGTACGTGGAGACCGCTCGCTTCGAGCGTGCGCACCTCCGGGTGGCGGCACGTCTCCGGGTACTCTTCCTCATCAAGACAGGCATTGATGACGGCGCAGGTTTCGAGGACGAGGAAGAAGACGCGCGGCAAACTTTTATGCACGGCGACAGGATGGAAATAATGAATGACGGGATGCTCCGCGTGCGACTCCTGCAATTCATTGATGTCGCGCGCGGCTATCCGCAGGACTGCCTCGAAGCCGTAGAAACGCCCGCTGACGAAGTAATGCGAGATGAAACTCGCCACGTTCGCGCCCTCTTCCGCCTGATGATAAAAAGAAAGTGCGATGACGCGTTTGCGTTCCAACGCGCTGTACACCGTGATCAGATAAGTGACCGCGAGCGAGATCAGGGCGAAGCCGCTCGCGCCTTCGATGAGGGCGATGAAACGCGCACTAAAAGAACGCGGCGTGATGTCGCCATAGCCGACCGTGACAAGCGTCGTGCCGCTGAAGTAGAGCGATTCGATCCAGGATGCGCTCACCGCCTCCGGCGACACGTTGAACTCGGAAGGCATGCGCGGGAAGTAAATTAACGCGAAACCGGAGATGACGAACAGCAGGTACAAAACGATGAGGACGGGCATCAACAACGGCCCGATGGTGTTGAGAAAGCGATGGCGGTTCTGCCGTTCGAAACGAAAGGCCAGCAGGCGTGCCGCGCTCCAGGCGACGCGGTTCAAAAGCGCGCTGAGCGGCCCCGCGCGCCCGCTCGCGTCGAGGATGGTGGCGTACACGTCGTAGGCCACGAGGAGGAGGAGCAGCACGCCGCCGGCAGTTAGTAAAGAAGGCAAAAGTGAAAAGGCGACCGGGAGAAGTGGGAGAGCACGAGCCGAAATCAGTTCATCCATTCAGGACACCGCTTTTACTTTTGGTCATTGTCCCCTTGCCCGGCTCCCTGGTTTATTGCTGAATCAACTGCCGCAGCACGAACGGCAGGATGCCGCCGTGACGGTAGTAGTCGATCTCTATCGGCGTGTCGATGCGCAGTGTGACGGGCACTTCCTCTATCTCGCCGCTCCGGCGATGGATGACGAGCGTCACGTCCTGTCGCGGCTCGATCTCATCGCTTTCGAGTCCGACGATGTCGAAAGTTTCCGTGCCGTCGAGGCCGAGCGTCTTGGCATTCGTGCCCTCTTTGAACTGGCAGGGCAGCACACCCATGCCGACCAGGTTACTGCGGTGGATGCGCTCGAAGCTCTGCGCCACGACCGCGCCGACGCCGAGCAGACGCGTGCCCTTCGCCGCCCAATCGCGCGAACTACCCGTGCCATATTCCTGCCCCGCGATGACGACGAGTTGAATACCGGCGGCTTGATAGTGGACGGAAGCGTCGTAGATGCTCATGCGTTCGTTGACGGGTTGCAGAATCGTGATGCCGCCCTCAGTGCCGGGAACCATCAGGTTCTTGATCCGCACGTTGGCGAACGTGCCGCGTACCATCACGTGATGATTACCACGCCGCGAACCGTAAGAATTGAAATCTTCGACATCCACGCCGCGCAATTGCAAATAGACGCCCGCCGGGGAAGTCGGCTTGATCGCGCCCGCCGGGCTGATGTGATCGGTCGTCACCGAGTCGCCGAAGATGGCGAGCGGGCGCGTGTTTCTCAAGTCGCAAAATCGCCCCGGCTCCATCCCGAACTTCTCAAAGTAGGGTGGCTCCTGAATGTAGGTTGAATGCCCGTCCCATTCATAGATATCGCCCGTGACGCTCGGAATCTCGTTCCAGAGCGGATTCTGTTCGGCGAAGTCGCTGTAGAGACGGCGATATGTTTCCGGGTCGGTCGCCGCGCGTAAGCCTTCGCCGATCTCGTCGAGCGTCGGCCAGAGGTCACGCAGGTAAACGTCCTCGCCGCGTTTGCCTTTGCCGATTGGCTCGCTCGACAAATCGATACCAATGCGCCCCGCGAGCGCGAAGGCGACGACGAGCGGCGGACTCATCAAAAAGTTCGCCTTGACGCTTTGATGCACGCGCGCCTCAAAATTGCGGTTGCCTGAGAGCACGCTCGCCGCGATGAGATCATGCTCGTTGATGACGCTCTCGATGCGCGGGTCGAGCGGGCCGGAATTGCCGATACAGGTGGTGCAGCCATAGCCGACGAGGTTAAAACCGAGTTGGTCGAGGAAGGGTTGCAGTCCGGTCTTCTCATAATACTCGGTGACTACGCGCGAGCCGGGTGCGAGCGACGCCTTGACCGTCGGCTGCACACGGAGTCCGCGCTCCACGGCTTTTTTGGCGAGGATGCCGGCAGCGAGCATCACGCTCGGATTCGAGGTATTGGTACAAGAAGTGATCGCGGCGATGACCACGTCGCCATGTCCGAGTTTGGTATGACGCTTGAGTTCCGGCTGCATGCTGGCGTCCGTCTCATCAGGCTCGACGCGGTCGGGCGTCGGCCTGTTGTTCATCATCTCGATCTCGGTCAAGGCGCTCGTGTTTTTCACACTCGTCTGGCCTTCGCCTTCCGGGACGGTGTCCGTATCCTGTGCGCCGCCGCCCGCGATGACGGGCAGAGCGCGGCTCATGTCCGCCCCCTTCGCGTCCAAATCCACGGGGTAACGTTCGGTTAGTTCCGCTTGCTGCTTGTTGTAACCGTTCTCCCCGATTGGCTTTTGCAACAGCGCGTTGAAATGTTCTTTGAGGTCGGTCAATTCGATGCGATCCTGCGGTCGCTTCGGGCCGGACACGCTTGGCTCGATCTCCGCGAGATTCAATTCGAGCAACTGGCTGTACTGGCAGTCGCCCGCGCGCGGGATGCCGAACATGCCCTGCGCCTCGTAATAGCTGCGGATAGCGTCAACGTGCTCTTCGGTTCTTCCGGTTGAGCGGAAGTATTCGAGAGTCTTTTCATCGACGGGGAAGAAGCCGATGGTCGCGCCGTATTCGGGAGCCATATTAGCGATGGTCGAGCGGTCATAGGCCGGAAGGCTGGCCGCGCCCTCGCCGTGAAACTCGACAAACTTCCCGACCACTTTGGCTGCCCGGAGCAACTCTGTCACGCGCAAAACGAGATCGGTCGCCGTCACGCCTTCGCGCAAACTGCCGGTCAAATTTACGCCGACCACATCGGGCGTTAAAAAGTAGACGGGCTGACCGAGCATCCCCGCTTCCGCTTCGATCCCCCCGACGCCGTAGGCCACGACGCCGAGGCCGTTGACCATCGTCGTGTGCGAATCCGTCCCGACGAGCGTATCCGGCAAATAGACGCCGTCGCGCTCAATGACGCCTTTCGCCAGATATTCGAGATTCACTTGATGCACGATGCCGATGCCGGGCGGGACGACCGTGAAACTCTCGAAGGCCTGCGTGCCCCATTTCAAAAACTGATAGCGCGAGCGGTTGCGCTTAAACTCCGTCTCCATGTTCTTCTGCAAGGCGTCGGGCGTGCTCCAGGCGTCCACCTGCACCGAGTGGTCGATGACGAGATCGACGGGCACGAGCGGCTCGATCATCTTCGGGTCGCGCCCCATGCGCGCGACCGCCGAGCGCATCGCCGCGAGATCGACGAGGAGCGGCACACCCGTAAAATCCTGCAACAGCACGCGCGCCACGATGAACGGGATTTCCTCAGTGCGTTCGGCATTGGGCTGCCAATTGGCGAGCGCGCGAATGTCCTCTTCCTCGACTTTCTTGCCGTCGAAATTTCGGAGCAGAGATTCCAGTACGATGCGGATGCTGACGGGCAACTTGGAGACGGGGCCGATGCCTTCTTTTTCCAGTTGCGGCAGCGAGTAAAATTGTCCGGCGTCAAAGCGTTGCAGTGTGTTGAAGAGATTATGAGACATGGGAGTTTATTAATTTTCCTTCGCGGCTGAAAGGCTTCAGCGCATTGACGAACGCCATCGGGGCTTGATGAAGCGAATGCGCTTCATCAGTCGCGGATGCTCGAATTGAAGTCGATTAACCAATACGATTCAGTTTAAGTTTCCCCGTCGCGAAACGTCAAGCGGGTCGATTTCGGCGCTCCCGCAAAGGCTTTGCCGCCTCGTCTGTTTGCCGAGTTTTCACCGCGTTTGCTATATTGTCGGGGTCAAGCAAAACACTACACTAAGATCAATGATGCGCGCGGGACGTTGAAAATCTACCGCTCAGCCTTTCGTCCATCGTTTAAATGAGGAGAAGGAAGAAATGCCAAAAAAGAGACCGGAAGACTTCGAGTACTTGAGCAACGACCCGAACTTCGTGCCCGACCCCGAAATCGAAGAGTTCATGGAAGAAGAGATCGCCCGCGCGCCCAAAGACCTGGAACAACTCGCCGAGCGGCTGCGCCAGAACACCGCCGCATCCCCGCGCGATTCCGGCGGCGACCTCGACGCTTCATGGGAAGATGTTAACGCTAGCGGCACGGAAAGCGTCGCGGGCGACAACCCGACGCCCGATCAATCGGACGTGGAAGAGAACGCCCACGCCGTCGGCGTCAACTACGAAGACAACGAAGAGTTGGAGTTCATCGACAAGATCGACCGCCGCGACCGCGACCGCTACGAACTCGACCCGCGGTCGAAAACGGAAGACAATTCGATCTGAGGCCACAGGCGAAAGCAACACCGCCCGCTGATCTGTGTGACTGGCGGGCGGTTTCGTGCTTCATTGTCTCTGCATCAATCAAGGGGCTTTTTGGAGGAACACGTCCCACGCCCATCGTCCCACTTTCGCTCCTTTGGCATGGTCTATTTTGGCCCGGTACTTATAGCGGTTTGCAATTGCTGACGGTGTTTCTCGACACTCCGAAGGTGCGCGTCAGCCCGCGCAGGGAACTGCGTTCGTGATAGGCGCGAAGGATGCGCTCGCGCTGCGCTTCAGTGTAGCCATTGACTTGCGGCTGGTCGCGGCTGGCACGCCCACACCCGGAGCAGAGATAGTGTCGCTTGCCCTGCTGGGTTAAGCCATTGCGGGCGAGGCGGTCGCTGCCACAGTGATAACATGTCAGTCGAACCATGCGTGAGAGTTTACAGCCTCTCATGTGACTGAGCCACTACCCGGAAATCTACTTGGAAGGTGTTGATTTCTCGCGAGCTAACTCGAAGTGCTACCTAGCAACTTGTTCATTTTGTCCCTGAATTCATCAACGTTATCGCGCTGAATGACGATTGTCGGAATGAATATCTTTTTCCCCTCCGGGATCACTGAACGATCTCCCCTGAGGAGCTTTGCTGCCGCTTGTACCGCCTGATAGCCATATTCAAACGGTTGCTGCGCCACGGTCCCGAAGATCGCCCCCACCTTGATGCCTTCGAGCGTCTCCCGCTCGTCGTCGAAACACACAATCTTGATCTTGCCGAGCATATTCTCAGGTTTCAGCGCGTTCATAATGGCCGGTCCGTTGTAGGACCATAAACCGACCATTCCGGCTACGTCGGGGTGTTCCTTCAGCGTTCGATAGGCGTTCTCCCTGGCGCGACTAATATCACTGTCGTCGGTCCGCAGATCGATGATCTCCACCTTCGAGCCTTGCAGCGATTCCTTCAGCCCGTCGAATCGTTCCTGTGCGTTCAGCACCTCGCGCTTGCCGACGAAGACCATGATCTTGCCACCCTGCGGCAGAGCTTTTTTGATGAGGTCTCCGGCCTGGCGCCCGGCAGCACGGTTGTCTGCGCCGATGTAGAGCACGCGGTCGCTCTCCGGCGCGTCGCTGTCCTGAGTGATGATCAGTGCCCTCTTCGCCGCGTCATTGAGCATCTTGTTTTGGCCGGACGGATCGACCGGGCTGATCGCAATGGCGTCGGCGTCATCCACATCCAGAGCCTGCCGTATGAATTTATTCTGATCTTCTTTTGTCCCCACGAAGACGGACTTGAAGACGACTGCCACGTCAGACAGTTCGGCGTCGGCCTTCTCACTCCCCTTACGCGCGACCTTCCAGAAATTAGAGAAGTTGTTAGGGATGAAAGCCACCGTCTTAACCGTCTTCGGAGGTTTCGGGGGCGGCGAGGCACAACTGATAGACAAGATGAAAATGAAGGATAGCAAACAAACGGCGTTACGCTTAACTGATTTTTTCATGGTTGTTGCCTCCGGTGAAAGAGATGTTTCTGGTGAGCAGCAAAACTCGCCACGTATGGAACACAGGTGCGGGAGAGCCTCCCGCCAGTCGTTGCGCCTTATACCCCAAACGGGATGCGAAATCAAGATTCTTCTCTCGCGACATCAGGTAACTGCGGCACAGTGAGAGCTACAACCCAACGCCTGCAACGCCACATCGCGCTAGCCAAGCTGGCATGGGATTGATCCGACACACTCTCACACGTCTCCACACTCCGACGCATTAGCAGGGCAAATATGACCTCTTTTTTGGGTGTAAGATTTTGTCAGGCAGGAACGGGCCGATAGTCATTTTTTAGCCGTTTTTATGGTGACGCAAATCCGTCATTTTCTATGTCACTGTTACAGCCTCTCATGGGACTGAGCCACCACCAGAGTTCATCGACAAGATCGACCGCCGCCACCACAACCGCTACGAACTAGACCCGCGCTTGAAAACGGAAGACGACTTAATTTAGATCGGTTTTCAATTGCGTGTATGGATAGAACGAACAGCCAGCTTCCGCTGGATAAGCAACCAGAGGGATCTGGATTAGTCCCACGCCGTACGTTCAATTGAAAACCGATCTAGTTGCGGATAACGGATGGCAGGTGACAAGAGCAAAACTTGTTCTTTCCCATCACATGTCACCTGTCACTACTTTTGGAAGTTGGCGCGAGGTTGCAGCGTAATGCTCTTGACGAGAACTTTGTCTGCGGGCTGATCTCGACCTTCGGTGACGGGCGCGTTGCTGATGATGTCGGCGTTGCTGATGCCTTCTATGACGCGCCCGAAGACGGTGTATTGTTTGTCGAAGGCAGACTGGCGTTTGAGCGTGATGTAGAACTGGCAGTTGGCCGAGTCGATGGACTGCGCCCGCGCCGCGCCCACCGTCCCACGCTCATAGGGGATGTCGCTGAACTCAGCCGGAAGGTTCGGTTCCGGCGAACTGCCCATGCCGTCGTTCAGCGGGTTGTTGTCTTTTGAATTCGGATCGCCGCCCTGAATGATCCCCAAATCCGGGTCGATGCGATGAATCGCCGTCCCGTTATAAAAACCTTCGCCCGCCAGTTTCTTGAAACGCCCGACCATCTGCGGCGCGAGGTTCGGGTATAGTTCGACGACGATCCGCCCGTAGTCGGTTTCGATTACCGCCGCTTGCGTATCCGCCTCCGGCTTGACACCGCTTTTGACGTTCGCCTCCGCTGCCTCATCTGCGCTCGCATTGGAATTGTTCGACCCCGTTTGACCACACGATACGGCGAAGAGCGCGAGCGACAGGCAGAGCGACACCGTCACCCATCTTCCGGAATAATGATTCATGTTTCTTTCCTTCTCGATTGTGTTTTGAACTGAAAATGGCAAACGCAAATATAACCACAAAGGCAATGAAGACGCGAAACGGGCGCAAATTATTTTCTTCGTGTTTTCGCGGCTCTGTGCAGAAGTTTTATGTTCTGTGAGAAAGCGATGATGGTCTCGACTCCACACCCGGTCAGAAAAGTTTGCGGCTGTCCAGCAGGATTGTCACAGGCCCGTCGTTGACGAGTTCCACCTGCATCATCCGGCGAAAGCTCCCCGTCTCCACCCGCTGTCCCGCACGCCGCGCTTCGCCCACGAAAAACTCGTAAAGCGGCGCGGCCACTTCCGGCGGCGCGGCTTCGCTCCAGGAGGGTCTGCGCCCCCGCCGCACATCGCCGTACAACGTGAACTGCGAGACCACGAGCAAAGCCCCGCCCGTGTCGGCGAGCGACAAATTCATCCGCCCTTGCGCGTCATCGAAGATGCGTAAAGCGATGATCTTTTCCACAAGGTACCGCGCGTCCTGCTCCGTGTCATCTCGCGCGATGCCGAGCAGCACGAGGAAACCCGCCGCGATCTCGCCGACCGTCTCGCCCTTAACTTTCACCGACGCGCGCGTCACGCGCTGGAGCACTGCTCGCACCGACTTACATCCCCCGTTCTACTGTAAGACGAAATTATAGGTGATGATGCCGGTCACCTTGACGGGCGTCCCGCTCAAGAGCGTCGGCGTAAATCGCGCTCCTCGCGCTGCTGCCTCAGACACGCGCGACAGAGATAAGTCGGGCGACTGTGTGGCTTTCGCGGCGATGACTTTTCCCGTTTCATCTACAGTGACCTGCACAGTCACTACCCCCTGCCTGCGAGTCTGTTTGGCAGAGAACGGATAATCCGGGGCAGGCTTATATAAGGCTTTACCGTTGAGGACGCCGCCCTGAACTTCTTTCTCGCTGCCGGGCGTCGCGCCTGACGCAATGGCGAGGAATAATTTATTGATCCGCTCGGTTAAGTCGCTGTCTCTGCCTTTTTCTTCTTCATACAGGAGACCAAGATAATTCGCCAGCGAGAGCCTTATCTCTTTCGGGACGGCGGCGGGCGAATATTTGTCCACAATGTCAACGATGCGTGCGTAAACGGTCCGCGCCTGCTTATTGTCGCTACGCAACCGGTGCACTTCCGCGAGGTTGACGAGCGCGCGAGCCATTTCGAGTTGCTGCGGCTGGTACTTCTTTTCGGCAATCGCCACGAGCCGTTGCGCCAGAGTCTCCGCTTTGTCGAAGTTTCTCTTGGAGGCAGACAGAAAGACCAATGTACTGAGCACACTAATGACGTTATCACTCCCCTGATCGCCCGCAGCTTCGTAAACCGCCAGCGCGCGGTGGTAAAACGTTTCGGCTTTGTCGTTATCCTTTTTCGCGAGCCGGAGGGCGGCGATGTTGGCAAGGGCTTCCGCGATGCGGCGGTCGTTCGCCGCCAGCGCTTTTTCCCGGTTCGCCAACACTCGTTCGGCCAGCGGCAGGGCTTCGTCGAATTTATCCGCCTTGTATAATTCCACCACTTGTCTACTCAGACTGGTAGCTTCGTTGAGCGCGGCGGTCTTTTCCGTTTCCGGCCTCTGTCTGCCCCCCGTCGCGGGAGCAGCCTGCTGCCCGTAGTTCACGCTTGGCGTATACGCAATGAACAGCACGAGCAGAACGACTAACAATAAGATCTTCATCTCATCGCGCTCCTTATTTCCGGCAATATTAAAATTTCCGGCATTAAAATGGCAGATCGAAAAACAAAAAATAGCCGCTGAACATCAGTGTGATGACGCGGACGGCGACGGAGAGTTTTATCATTGACGGCGAGGCGGTCAGGATCGACACGAAAGCCCAGACAATCGCGATTCTATACAAGGCTTCATTCACCACAACATGAATAAAGCGGCGACAAAATTTTCCGACGCAAGTCGCGGCCTCATTTCTTCGGCGGCATGCTCGGCCTAATCTCGACGCGGCTGGGCAGACTGCGTTCATCGTGCCGGAGCAGATCGAGGACGACGCGGGCGATGTCCGCAGGCTGTAGTTGCCAGTTCTGCTCTGCGCTCGGCTCATCGCCGCCGAAATAAGTATTGACGGAGCCGGGCATGATGTAGCTGACCTTGATGCGGTCGTGCCTGACCTCCTGCATCAACGCCTCGCTGAAACCGTTGAGGCCGAACTTCGAGGCGTTGTAAGCGGCCATCTGCGGGTGCGGGTTCGCACCCGCGAGCGAAGAGAGATTGATGATGTAGCCGCCGCCGCGCGCCCGCAGCAAGGGGATCGCTTCATGGCAACAGTAGAAGACGCTGTTGAGATTCGTCTCCAACACCGCGCGGAAATCTTCCGGCGTCATTTCCTCGACGCTCTTAAACAGACCGATGCCCGCGTTGTTGACGAGCACATCCACGCCCCCGAACTCCGCGATGGTGTGCTCGAACAGAGACTTCACTTCATCATAGTCGCGCACGTCGCACACCGCGCCCGTCACACCTCCTTCGCCCATGTCGCTCAACTCGTCAACCGCGCGTTTCACCTCCCTCTCGCTGCGCGCACTGACGCAGACGTGCGCGCCCTCGCGCACCAGCGCCTCGGCAATCGCCCGCCCGATGCCCTTCGTGCTCCCCGTCACAATCGCGACCTTGTCGTTTAATTCCATTCAACTTCCCCTTATGAAGTTAGTAGCGATAGGTGACGAGTGATGAGATAGAACATCTTACTCATCACTCGTCACTCGTCCCTATTTTAGTTTTGCTTGCAGGATTTCGTTAACGAGTTTCGGATTCGCCTTGCCCTTCGAGGCTTTCATCACCTGCCCGACGAAGAAGCCGAAGAGCGTCTCTTTGCCTGCGCGATATTGCTCAAGCTGTTTCGGGTTGGCAGCGATCACTTCATCAACGAGCGACGCGATCTCGCCCGCATCGCTCACCTGCGCGAGTCCCTGTTCTTCGATGATGACGGCAGCGGACTTGCCCGATGCGAACATCTGGACGAGCACTTCCTTGCCCTGCTTGCCGCTGATCTTGCCCTCGTCAATTAAACGCACGAGCGCGCCCAATTCTTCCGCCGCGACGGGCGACTCCGCCGCCGTGCGTCCCGACGCTTCGAGTTCGCGCAACAACTCCGACCGAATCCAGTTGGCCGCTACGCGCGGGTTGTTCGATGCCCTTGCCGCACGTTCATAATAGTCCGCCAGCGTTCGCTCGGAAGCGAACTGTGAAGCGTCGTCATAGGACAATTGATAATCTTCCATGAAGCGGCGGCGGCACGCTTCCGGCAACTCCGGCATTGCGGCGCGCACCTCCGCGATGAATTCCGGCGCAACGACGAGCGGCGGCAAATCCGGTTCCGGGAAATAACGATAATCGTGCGCCTCTTCTTTCGAGCGCATCACGCGCGTCTCGCCCGCGCGGTCGTCCCACAATCGCGTCTCCTGCGTGACGCGCCCGCCCGCTTCGATCAAATTGATGTGCCGCTCGATCTCGTACTCGATGGCCTTCTGCATGAAGCGCACCGAGTTTAAATTCTTCAACTCCACCTTCGTGCCGAATTCCTCAGCGCCCGTGCGCCGCACCGAGATGTTCGCCTCGCAGCGTAGATTACCCTTCTCCATATCGGCTTCCGAGGCCCCCACCCATTGCAACGCTCGCCGCACATGGTTGACATAGTCGTAAGCTTCCCAGGAGGTGCGGAAATCCGGCTCGGTCACGATCTCCGCGAGCGGCGTCCCCGCCCGGTTGAGATCGATGTAAGAATAACGATCCGTCTCCGGCAGACCTTCATGGATGTTCTTTCCGGCGTCCTCTTCCAGATGCATCCGCGTGATGCGGATGGTCATCGGTTGCCAGTCGCGCGCGTGTCCGGCCTCATCGCGCGTGGAGGTCATGATCTCAAGTTCACCGTGCTCGGAGAATGGGCGGTCGAATTGCGAAATTTGATAGCCTTTCGGCAGATCGGGATAGAAATAATTTTTGCGCGCGAAGATGGAACGCTCGTTGATGCGCAGACCCAATGCGAGCGCGGCGCGCGCACCGAGTTCCACAGCGCGCCGATTCAGCACGGGGAGCGCGCCCGGCAAACCGAGGCACACGGGGCAAGTGTTGGCGTTCGGCTCGTCGCCAAAACGCGTCGAGCAGCCGCAAAAAATCTTCGACTCCGTATTCAGTTGCGCGTGAATTTCAAGGCCGATGACGACCTCCCAACCATTTTTCATAAGCTGTCCGTTGTCCGCTGTCCGTCGTCCGTCGCAATTCGTTCCTCCGGTGATGCGTGAGATGGTCATAACTCGACCTCATCCCCGACAAACAACGGACAACTGACTACTGACAACGGACAGCTTTTACCCTTTCAGTTCAAGCGGAAATCCTTGATCACGCCAGGCGTTGATGCCGCCGACGAGAATGTAGAGTTCCGTGAAATCGTATTCCTCCAAAATCAGCGCCGCACGGGTGCTGGAATTTTCGTAGTGTCAGGCGCAATACGTGACGATGGGGCGGCCTCGCGGCACTTCGTCAATGCGCGCTTCCAACTCCTCGCGCCAGATGTACAGAGAACCGGGAATTTGCACGTCGCTCTGCGCATAGTGCCGCGCATTTCTCGTATCGAGGAAGAGGGGAGCGCGCCCCTCCTCGATCAACACCCATGCCTCTACCGGGCCGATGCGCACCAATTCTCGAACGTCATCCATCAGTTCGCCTCGCACATAAGAATTGAAGCTCGCTCATAAGTAAACTGGCGCGCAGCAAACGCCGCCAAAATTATCGCCCGGGCAATTGACATACCGGCACATGGGCGCGGCGGGCCGACTTTTCCAAGATGAGTGAAACGAGTATAACATTCACATGAAGACCTGAGGAAACGGGCTGATCTTTAGCCACACGACGACAAAAAAACTCGCTTTCTTACCCTCTGTTTTGAGATACAATCCGCCCCTCCGGGACGCTGCCTACGATGTCACACTACGGAGAGCGTCCCGGCCACAGAGAGGCGACGAATGTCGTTGATATTTGTCCATCTTTTTCTCTTAAAAGTTAAGGAGCTTGAATCATGGCTAAAACAGTTGCGACCATCATGGGCGTGGTGTTTTTACTGGTCGGGATCGCGGGCTTCGTCGCACCCGGAGTCGGCGGCTTTCACCTGAGCACCGCGCACAATCTCATCCATATTGTTTCGGGCGCGGTGTCTCTCTACTTCGGCCTGGCCGGCACGCTCGGCGGCGCGCGAATGTTTTGCCTTGCTTTCGGAGCCGTCTACGGGTTGCTCGGTGTGGTGGGTTTTCTGCTCGGAAGTCAGGGCACGCCCGCGATGCCCGGCATGGACGCCGACTCGCGCCTGTTCAAAGTTATTCCGGGCACGCTCGAACTGGGCACGAGCGATCACACCTTTCACATCCTGCTCGGGCTCGTCTTCCTGATCGCAGGCTTCCTCACCAAAACCGCTTATGACGGCGGCACGAGGGATAGAGCTTAGTCCAACGCTTCTATTTTCACTCTCAAAGAGGTGGGGGCGAAGAAACGCCGTTTTTTTCGGTCTCGCCCCCCCACTGGCGCGCTTCTTTGCCCCCCCCCCTTCTCCCTGTTGACGACCACCCGGTTGTCGCCTCCCCCCA